>CAXTJS010000140.1:3890-7783 GCA_964244605.1 uncultured Terriglobus sp. | reverse complement strand
AAACCTGCTGTTTGCCCGGAGCGGCAACGGCTCTGAAAGGAACAGCAGGTTTCTCCGCTTCCCCTTCGGCAAGCTCAGGGTCCGGTCCAAATAACCCTTTATAGAGAGGCTGAATAACACCGAAAAGGAAGAACTCTAAGCGTTCAGGCTCATTCCCTTCACCGATGAGAAACCATCCAGCAGGCTCTCGCTCAACGTCGGGTGCGCGTGCTGCGTGAACATCAGCTCGTCGATCGTCATCTCCGACTCGATGGCGACGACGGCCTCGGCGATGAGCTCCGTCGCATACGGGCCGATGATGTGTACGCCGAGCACTTCGCCGTATTTCTCGTCGGTGATGACCTTCACAAAGCCGTCGTGCGCGTTCAGGATCGTTGCCTTTGAGTTGCCGGCGAGCGGGAACTTGCCGACCTTGATCGTCCAGCCCTTGTCGGCGGCCATCTCACGAGCCTGCGCTTCATTCAGGCCAACGGAGCCGATCTGCGGCTCGCAGTAGGTGCACGCCGGGATGCGGTTGCGCGTGATCGCCTTGTAGGGCTTGCCGGCAATGTGCGCCGCGGTGACCGCGCCCGCCATCGCTCCGCCATGTGCCAGTAGCGGCAGGCCGGCGACGATATCACCGATGGCGTAGATGCCGGGTTCGGCCGTCTCCATGTGCTCATCCACTTTGATTGAGGTTCGGTCCATCTCGATCTTCGTGGACTCTAGGTTCAGCCCGGCGGTGCGCGGTGCGCGACCGATGGCGATGAGCACCTTGTCCGTCTCAAGAATGTTGTCCTTGCCATCGCTGGTCGCGAAGTGCACCTTTGCGCCGTCCGCCGTCTTCTCGATCTTGTCCATCTTGGCGGACGTGTGTACGGTGATGCCCTTCTTCTTGTACTGGCGCAGGAACTCCTTGGAGATCTCGACGTCTTCCGCAGGCACCACGCGATCAGCCATCTCGATGATGGTCACCGGCACGTTGAAACTGTTGAAGACCGACGCAAACTCCACGCCGACCGCGCCCGAGCCGATGACGACGAGCGACTTCGGCATCCGGTCCAGCGAGAGGATCTCGACGTTCGTCAGGATCGTGTCGTCCGGCGTGTAACCCGGAATCATGCGCGCGTCTGAGCCGGTGGCGAGCACCAGCTTCTTCGCCTTGACGTCACTCTTCTGGCCATCGTTTTCGACGCCGACAGTGAACACGCCGTCTTTCGCGCCGCCGGTCAGCGTGCCCAGCCCGCGCAGGAGCGTGACCTTGTTCTTCTTTACCAGATACTGCAGGCCCGCCGTATGCTTGCTGACGATGTCGCCCTTGCGCTTCAGCACCTGCGGCCAGTTGACCGTGCCGCCGCCGATGCCGTCGATGCCGTACATGCCGCCTTCCTTGGCGTGATCGAAGATCTCCGCCGAAAAGAGCATGGCCTTGGTGGGCACGCAGCCC
Organism: uncultured Terriglobus sp.; assembly: GCA_964244605.1. Taxonomy (GTDB): domain Bacteria; phylum Acidobacteriota; class Terriglobia; order Terriglobales; family Acidobacteriaceae; genus Terriglobus. The sequence continues at coordinate 6,357 of CAXTJS010000140.1, read as the reverse complement.
ACATGCAGGCAGGTGCCGCCCAGCTTGTCAGACTTCTCAATCAGCGCAACCTTCAAGCCGTACTGCGCCGCGCGAAACGCGCAGGAATACCCAGCCGGACCGCCACCGATCACGGCCACATCAAATACTGAATCTGCCACGAGAACTTCTCCCAAAACCGCAGTCTCACCGCTCGCTGCGGAGCGGCACTGCCTGGCGCGGACCTCGGTCCACGCAACAATTCAAGTTTACGCTTTGCGTCAAGACGCTGGATGCGCGGTGCTTCCGGCATCAAACTGTGGCATGCCGCCACTCGCGATGCCGGTCAAAACCTATCTGCGGACTTTCTGGCGACCGGACCGCGACTACGTGGATGGCTTTGCAATTGAGCGCGAACTGGGCCTCATGCCGCACAGCATCGTGGTTAGCAATCTTGTGGGGGCAACACAACACCAAGAGACGGCTTACGGCTGCATCTCAGTGCGGGCAAAGATCCGGGAAGATCGCTTCCGCTGCATCGACTTCGCTCTGCTGAATCGGGGAAGTCAAAATGAGCAGGTTCTCGTCACTCCACCTCTGCTCTGCGTAGAGGTCCTGCAGCACGAGACCATCGCAGACGCCGCTGAGAAAGTTGCAGATTACCGGCAACTCGGTGTCAAGAACATCTGGGTACTCGATCCTTACCGACAAGAGGCATGGGCGATGCACAACGGATTCCTGAGACAGGTAGACGAGGATGAGAAGTTGGAAATCGCCGAGGTCGGTCTGTCCATTCCATTCGCAGACGTTTTTGAGGACTTACCTGGCCGGGAGATTACGTTGCAATGGCTGCTTGAGCCGTATGAGACGTTCACCGAAGCTGATTGAACTCGTGGCATGCCCTCTGTACCTGCAGGACGGTGCCATCGCTCATAGCTGAGGATCGCGCGGACTGATCCTACCTGTTCCGCGCGTAGAGCTTAGACCGCGCGTGCTTGTGAGCAAGCGTTTTTGGCACGGCTGAAGCCGTGCCCTTTCAAAGCCGGCTGGCTGCGGGCACCACTGCTAGCAGCACGAGTTACTTCAGCCCAGCAGCTTCGCAGCATCCTTCGCAAAATACGTCACGATGAAATCCGCACCGGCGCGGCGAATACTCAAGAGGCTCTCCAGCATGGCGCGGTCGCGGTCGAGCCAGCCACGCTCGAAGGCGGCGTGCAGCATGCTGTACTCGCCGGAGACCTGGTAGGCACCCATCGGCAGGTCGAAGCGGTCACGGGCCATGCGGATGATGTCGAGGTACGGCCCGGCGGGCTTCATCAGCAGCATGTCGGCACCCTCCTCCACGTCGAGCTCGATCTCGCGCATCGCCTCGCGTGCGTTGGCCGCGTCCATCTGGTAGCCGCGGCGGTCTCCCTCCTGCGGGGCGGAGTCGGCGGCATCGCGAAACGGCCCGTAGAAGGCCGAGGCGAACTTGGCCGCGTAGCTGAGGATGGGCGTGTCGTGCTGGCCGGCGGCGTCCATCGCGGCACGCATCGCGGCGATGCGGCCGTCCATCATGTCGCTGGGCGCGATGATGTCGGCACCGGCTTCGGCGAGCGACGCGGCCGTCTTCGCGAGCAGCGGCAACGATGCATCGTTCTCCACGTGCACGTGGCCGCCGTCGCGGGTGAGCACGCCGCAGTGTCCGTGGCTGGTATACTCGCAGAGGCAAACATCCGCGATCTGCACCAGCGAGTCGAGCGCGCGATTGCGCTTGAAGGTGCGCAGCGCCTCCTGCACGATACCGTTCGGATCGTAGGCACCGGTGCCGAGCTCGTCCTTTTGCGCGGGCAGGCCGAAGAGCAGCAGCCCGCCGATGCCGAGCGCGGCACACGCCTCGGCTTCTTTCACCGCCTCATCGATCGACAGATTGAACACACCGGGCATCGAGCCGACCAGCTTCCGCACGCCTTCGCCTGGGCAGATGAAGAGCGGGTAGATCAGCGCAGACGGGCGCAGGGAGGTTTCCCGCACCAGCGAGCGCATCGCTTCGGTACGGCGCAGGCGGCGCATGCGTGTTACGGGAAACGGCATACGTTCATTCTACGAGCGGGCTTTTCTGAGGAGTGCACACGGGTGGCTCACCTCATTGTGACGATGAGTTACCGTGCCTTGGCGGAAGCCGCCTTCACCCACGCATCGAGGCCGAACTGCACCGAGTCAACCGGCTTCATGCCGCCGAGCTTGCCTGCGCGCTCAAGCGCGATGGCACCGTGCAGCAGCGCCCAGAGCGACATCGCCGCACTCTCTGCGTCCTCCGCGCCATGCAGTTGCGCCGCCTCGGCGACGACCAGGTCCCATAGCGTGTCGTTGCCCGACGTGTTGTCTGAAATTTCACAAGCCTGCACGCCCATGAGGTCATACAGGTGCGGCCGCCTGCGCGCAAACGTCAGGTAGGCATGGCTGAGTGCCTCAATGCGAGGCCGGTCACGACTCGTCCGCAGGCCTTTCTGCACGGCGAGAAGCAGCA
>CAXTJS010000140.1:0-3880 GCA_964244605.1 uncultured Terriglobus sp. | reverse complement strand
CCGCCGCTTCGCCGGCGAGCTCCGCCTCAAGATGCGCCCGTGTCGGGAAGTAGTGGTAGATCGCGTTCGTCGCAATGCCGATGTCCGCAGCCAGCGACCGCAGCGAAAGCGCGGCCATGCCACCGGCGTCGATACGCGCAAGTGCCGCCTTCAGGATCGCTTCGCGGTCGGTTTTCGCAATGGCCGGCACAGTTCCCACTGTAACGCGACACACCAAGAAGATTGCCGCCGAATCCGTAAAGGTGTACGGTGTACATGTTGAAGACGTACCACGTACAACAAGGGAGAAGCGATGGCCGAGCAGCGTTCGATTGTGATTACAGGGGCATCCACCGGCATCGGGTATGCCATTGCGCAGCGTTTTGCGCGTGCAGGCTGGCAGGTCTTCGGCAGTGTGCGCAAGCCGGAGGACGGGGAACGGCTGCAGCGTGAGCTCGGCGTGATTCCGCTGCTGTTCGATGTGACGGATGCCGCGGCGATGGATGCAGCCGCGAACCAGGTGGCCGCCGCACTTGGGGGTCGCACGCTGGGTGGACTGGTCAACAACGCCGGTGTCGTCATCGTCGGGCCGCTGCTGCACATCCCGATGGAGCAGCTTCGCCTGCAGATGGAGATCAACTTCTTCGGGCCGGCACGCGTCACGCAGGTCTTTGCGCCGCTGCTGGGTGCAGACCGCACGCGGCAAGGAAAGCCCGGCCGCATCGCGCAGATGTCGTCGGTCGCGGGCAAGTTCGCGGTCCCGTTTCTGGGGCCGTACAGCGCATCCAAGCACGCGTTGGAAGGCATGTCAGAGGCGCTGCGTCGCGAACTGATGCTCTTCGGCATCGAGGTCAGCATCATCGCGCCGGGTGCGATCGTGACACCCATCTGGGACAAGCGGGAGATGAGCAACCTCGACCTCTGCCGCGACACCGCTTACGGCAAGGCGCTGCCGAAGTTCAGTGAAGAGACCGTAAAGATCGGCCAGAGAGGCTTGCCTGCGGAGCGCGTCGCCGATGCGGCCTGGCACGCAATCACAAGCCCGAAGCCGAAGCTGCGCTACGAGGTCATCCCCCGCCGCTTTCGCGAGTGGACCCTCCCGCGGCTGCTGCCTACCCGCATGGTCGACCGGGCCGTGGCAAAGATGATGGGGCTGCGCTAGAGTCTGGGCGATACAAAGGAAGCGAACGAGGAGGGAGTGGTGGCTTTTAGGCCACCAAACTGTTCTTGTAAGGAGAGGGGCTTCAGCCCTGGGCGACTTCTCCAGGGCTAAAGCCCTTCTGTTCCCAGCGCTCTTCCGTGGCGTAAAGGCCACTGCTCCCGCCACGTCGATTCGCCGGGACATTGGTTATGTGCCGCGCTTGCAAGGCGTTTGCCGATGCGCTTGTGCACGAGCTTACCTGTGATCGTTCGCCGCAGGCCCGTTGCCGATATCGACCGTGAACACCTGCATGGGATAGCTCACCGTCATCTTGCCATCGTTGAATAAAGGCGTGCGATTCATCTGCGCTGCGGGCATCCAGAGCTTGCCGTCAGGCGTGATCCACATGGCGTCAACCCACACGAGCCGCGGATCCTGCACCAGCGTGCTCACCTTGCCGGCGGGCGTCACCTTCAGCACGGCATCGTGATCGGTGTCGGACACGTAGACGTTCCCGGCCTTATCAATCGCGGTGCCGCCCGCCGTGCCGGTGGGCGCAAAGGTGTGGGCGTGCTTCGCGCGCTCCGCATCGGGCACCGCCGGGTCGTCCAGGTACCTCGTTTCGATGGCCGCCATCGGGCCGGAGCACGGCTGGTAATAAAGCGTCTTGCCGTCCGGCGACACCTCAAGCTGGTCGGCGTGAAAGTAGATGGGCTTGCCATGCTTGTCCTGCAGCTCTTGGCCTTCACCGCGCAAAGGCTTCAGCGCTTTCACCGTGTCGGTGTCGTTGAGCGCGCGGTAGGCTTTGCCATCCGGCAGGTGCACGACGATCAGCCCGGGCCAGCCCGCATCGGTCAGGTAGGCGTGATTGCCGTTGAAGCGCACGTCGTCCAGCGCGCTCTCCGGGTGGGTGAGGTCGTCGAGGTATAGCGTCTCGACAACCTGACCCGTTGCGATGTTCATGCCCACCAGCTTGGGCCCGTGCTTCACCACGCTCTCACCAAGGCCTTCGCTGCCGAAGTCAACGACCCATAACGTGCCGTCCGGGCCGAAGCGGATCGAGTTGGCATGCACCCACGCACGTGTCGCGTCGCCACCCGCCTTCCACGCATTCCAGCTCGCATCGGGATAGGGCTTCAGCTGCCCGCCCACGTACTCCGCGATCTGCGGCACGTCCTGCCCCTTCTGTTTCGCGATGACGAGAAACAGGCGGCCGCCGGGCGCAATGGCAACACCGTTGGTCTGGGCATTGGGCAGCGACATCACAAGATGCAATGACTTTGCCGCGCTGCCTGTTGTGCCGGCAGGCGTCTGCGCGCGCATTGAAATCGTGCTGACGAGAAAAGGCGCGGCCAACAGGAACGAGGCAACCAACGACCATGAAGCAGGGACCAGGCGACGCATAGAGACCTCCACTGTCGACGTTGGATGCGCCAGTCCTCGGCGCAGCCGTGGCGAGCGTGGATTGGCGTTGCGGAGGCCGGGCAGAGTCGATATGCTGCACCCAAAGACACAGGAGCGTGATGCGTATCTACTCCGCCGGCGAAGCGATCGGCCCCGCATGGGAACACACCAAGGCGCTGCTCTGGCAGGATCGCAGCCCCAAGCGGCTACTGAAGATCTGCCTGGTGGCCCTTTTCGCCGAGCTTGGCGGCGCGAACCTGAACGGATCGTTCCCCGGCCGCAACACCGACATGCCTCGGGAGGTGGCGACTTTCTTTGCGATCGTTACCGTGATCGGGTTGCTGGTTGGCCTGGTCATTGCTTTGGCCATGCTTTACCTCGGCTCGCGCCTGCAGTTTGTGTTGTTTGACATGCTGGTGCTGCGTGACCCAATGGTCGCCCCCGCATGGCGACGCCACGGCCGGCACACCTGGCGCTGGATCGGCGTGAAGCTGACGGCGACGCTTGCCATCGGCCTTGCCTTGTCGCCCTTGCTCATTCCGGCGATCGCGGCGTTTGTCCGGCTGCTACGCGGCATTGCCATGACCAACAAGCCGGGTGAGATGCCCCACTTTTCGCATCCGCCGCTGCTTACGCTGGTGCTTCTGCTGCTTGAGACGTTCGCAGCGATCCTGCTCTTTGTCATGCTCTCGCGATTCTTTACATCGCTGGCGTTGCCGGCACTCGCGCTTGAAGACCTGTCGTACACGGCGACCTTCCGTCGCGCCTGGCAGATCTTTCGCGCGGACACGCCCGCCATGCTGCTATATGCCCTTGTGCAACCGCTGATGATCATGCTGCTCGGCCTCGCCGGGATGCTTGGCTTGCTTGTGGCCACGGTCGTGATGCTGCTTCCACTCTCGCTCATAGGCGGTCTGATTTATGCGCTGGCACACAAGGCCGCGCTGTTTGGCAACATCCTGCTGGGCATCTACATCGCGGTGGCGGTGCTTGTGCTGCTGGTCGCCGTGATGCTCTGCTACCTGGCCGTTGTCGGCTCGCTTTACACGTTTGCACGCGCGTGGAGCCTCTACTTTATCGGCGGCCGTTACCCGATGCTGGGTGAGTATCTTGAGCCCTCAGGCGTGGCCGCGCCGTGGACGCCCCCACCATCGCTTCCCGTGGATAGTGATGACAGCAGCGGCCCGAATATCCCTCGGCGTCCAGCCGCCGCCGGCCTATGCCAGGCCGCTCAAATATGGCGCGATCGCGCTCGGCGTGGTGCTGCTGTTGCTGCTGCTGTCGAAATGCGTGTTCGGCGGCGGCGACGCGGTCAATTATGCGACGCAGGAGATCAAGCGCGGCAATCTCACCGTG
>CAXTJS010000139.1:7091-7887 GCA_964244605.1 uncultured Terriglobus sp. | reverse complement strand
GCCTCTGAGCGGGCCTGTGCTCACCCACAGCCGTGGAGAAATACCATGTTCCCGATCCGCTTTGCCGCAGGCGCATGCCTGCTGCTCGGTGCTGTGCCCGCCGTTGGCTGGGCGCAGGCCGATGATCCCACCGCCGCCAATCCCGGCAGGCCAACCGTATCTACGCCCGCTACCCTCACGCCTGTCGGCTACCTGCAGTTTGAGATGGGCGGCCAAATCGCCGCGAAGAGCCCGGAGTTTGACCGGCGCTTCGGCCTGAACCTCGTCACCAAGTACACCGTCGCGCCGCGCCTGCAACTGCTTGCGCTGACAGAGCCCGTCGTAACCGCATCCGGTGCAGAGCACGAGGAGCCACGCTCCGGCGAGGTCTTCGGCGGCATGCAGGCCGTGCTCTTGCCCGGCGAGGGCAGCAAGCCCACGCTCTCGGTCAGCTACATTCGCCGGCTGTACGAGAGCCCCGCACCGGAGGTCGACATCGGCAGCTTTCGCCAGGGTGCCATCGTCTTGCTCAGCGCGGACGTGCACGGCTTCCACTACGACCTGAACGGCATCGTGAACGAGCAGGCCGAGGTGCACCCGCGCCGCGCGCAGTTCGGGCAAACGCTCTCCGTCTCGCATCCGGTCAAGAAGCTCACGGTCTCCGGCGAGGTCTACCACTTCTCACAACCGCTCACGCAAAGCAGCCTCTTCGGCACGCTGCTCGCGGGTGCTTACCCGCTGCGCCCAAACCTAGTGGTGGACGTGGCTCTCGACCACGGCTGGACCGGTACAAGCACGCGGTGGGAGGGCCTGCTCG
>CAXTJS010000139.1:5641-7081 GCA_964244605.1 uncultured Terriglobus sp. | reverse complement strand
CATCACCTATGTGCTGCCGAAGAAGCTGTGGAGCTTTGGAGAGAGGTAGGGTGTACCCGTACAAACGCAGAGGTTTCATCCCAAGCGACGCAAAGAGTTCATGTCTTGCTGCGGGCTCTACCTGTTGCGGTTCTGTTGCTGTCTTGCCTATACGTCGTCATTTCGACCGGAGCGACGGCTTTACCGTCGCGTAGCGGAGAAACCTGCTGTCTGCCCGGAGCGGCAACGGCCCTCAAAGGAGAAGCAGGTTTCTCCGCTCCGCTGCGCTCCGGTCGATAGGACAAGTCTGAAGAGAGCACGAACAGATGCTCTGCTGGCACCTGCGCACATTTATTGCGCTTCGGTTACCATTTACAGCAAGATGCAGCTGAGCCTCTTTACAAGCGCAGCGCCACGCCTTTGGGCAGACCGCCTCGGCATGGGTGCGTCCCTGCTCTGCGTGCTGCACTGCATGCTCACGCCGGTACTTTTGTCGTTCTCAGCGGCATTCGCACACTTTCTGCCGGGTGAGGAGGTCACGCATCGCGTGCTGGCAGTCGCGATTGCGTGCCTGGGCTGCCTCGCCCTCATCCTTGGCTTCCGCAAGCATCGGCGCAGCCGCATCCTGTGGCTCATGGCGACAGGCCTCGTGTGCATCTTCGCCGCGGCATGGTTTGGCGACAGCTTCCCCGCGCACTGGAATGAGGTCGCGCTGACCTTTGTGGGCAGCGGCTTCATGATCGGCGCGCACCGGCTGAACCACACCTTTTGCCGCGACTGCGAATGTTCTTCAGCCGCGTCTGGTAAGCCGCAGGGGAATGCCGTTTGCAGGGCGCAGGCTGATTGACGGGTTGAGCGCTGGTGCAGTGGGCTCACCGGCAGGCGAATGCAGCAGCCAATCTCGCGCAATGACTGAGAGCGCCAGCGTGCCCTCCATCCAGGCAAGCCCTTCCGCGATGCACTGTCGGCTGCCGCCACCGAAAGGGAAGTAGCTGTTGCGCGGCCGCGTCGCCTTGGCCGCTTCGGTGAAGCGGTCGGGATCGAAGCGGTCCGGCTCCGGCCACCAGCGCGGGTCGCGATGCACGGCATACTGCGGAGCGTTAAGTGCCGCGCCTTTCGGGATCGTAAAGCCTGCGATCTCGTACGGCTCCGCACACATGCGCGCCGTGACCCATACGGGTGGGTAGAGCCGCATCGCCTCCGCGAAGACCTGTGTGGCATAGGTCAACCGCGGGTAGTCCTGCGCGGTGGGTGCACGGTCGCCTAAGACTGCCGCTGCTTCGTCGTGTAAGCGCTGCTGCACATCCGCGTGGTGCGCCAGCGCGTGCAGTGCAAACGAGAGGGCGTTGGCCGTGGTCTCATGCCCGGCAAGGATGACGGTCACGCACTCGTCCCGCAGCTGGCGATCGCTCATGCGGTCCACGGCACCTGCATCGGCATCGGAACGGAATTGGCGTGGTT
>CAXTJS010000139.1:0-5631 GCA_964244605.1 uncultured Terriglobus sp. | reverse complement strand
ACCTGCATCGGGCTCACTGTCCGTCGCGTTCAGCAGCATGCTCAGCAGATCACCGCGGTCGCGCGGGTCGGCGCGTCGCTCCGCAATGAGCTTGTAGATCAACGCGTCAAGGTACTGCTGGCCCTTGCGTAGACGCCGCATGCTGGGTAGCGGCGATGCCTGCACGATGCGCGAGAACGGCAAGAAGCTCAGTGGCAGAAAGAGCATGAAGCTGCCGACGGCCGACTCCATCGCGGGCAGGTCGTCGATCCTGTCCATATCGAAGAGGCACTTGCTCACGATGCGCAACGCGAGCTCCAGCATCTGCGAGTGCATGTCGAGCGTTTCGCCAGTCTTCCACTGCGCGGTCATGGCGAGCGTCTTCTCTGCGATCACGTCGCCATAGCTCGCGATGCGGCTGCGCAGAAACGCCGGCTGCGCCAGCCGCCGCTGCCGCATGTGCTGCGGCTCTTCGCTGGTGAGCAGTCCGTTGCCCAACACGTCGCGGCTGCGCTGCATCACCAGGTTGCGGTGGTGGTGCGGCGTGTCTTTGCCGAACAGGTCGGTGATCAGGTCGGGGTGGTTCACTTGGTAGAAGTGCCGACCGGCGATGACGTAGTGCGTCAGGTCGCCGTGCTCCCGCGCAACGGAGCGCATGAACTCCGCCGGGTTCTGCCGCTTCTCTGTGCCAAAGACCTGGCGCGTGAGCAGACGCGAGAAGAGGCGCGGCCCATCCGGATACGCCGGCTTGCGTGGGTTCGCGCGGATGTCGGGTGCGATGTGCACCTTTTCATTTTAGGTGCGCAAGCAGATGCCGCTGGGCGCACCTAGCGCAGAGTCGTCATTTTGACCGGAGCGACAGCTTTTCGTCGCGGAGTGGAGAAACCTGCTTTCCTTGAGCAGCCGTTGCACTTCAAGCGAACAGCAGGTTTCTCCACTCCGCTACGCTCCGGTCGAAATGACGATTCTGTGGAAGGCCGACCTCTCTGCAGACAAAGCGCGGAAGCCGACATCCAAGTAAACGATGCCCGAACTTCCCGAGGTCGAGACGGTTGCCAACGGCGTAAACGAACGCGTGCGCGGCCAACACATTGAGCGCGTCACGCTCGGCACCAAGCCGGAGCCGCTGAAGTCGCCCGCGGCGCTGATTGAGGACACGCTGACCGGCGCAAAGATTGAGCGCGTGCATCGCGTCGGCAAAACCATTGTGATGGATGTGCGCCGCGCCGACGGCAGCCACGCACAGGCGACCATTCACCTCGGCATGACGGGTCGCCTGCTCGTGTCGCAGGCTGAGGTGCCCATGCCGCCACACACGCATGCGGTACTGCATCTGCACGACGGCCGCGAGGTGCGCTTCGTCGACCCGCGACGCTTCGGTCGCATCGGCATCGTGGCCGAGGAGACGAAGTACGAGGGGCCGGGAGCGGAGCCGCTGACCATCTCCGAACGCGATTTTGCGGCGCTCTTTCGTGGCCGCAAGACGCCGATCAAAGCCGCGCTGCTCAATCAGTCGTTGCTGCACGGCGTGGGCAACATCTATGCGGATGAAAGCCTCTTCCGCGCCGGCGTGCGGCCCAGACGCCATGCCGGCCGGCTCACGCGGGCAGAACTGCTAAAGCTGCACGGCTCGCTGCAAACCGTGCTGAAGCACGCCATCGAGCTCGGCGGCTCGTCCGTGAGCGACTACGTGGACGCCGACGGTGTGCGCGGCTTTTTCCAGCTGGAGCACCGCGTCTACAGCCGCACCGGCCAGCCGTGCCGCGAATGCGCTACGCCGATCAAGCGCATCGTGGTCGGCGGCAGGTCGACACACTTTTGTACACAATGCCAGAAGTAAGCCAGAACTTCGAGATCCGAGGATCCCACCTTAAACGCAAAAGCGCGGTGAAGGTGGGGCACCCACATTCGTACCGGGGGCAAGCTTTTATTCATGCTGCCGCGGAACCGGGTGCCCCACCTTCGCGAAGCTAAGGTGGGTTGCTAACCCAAGCGGCTTCGGGTAGGCGCAGCTCAGTTGGGCTTGTAGCTTTCCTTCTGCTTCTTGCCCGTCGGATCAAGCTCCTCATCCTCTGCGGCATCGGGCTGCTGCACCGCGCGTCGAGGCGCGGCGAACGGCTGCTTCACGCCAGCTTCCGCCGCAGCCCGTACATCCGGCTGAATGCTTGGAACGGCGAGCGCTGCCTTGTATTCACCCACGGCCTTGGGACGATCCGGCTGAGCGAGCGTGTCGTACATGCGGCCGAGGTACACGTGCGACCACGCCACAGTGCGCGCATCCTTGCCGCTGCTGACGATCTGCTGGAAGCGGTCGAAGGCCTCCTGCGGCTCGCCTTCCATCAGGTTCACGCGGGCCAGCACATAGAGCGCTTCGCTCGACTTCGAGTTCGTCGCAAGCTCCTTGTTGGCCAGCTCTTCCGCGCCGGCGCGGTCGCCTGTGCGCAGCTTGATCTCAGCCTGGTCCATTGCGGAGAGCACCGGCTTCAGCGCGCGGCCGCGCTTGGTGCTGCTGCCTGTGCCTGAGGTACCCACAAGCTCCGGGCTGTCCTCCGCGAAGAACGGAATCTGCTTGTCCCGCGACGCCTCCGCCTGCACATCCATGCCGTAGACGAGCTCGCCCATGTTCTCCTTCAGGCTGATGCCTTCGCGGTCGCTCAGCGCGAGCTTGTCATAGAAGTACTGCGTTAACACCCAACCCGAGCGCATGTCGGCGCCCACGCGCTTGCGGCGCACCTGCTCCGCGCGGCGCTCGTAGTCGGCCAGCGCGGTGTTGTAGCCGGCCGGATCGAAGCGCTCCTTGCCGTTTGCCTTGCGCGACGGCTTGTCGAGCCCAACTTCCATCGTGCGCGCCTCGATGGCCTTGATCAGGCATTCCGTCGTGAGCGCGATGATGTCGTTCTTGTAGAGGAAGTCGATCGGCGCATCCTGCACCGTCTTCAGGATCGGCTGAAAGCGGTTCGTCGCCGAACCGCGCGCGTAGAGGATCGGGTCGATCTCATAGAGCAGGTAAATGTGGCGAATCTCTTCTAGGTGCAGACCGTTGCCCTTCGACTCCGGCGCTGTGTTCGCGGCTGCCGGCGCGTTCACCGCAGTCGGTGCAATCGAGCTCACCACGAAGTAGTCCGTGCCATAGATGCGCGCGTTCGCCGCGTCGGGGCTCAGCATGGGCTCCAGCAGCACCAGGAAGCGCCGTCCGTCGTAGACCGTCGCCGGTTGGTGCAGGTAGGCGTTGGTCTCCAACAGCATGCGCGTGATGCTGTCATGCACCTGCGCCACGGCGGCATCGTAGTCCTGCCGGTGCTCGGCCCAGATGGCGTGCAGGTGCACGGTCTCGGCAAAGGTGCGCAGCAGTGGCAGCACGTTCACGACGTTCAACGCGTCCGGCGGCATCTCGCTCTCGGGAAAGCTCAGCTGAAGCTGCGGCGGCGGCGTGAGAAACAGCGCCAGCGACACATACTGCGCCAGGTTCTGCGACCCTTTCTGCTGGTGCGCCGCAACATACTCGCACAGCGCGCGCTTCGCCGGAACACCGCCTTCTACCGTGCCGACCTGCTCCTCAATCTCTTGCCGGATGCGGGCGCGGACGGGCAGGCTGCTCCCCAGACCCGCGTCGTAGCCGCAGGCGTTCAGCGCGGCGGCGACGGTGAACAGCTGCTCGCTCGTCTCAAGCGTCACGGCGGAGCCCGCCGCCTCCACGCCGCGGCGCACCGGGCTCGCCTGCCCAACGGGCTCGCCGCTCGAGGAGGAGATCTGGGCCGCTACAGGCAGCGCGGCAACTCCGGCAAGCGTGGCGGTAAGCATGAGGAGCAGCGCGGGGGCGCGGAGAAGGTGCTTCACGGGCATTGGACGCGTCCGGGCCAGGTTTGGCGCAAGCAGCAGTCTAGCTGAAGTACCAGCCGGACGGCGGGACGACCCTCCCCTCCCCCTCGAACCTGCAAGATCCTCAATCGACACGAGTTGCGGTCCGGGTATCCCGCAAGATCCTCTTTCGATTGCACTTACGGCCAAGATCCTCCATCCATTGCACTTAGCTCGGTACTCGTACCGAGAACGCGAAATATGTCAGCACTCCTTTCAGTATAGGTAGCCTGGAGGGAAAGAGTGCCAACTCTATCTCTCCTGCTTTGTACAGCTTGCGGCGATTTGGGCTTGACAGCGTTTTGCAGCTTCGCCATCACTCGCGTGCGACCACGCTTGACTGTCTCTCCGCCCGAGGTCCGAGGGCGAGTCAGCGCAAGTCATAGCTCAGGTGCAGCCTGCCCCAGTTCCGCTCGGGTGTATCCGTGGAAGCGGGGTCGCAGCCGCTGCAGGCGATCTCCAGGCTCGTCGGGCCCGTCCAGTTCAGGTGCACGGTCGCATCGGGCGTGGAGGTCAGGGCGACGAAGCTGCCCAGCAGAACGCCGTGCCAATGATGTTCCAGCATCAATTCCGTACTGGGGCTGCCATCCTCGTCACGCCGGTAGAGCAGAGCGCGATAGCGCCGCCCGGGCGAGTCGCCCAGCAGCGTTGGACGCGGCCCGATCCAGATGCGGCCCGCCGTGTAGATGCCGTCCATCGTCGTGCCGCCCAGCGCCGCAATGACAAAGAACGGCATGCCCAAACGCAAGGCAATCTTCACAGCCTTCTGCGCAGCGGTCATGTGGCAACAGCTTACGTCAACGCCACCGCATCCGTACATACAAGAACGGGCGGGAATAGCTGGGCTTGGCTAGTCATGAAGGCGGAGTCTGAATACAGACTAAGCATCAATCGCGTGGCGATTCGCCGGGTGGTTTCCGCCCGCCTCGTGCCGGCTTTTGTTCCCGTGCTTTCGCTCGTAACATCTGAGCTATTACCAAACGCCGGATTTGCTGTATCGTAAATCGAGTATTGTTTTACATCACTTATCATTTTTGGGAGATGTCAATGAACTACGTAATGAAGTCTAAAGGCAACAATGTCACGCTGCTGGAATGGGTTGAGCCGGAAGTGCGCCAACTGGATGTTCGCGAAACGGCGCAGACAAACATCCAGGGTGGCGATGGCGGCCTCGGCAGTCCGAACGGCGACGACACCGCCTCCTAGGCGGACCCCTTTACCGTCAGGTGTAGCTCAGACCCTCGTTGGAGCGTCATTTCTGACCGGAGCGCAGCAGAGAAACCTGCTGTCTATTGCGAGCCATTTCTGCTCCGGGCAGACAGCAGGTTTCTCCACTCCGCGACGAAACATTCGTCGCTTCGGTCGAAACGACCCTGTAAGGGTGGGCATGGTTACACCTTTATGGAAGATGGTTCAGGCCCGGTGCGGGTGCGAGACGAAGCGCCACTCTGGAAGCTGAAACTCGACCCCGCTTCACGGTGCGAGCCATACCAGCCCGGGCCGGACTTGCATCAGTGTGCCCCGCCGCCGGTTGATGCGCGCTGCACCACTTTGGGCGCAATCAGCAGGTGCTTCTCGGCGACCTGTTTCTTGCTTTCGATCAAGTGCAGGGCCAGCTTAGCCGCCGTTTGTCCCAGCTCTGCGGTGCCCTGGTCGACGGAGCTGAGCGGGACTTCGAGATAGGTGGAGAGCGCGAGGTTGCCGCAGCCGATGATCGCGACATCCTGCGGGACACGCAGGCCGTGCGCGAGCACCGAGCGGATGGCGCCGACGGCCAGGAGGTCGTTGTAGCAG
>CAXTJS010000138.1:0-7959 GCA_964244605.1 uncultured Terriglobus sp. | reverse complement strand
GTAGTACCCGCCACGTCCGTAGTAGCCATAAGGCCGGCCGTAGTAGCCGCCGTAGTACGCAGGTCCGTAGTAGGGGTAGCCGTATGCATAGGGTGCCGCGTAGCCGTAACCTGGGCCGTAGTAGCCGCCGCCGTAAACCGGTCCGCCGATGCTGATGCCAAAGCCAACGCGTTGCGCTTCGGCCTTGTGCGGGGCGGCAAACAGCAGCGCGCCGGCCAGAGCTGCGCCCGTCATCCATTTGGTAATCGCTTTGATCATCACTGCACCTCCACTGTGCATTAGGGTGGACACCCGTCTGCGCAGAATGTTGCGGTGATGATCCTCGGGCAGCTGGGCGGTGAGTTCGTGCTGCATCTGGTTAGGAAGTCGGAAGGGCACAGCTTTAGCTGTGCCGAAGAGGTCTCAAGCATCACGGCTTTAGCCGCCGAGGTCAGCTTCGTTCGGACGTAAGCGAGAGCACACCTCAGGGGCTGAAGCCCCGCTTCTGTCGTGTCCTGCTGGCACAGCTGAAGCTGTGCCCTTCCGAGGCAACGAATGTAACCAGCGTTAGCTGGCTTGCTGCGCCGACTCAATTGCCTGCGCCACCCGGAAGAGCTTCGCTTCCTGAAAGTGCCCCGCAAGCACCTGCACACCGATGGGCAACCCGGTGGAGCTCTCACCGGCAGGCACAGAGATGCCGCAGATGCCCGCGAGAGATGCCGCGACGGTGTAGATGTCGGCCAGGTACATGCTGATGGGATCGTCGGCCTTTTCGCCCAGCTTCCAGGCGGGCGTTGGTGTCATGGGTGTCACGATTGCGTCCACTTCCGCAAAGGCTGAAAGGAAGTCGCGCGCGATGAGCGTACGCACCTGCTGCGCCTTGCGGTAGTAGGCATCGTAGTAGCCGGCCGAGAGGGAATAGGTGCCCAGCAGGATGCGGCGCTTCACCTCCGCGCCGAAGCCCTCTTCGCGGCTTTCCCGGAAAAGCCCGCTCAGATTCTTCGCCTCGGTCGAACGATGGCCGTAGCGCACGCCGTCAAAGCGGGAGAGGTTGGAGCTCGCCTCCGCCGTTGCGAGCACGTAGTAGGTCGGAATAGCGTACTCCGTATGGGGCAGGCTGATGGGGTGCACCGTACAGCCCGCGGCCTTGAGCTGCTCCAGCGCGCGTTCGACGGTGGCGCGCACCTCTGGATCCAGACCTTCCGCGAAGTACTCCTTCGGCACGCCTATGCGCAGGCCGGCCACCGGCTTTGCGGCCTCTGATGCGTAGTCGTCGACTGGCTCTTGGCTGCTTGTCGCGTCCATCGGATCGGGCCCGGCGAGCACGCCAAGCACGGTCGCAGCGTCCGCTACCGTGTGGGCAAACGGGCCGACGCGGTCCAGCGAACTGGCGAACGCGATCAGGCCGTAGCGGGAGACACGCCCATAGGTGGGCAGCACGCCGACCACACCGCAGAACGCGGCAGGCTGGCGGATAGAGCCGCCTGTGTCGGTACCCAGCGAAGCCGCACAGAAGCCTGCCGCGACCGCGGCTGCGGAGCCGCCCGACGAACCTCCCGGCACACAGTCAAGCGCACGCGGATTGCGCACCGGCCCATACGCGGAGTTCTCGTTCGATGAGCCCATGGCGAACTCGTCGCAGTTGAGCTTGCCCAGCAGAACGGCGCCCGCGGCTTCCAGTTTTGCGACGGAGGTTGCGTCGTACGGCGGATGGTAGCCCTTCAGGATGGCAGACCCGGCAGTCGCGGGTGAGCCGGTCATGGTGAGCACATCCTTGATGCCGACCGGCACGCCTGCCAGCGGGGGCAGCGGGTCGCCCGCCTGCGCGAGCGAGTCGATGCGCGCGGCCTGCGCCAGGGCGCGGTCGTCGGCGAGCGAGAGAAAGCTGTTGATCTCCTCGCCGGGTACCTGGTCGTGCTCGCGGATGCGCCGCAGGTGGTCCTTCGTGAGCGCGGTGGCGGTAACACTGCCGTTCTGGATTGCTTCGCGGATCGCGGAGAGCGTGCGGACTTCGTAGTTCATGGTCGTTCAGATCTCCGCGCTAGCGCTCAATAACTTTGGGAACTTTGAAGAAGCGGCCGTCGGTCTCAGGCGCCTCTTGCATGACGGCGGCTCTGTCTACTGAAGGCCGCTGCGCGTCGGCGCGCAGGCTTGAACCGGCTAAAGCTGTTTCCTGCTGCAAGAGTTCGGAGACCTGTGCCATGGCTGGAACGCCGGTTGTGTCCAGCGCATTCAGGGCTGCCACATGTTCAAGGATTGCGTTCAGGTCGCGCTGCATGCGTGGCTCTTCTTCCGGCGAAAGATGCAGGCTGGCGAGCGCGGCCACGTGCCGCACCTCCTCCAGCGAGACACCCGCCTGCGTGGAGGGCTGAGCGGGTGGCGCGGCATTGGGATCGTCGGGCAGGGCAGTGGCGTCGTTTGGTTCCATCATGGTTTGGTTGGCGCTGCGGCGCTCCCGCTGAAGCGGGTAGCTGATCTGGGCAGCACGAAAAGTATATCGGTCAGGGTAACGCCACTGATGCGGGCGAGGTCGGCGCGAAGCCGTGGCGTCAACTCACGAAGCTGTGGCAGCCACGCCGCGTCGCCGACCTCCACGTAGCTGACGGAGCCCTCAAGCCGCACCACAGACGAGCGCTCCGCGATCGCATGGCCGGCCGCAACGGGCCAGGCAGTCGCGAGGCGGTCCAGCGGCGTAAGCGCCGCGAGGGAACTACCCAGAGAGCTGCGAAGAAGGTCGCGAAGTTGCTGCACCCCTTCAGTGTAGGCGGTGGCTACGCTGCGGCAGGCGGAGCGGTTGTCATCACGCTCTCGCACGCGCCCAGGACTGCGTCGACGGTGATGCGTTCCATGCAGTCCGTAGGAGCGCCTTTGAACTCGAAGCCAAGGTGCAGGTAACCGCAGTCACCACCTGCGTTCACTCCCACGGTGCGCGGCCCGACCGGTCCCCAGCGGAGGTTGCTGGTCGGCCCATTCAGCGAGACGGTGGGCGTGCCCGCAATCGCGGCGAGATGCATCACGCCGGTATTAACGCTCACGACCAGGTGCGCACGTTTGATAAGGGCGGCAAGCTGCAGAAAGGTGCCCTGCACCGGATACGCCTCAATCCCGGTGTCTTTCATCTGCCGGACCACCGCGTCTGTGCGTGCCCGCTCGGCGGGGGTGCAACTTAGCCCGAAGATCGCATCCGGCACCAGGGTCCGCAGACGTTCCGCAAGCTCCATCCAGCGATCTTCGGGCCACTCCCGCAGCGCCGACCGTGCTCCCGATGGCCACAGGTGAAGAAGTGTGATTGGACGTCCCGCATCGTGCGGCCAAAGGCTCGTCAAGGCTTCTGGTGGCAATGAGATGAGAGCCGGTGGGTGTGTTGACGGGACCTCGAGTGCTCGTGTCAGCGCGCGAAAGTTGTCCACCTCATGCAGGTCGCGGCGGTGCGGAACGGTGAAGTCATAACCACGCCCCCGGTGCATGCCGGGCGATGAAAAACCTGCGGAGAAGCCAGCACCCGAGGCGAGGGTCAGAAAGGCCGTGATCCGTTGCCATGCGGTAAAGTCCGCAAGCATATCGAAGCGCTCGGCGCGCAGGAGCGTTATGGAGTGGCGCGGCTTTGTGAGATGAAGCAGCAGCCGTCGGTCTGCGCCCGGAATCAGCGCAGCTGCGCCAACGTTCTGCGGCATGCAGCAGAGCACGATCTCCGCATCCGGATATGCGGCTCGAAAATCCTGCAGAACGGCAGAGAGCAGCAGCGTGTCGCCCAGCGCACCGGAGCAGAGCACGCCCAGCTTCTCGATAGTTTTTGGCCGGCTCTGTTTCCGTCGAAAAGTGGCGGCAAGGTTCAGGAGGGGTGCACCCAGCCATAGGTCGATCAGGCGATTTCTACTGCTGCCCCGGCGCATTGCATCAGCCTACCAGCGACGGCTAAG
Source organism: uncultured Terriglobus sp. (assembly GCA_964244605.1). GTDB lineage: Bacteria > Acidobacteriota > Terriglobia > Terriglobales > Acidobacteriaceae > Terriglobus. Next base: position 4,060 of record CAXTJS010000138.1, on the reverse strand, counting down.
CGGATTGCCTAGTAGGCGCCGTCTGAATTGGCGACCTTGCCGATGGTGCGGAACAGAATTTTCAGGTCGAGCCAGAGCGACCAGTTCATCATGTAATACCTGTCCAGCGCCACGCGCTCGTCATACGTCAGCGTCGACCGGCCGGAGGTCTGCCACATGCCCGTGATTCCAGGCTTCACGGCAAGGTAGTAGCCAAAGTGATGGGAATACTTCTCCACCTCGGCGGCCACGATGGGGCGAGGTCCCACCAGGCTCATGCGTCCGGTGAGCACGTTCCAGATCTGCGGCAACTCATCCAGCGAGGACTTGCGCAGAAAGCGGCCAAGCGGCGTCACACGCGGGTCGTTGCGCAGCTTGTGGGTGCGCAGCCACTCGGCACGTTCCGCGGGGAAACGGGTAAGGTGCTGCTCGAGCACCTCGGCGGAGTTGACGCACATGGTACGGAATTTCCACATGGAAAAAAACGATCCGCCACGGCGGATCCGCCGGTGTGAAAAGAACGCCGGTCCGGGCGAACTGAGCACTACCGCCAGGCTGACGACGGCGATGAGGGGAACCATCACCGGCGAGATCAAAACGACGGCAGCGATGTCGAACAGGCGCTTGAGCGTGGCGTACTGAAAGGTGTCGGCAGGCCCAACGACGGGCGCACGGGCTGTGCGGCTGCTTCGGGTACGCGAAGGCAGCTCATAAGCCAGTTCCTGAGATGCCGCGCTTACCGTATTGCTTTGCTGCTCAAGCTGCATCCGTGTCCGTCGCTGCTTATGGCGGTGAACCTGCGTGAAGGTGCGGCCCGCACCCGTAGGTACAACCCGCCCGTGTAAGACGTTTCGCTCAGCTTTCTGGATAGTCCAATTCTACCTTGGACACGAGCGATCCCTGGAAGTTCTTCTCCGTGCCCGCTTTCTTATGGAAACCGGAACCGCCTCAAGTCTAGCCAACGTCGAGATGGGGCAGAACTTCATGCAAATGAGTAATTTCTACGTAGGACGCAGTTTCGCAGGCAGCGGTTTCAGTGCCTCGCAACAGAAACAACTTCTGTAGCCCGGCGGCAGAACCTGCCATCAGGTCAGAGCAGCGGTCGCCCACCAGCATTGAGTCGGCCAGAAGCAAGTCGTGGTCCGCAGCCGCCCGCAGCAGCATGCCGGGCCGGGGTTTGCGGCAGTCGGTATCGCGTTTGTAGTCGCCGACGCCGTGCTCGGGGTGATAAGGCGAGTGGTAAACCGCATCAATGCGCGCACCGCTGGTGGCGAGCGCCTCTCGCATGCGCTGCATCAGCAGTTGAAACTGCTCTTCGCTGTAGAGCCCGCGACCGATACCGGCCTGGTTCGTCACAACGCAGACAAAGTAGTCGCGGATGTTCGCGGCGGCGATGAGATCCACGATACCTTCTACAAACCGGACATCCTCAAAGCGGTAGAGATAACCGACTTCCTCGTTGATGACGCCGTCCCGATCAAGGAAGAGTGCGGGACGGCTCATCGCACCAGCTCCTGTTCCAGAATGGGAAAGTTGAAGGGCACGCTGCCAAGCATTTCGTCCACATGGCGCAAAATCTGCTCCGTGGTGATGGATTGCATGCAGCCGTTGTCAGGGCATGGCGCGAAGTCGCGGCCGTCGTAGCAGGGGCGGCATGCGAGATGCTCGCCTCCCCACAGTACGCGGACACCCGGTCTTTGCGGCAGAAAGCTGCCGGGGTCGGTCGGTCCGAAGAGCGCCAGGATCGGGGCGCGACTCAGGCCGGCCAGGTGCAAGGGGCCGGTGTCATGCGTGACGACGAGGTTGCAGCTGTCGGCGACGCTGACGACCTCCGGCAGTGACAGTTGCCCAACAGCATCGTGGAGCGCGGCGGCACCACTCACCGCTGTGAAGGCGTCGCGCACCCAGGTATCGTCCGGGCCGCCCAGCAAAACGACTTCGATGCCACGGGCGAGCAGGTCCCGTGCAACTTCGGCATAGCGCTCCACCGGCCAGCGACGCAGCGTCTGCTGGCGCACAAAGTTGCTGGCACCGCCTGGTACGACGGCCACGCGCAATGCCTCTGACGGGGGAAGAGGAGATGGCGGCAGCCGGTCCGGCCGCAGCGGCTGCAGGCTCCCGTTGCGGCATTCGTCAGGCAAACCGAGCAGAATACGGTGGAACTCCTCGCTGTGGTGACGGGAAGGGAGTATGCGGCGCTCGCGTTCCGTTCGGCTGAGGGAGATGCGGCGATCCGCACGCACCGGCAGCGTGAAGACGCGCCAGCGGCGGTCATAGTACAGCGTTGCACAAAGGGCATAGCGCTTCGTGGGCAGACTCTTCCAGACGAAGCGCAGCGCCCGCATGCGTTCGGGAAGCGTGCCCTTCAGCACGGCGCGGTCGTCCGCTTCCAAGACGTTGATCCAGCTATAGCAGCGGAGCAGGGGCGCAACAGCTGGCCCGGCGATCCAATCGATGAGGAAGCCCTGCAGGTGCAATCGATGCACAGCGGCGACGGCCATGATCACGTCACCGATGGCACCGAGTTTCACGATCAGGGCCCGCTGCTGCATCTGCCTGCATCTTACCGCCGCGCGTTCTGAGGACGCGTGCGCAGGCTTCAGTAGACGGTCTCGCGCACAATGCGGCGCAGGTACTCCCCATAGGAGCTCTTGCCGTAGTTTGCGGCGATGTCGGCTAATGCGGCTTCGCTGATCCAGCCGAGGCGGAAGCTGATCTCTTCGGGGCAAGCTACTTTTAAGCCTTGCCGCTTCTCGATGGTGTGGATGAACAGCGACGCCTCCAGCAGCGAGTCGTGGGTGCCGGTGTCGAGCCAGGCGATACCGCGGCCAAGCACCTCCACGGTGAGGCGCTGACGGTCGAGGTACCACCGGTTCACGTCGGTAATCTCAAGCTCGCCGCGCGGCGACGGCTCAATCGACTCGGCTGCGGTCACGACGTCTGGCGGGTAGAAGTAGATGCCGGTGACGGCATAGCGCGATTTCGGCTTTGCCGGCTTTTCCTCGAGTGAGATGGCCCGGCGCTCCGCATCGAACTCCACCACACCGTAGCGCTCCGGGTCGGTGACGGCGTAGGCAAAGACGTGCGCGGTATCCTTCGCCTCCGTTGCCAGCGCCGCTTCGCGCAGGCTGCGCGCAAAGTCGTGGCCGTAAAAGAGGTTGTCGCCAAGGACCAGGCAGCACGCCGAGCCTGCGAGGAACTGCTTGCCGATGAGGAAGGCCTCGGCTAGGCCATTCGGCTCAGGCTGTACCTCGTAGCTGAGGGCCAGCCCCCACTTTGAACCATCGCCCAGCAGTTGCTGGAATCGCGGCGTGTCGGCGGGCGTTGAGATGACTAGGATCTTCCGAATGCCCGCAAGCATGAGCGTAGAAAGCGGGTAGTAGATCATCGGTTTGTCATACACGGGCATCAGCTGCTTTGAGGCTGCTTGCGTGACCGGGTGCAGCCGTGTGCCGGACCCGCCGGCGAGGATGATGCCCTTCATGCGCTCGCTCCCACGGTGCGGTCTGCATAGTTGCGGTCAATCCAGTCGCGGTAGGCGCCGGAGGTCACGCCAGCCACCCAGTCTGCATTGTCGAGGTACCACTGCACCGTTTTGCGCAGGCCGGTTTCGAAGCTTTCCTGTGCCTTCCAGTGCAGCTCGCGTTCGATCTTGCGAGCGTCAATCGCGTAGCGGCGGTCGTGTCCGGGCCGGTCCGTCACATGCGTAATCAGACGGCTGTAGCTCTCGGCCGCGGGTGCAAGCTCATCCAGCAGCGCGCACAGCGTGTGCACGACGGAGAGGTTGGTCTGCTGGTTTGAGCCGCCTACGTTGTACGTCTCGCCAATGGTGCCCTGTGCAAGCACGGCTTCGATCGCCCGGCAGTGGTCGCCGACGTAGAGCCAGTCCCGCACCTGCATGCCGTCGCCGTAGACGGGCAGCGGCTTGCCGGTGAGCGCGTTCGAGATCATAAGCGGAATCAGCTTCTCAGGGAACTGCAGCGGGCCGTAGTTGTTGGAGCAGTTGGTGATGAGCGTAGGCAGGCCATAGGTGTGGTGCCAGGCACGGACGAGCAGGTCGCTGGAGGCCTTGGAGGCGGCG
>CAXTJS010000137.1:2057-7970 GCA_964244605.1 uncultured Terriglobus sp. | reverse complement strand
CCGCAACGGTGCCGCACCCAAATGAAAACCTTGATCCGTACTACTACGGCAGCCTCACCGGCCTCTGCTGGGTTGAAGGTCTGCACAAGGTCTATACCGCCTACGGTGGCCAGGTGCACGTCTTCAACACGGGAGACGGTTCGGAGATCGACAACCAGTTCTTGACGGTGCAGGGTACAGCCATCGATGTCGCCTACATGGACGCGACCACGAACGTCACCAATTAGCGGTGCACCCGTTGGTCAGAGGCATCGCCCGGCATCATGGTCGGGCGATGCTGTCTCAGGCAGGCGCTGCGGATCAGCTCCTCCAACTGTGGTGCGAGGCTCGCGCCAAGGGCAAAGACGGGCTTTCTTGAAAGCAAACGCGGCGCGATCCCTGCCCAGCGCTGTGGATCTGGTGGCTGCCCGTCGGGCGTGATCAAGGCATCCGCGCGATCCAGGTAGCGCAGCGCAGAAGGCTTGAAGTCGGTGACCGTGTCGTCGAGCATCGCGAGATATAGGTCGGGGCGAAGCAGGCGCAGCACACTGTTGGACTCCAGCAGCGTGTGCACGCCTGAAGCGATCTCCTTGCGGATGCGCGGCATGGCCTCCGCGAGCTGGCCCTGTCGCGTACGCACCCAGAGCACACGTGCGGCACCTGCTACGAGAAGCCTGGAAGTGTCTGTACCGGATTCCCTGCTTCTTTCCTCGCTGATCGCGATGGTGTGGTCGCCGGTGTTGCAGTCGCAGGCTTCGCCGTTCGCGGAGCAGACACCGTGGCCGAACTGCGTGATCTTCATGGCCGTCCAGTTCAGGTCGGCGGTCGCGCGCAGAATATGTTCCATCAGCGTGGTCTTGCCGATGTTGCGGGTGTGGCCGCCGACAACGATCACCGCCATCTCAACCCCGCCGCAGCCGCGCGAGGTCGCGCAAATACTGCTTCAGAGGCTGCGCCGGCCGTCCCCAAAAGACCTGCCCCGGACCACGCAGCTTCTTGCCGCTAAGCACGCCCGCGCCGCCGCCCAGAATGACGCCCGGCCCAACCAGCGCGTGCTCGCCGATACCAACCTGTCCACCGAGGATCGCGCCGTCTTCCACAATCGTTGAGCCGCTGATGCCGGTCTGCGCGGCCAGAATGACGTTCTTGCCGATGCGGCAGTTGTGGCCGATGTGTACCAGGTTGTCGATCTTTGTGCCCGCACCGATGCGGGTCTCACCGAGCGCGCCGCGGTCGATGGTGGAGTTGGCGCCAATCTCCACGTCATCCTCAATCACGAGAACGCCCTGCTGCGGAAACAGTACGTAGCTGCCGCCTGGCCTGCGCGCATAGCCAAAGCCAAGCGAACCCAGGACAGCGCCCGCCTGCACGCGAACCCTTTCGCCAAGGATGACACCCGGCTCAATGACCACGCGCGCCCCGATGCTGCATTCTCGCCCGAGCACCGCGCCCGCACCAATCACGGCTCCTGGGCCAACTGTCACGTCCGCATTCAGGCTCGCCTGCGCGTCGACCGAGGCTGTTGGATGTATGCCGCTTTGTGGCTTACGCGCGAGCCGCTCCCCCAGCAGTGCAAACGCCAGACGAGCATCGCGAACGTACAGGACACGCGCGTCCGCTTCCGGAACGTGGGCCGTCTGACTCGCTAGGATCAGGCCGGATTGTGTTTTCAAGGCTACGCATAACGCATCAGCAGCCATAGCGAAGACGGCCGTGTCCGGCCCTGCATCTTCGAAGCCGGACACGCGAGCGATGTTCATGGACGGCACACCATGCCATCCCGACGGGCCAGCGTCCGCAATCCAGGAGACGATCTGTTCCAAAGTTGCCATATCAGTAGATCGCCTGCTCCCCCGGCGGCCTCGTCTTCCAACGACGGTGCAGCCAAAGCCACTGGTCCGGATACTCGCGAATATACCGCTCCGTGACGCGGGCGAAGAGCGCCGTATTCGCCCACGCGTCCGCCTCGAGGTCTTCGGTCTGTTGCAGCGTAAGCGGCTCGCCGAAGCGCAACACGTACTTTCCTTCGGCATCGCTCCAAAGCAGAAAGCCGGGGATGACCGTCGCCCCGGTCTTGCGCGCGACCCTGGCCAAGCCGGACGCGGTGCACGCCTCCGCCCCAAAGAAGGGTACGAATAAGCCCTGCGGCGGCGTCATGTTCGTGTCCATCAGGATACCGACGCTTTCGCCCGCATGCATGGCACGCAGCAGGCCGCGGGCAAAGTCGTCCTTATGCAGGATCCGGTTGCCGTGCATGCAACGGATACCGTTCACCAGTTCGTCGACGAGGGGGTTATCCAAACGCCGTATGACCATACCCATGGGCCGGCCAAGCAGGGAGTGCGCGAAGCTTGAGAGCTCCCAAGCACCTAGGTGACCCGTAAGCACGAGTACGCCACGCCCTGCCTGCATCGCCGCGGTGTAGTGCTCAAGACCTTCGTAGCGCAAAAGATGCTGCTGCACGAAAAGCGGAGTGTACTTCTGCATCTGTGCAAACTCCGCCAGAAGCCAGCCGAGGTTGCGATACATGCGGTGCAGGATCGTACTGCGCTGTTGCAGGGTTTGCTCCGGGAAAGCAATCGCGAGATTGCGAAGACCAACGCGCCTCAAACCGCCTGCAAAACGACCGATCAGGAGAGCGACAACAGCACCAAGCCACCTCGCCGACCGGCGCGGCAGTGACCCTAGAAAGGTCAAGAGCACGCGCACGGCGGCATACTCGAGCCGCTGACGGAGGGTCACTGCGCCGAGATCTGCGTGCCGCTTCGCCAAGTCTCAAGTGTATCGAACGGACATCGGTAAGCTGCTCAGCAGCAGACGCAGCAAAGTGGCCCGTCAAAGACGGGCCGCTTTGTCTATCGCGAGATTACTTGCTTGCGACGAAGTACTTAGCGGTGGTGCTCACAAATGGCTTCGCGTCTGCAGGTGTCGGTACACCACCCGAAAGAATCGTCTTGTACGACACATTCGCGCCATAGAAGTCACGCGTGGCGTCCCCATCCTGTGAAAGCACCGTGCCATCGAGGTCGAGACCAGCGAACAGGCCCTTTGAGCGTGACCACGTCAGGAACTCAGCATTCAGCTTCCAATCGGTGCCGGCCTGCGCGTTGCGGCCCACCGGGCCTGCAGAAGCGGCGGCGTCTCCACCGATTTTGAACTTGTTCTGCAACATGTGCTGCAAGCCGTTCTTATTCGTAGCGACGAGAACGAGGTCGGTCGACTGGCCGCCGATCTGGAAACCGAAGCTGCCACCGGTCAGCTGTACAAAGGTCGGTGCGCTCCATCCATGGCCGGTGCGGCAGGTCGCGGCACCCTTGCCATATTGTGCGCCCACTACGAATGCGCCTTTCTTGTAGGCCGGAATCACCACAACGCAGGTCGCCTGCGAGAGGATTTGGGTCGGGATGCCCTTGTCAGGCGTAGACATGATCTCATCAAGAACGTTCTTGGAGTTGGTCAAGCGCTCGTCCAGCTTGGCCTTATCCTCGGCCCTGGCCTGCAAACCTGTAGAAACCATCACACCAAGACACAACACAGCCGCAAACTTCTTCATTCCCTGCCTCCAAAGTCTTTCGGGCTCTGCCCAAACAGCAGATACGATGTGCATTCCAGCAGGCCAGTTGTTTGTGTCGTCACAGTCGCGATACCGCACAAAAAAATGGGGCTGAAGCCTCGGGGCGAACCCCTCAACTTCAGCCCTCTTCTCCCAGGTCTGTGTTACGTAGAGCTAAGATGCGCCACGCGGAGAGCGTCGGCAAGTTACGGACTGCTGCCGTGATCCGTAACCAACAAAGTTTACTTTTTGGTACCTATCCGTTAAAGCAGGTGCTTTGCCAGCACATGCACCGTCAAGGCCACCCGGTTCTCAACGCCGGTTTTCTTCAACATGCGTCCCACTGAAGATTGCACCGTGCGCGGGCTGATTTCTAGAACCGCAGCGATCTCGCGATCCGGCTTCCCGTCAATTAGCAGGCGCAGGATTTGCCGCTCGCGATCGGTGAAGACGATCTCACGCCGACGTGGCTCATCGGGCGAATAGGTTTCGATGAGGCTGGCCAACACCTTTCTTGGTGCCCAGATCGAACCATCGGCGACGACCGCCACCGCCGTCTCAATTTCGCGGGACGAGGCCTGGTGCGAAAGATAGGCCTTTGCGCCGGAAGCAACGATGCGCCCAATGTACTTTGGATCAGTGTTGTCACCCAGAACCAGCAGTCTCAGGCCTGCTCGCGCCCGCCGGAAGGCGGCCAGAAGTGCAAAGACCGTATCACTTGCTTCGACGATCACCATGGACACAGACTGATCGCGGACGGCCTCGGTCGGCGTCATGGGCAAGAGTTCGGCAAAAGGCTCAAAGAGTGAGTGCAGCCCTTGCGTCCTGACGGAATCGGCCACGATGAGGGCAATTCTGAACCGCTTCGGTGGGTCCGCCGCCATACGCGCTACAACTTTGGCAGCACGATGCCGACCTGCCCCTGGTACTTGCCGGCGCGGTCGGCATAACTCACCTCGCACACCTCGTCGGATTGGAAGAACAGGATCTGGCAGAGACCTTCGTTCGCGTAGACCTTCGCGGGCAGGGGAGTCGTGTTCGAGATTTCGAGGGTCACGTAGCCCTCCCACTCCGGCTCAAAGGGGGTTACGTTCACGATGACGCCGCAGCGCGCGTACGTGGACTTACCCACGCAGATCGTCAGCACATCACGCGGGATGCGGAAGTACTCCACCGAGCGTGCCAGCGCGAAGGAATTGGGCGGCACAATCACGCTGTCGGCCTGCACCGACACGAACGAACGCTCGTCGAAGGCTTTTGGGTCGATGATGGCGCTGTTCACGTTGGTGAAAATTTTGAACTCGTCGGAGACACGAAGATCGTACCCGTACGATGAGAGACCGTATGAGATGCAGCCGGATCGGACCTGCTTCTCGCTGAACGGCTGAATCATGCCACTTTGCGCACGCTCCCGTATCCACCGATCGCTTTTGATTGACATCGTTCTCCCTGCGCGCCGCGGGGTACGGCTCTGCTGCAAATTGCTGACGTGCTTCTCATGTTACGTCAATGACGGAACCATGCCCGCGCTTTGCCAGGTGGGTCGCTTCCTGATTGACACGCCCTGTGGTGCTTTCTACCATCGAAGCACCGCACGGAGGGCCACGCGCCGTACGCGAGAGAGGCAGCGTAAGCGTGATCAAGCAGGACATCATTCAACGGGTGGTCGACCGCACGGGCCTTCCGAGAACGAAGGCTGAACAGGCAGTGGAGACGGTCTTTCGCGGCCTGAAGCAGGCGCTGATTGCCGGGGATCGCATCGAGTTGCGCGGCTTTGGCGTCTTCAGCATCAAGCCACGGAAGACCGGCATTGGCCGCAATCCCCGCACAGGTCACGAGGTCTCCATTGAGCCTGGACGCGCGGTGCGCTTCAAGCCGGGCCGAGACCTGCAGGCGCTCGACGGGCACGTCAAGGGAACGGCGTCGCTCCCTACATAAGGCTTAGCGCGTCCACGTCCACCAACAGGGCTCTGCGCGGAATCTGCTTTGCATCGGCGTAAGCGAGCATCGCCCTGAGGCTTCGCTGCATGTCTGCCCGCTTTTCAGCCTTCAGCACCATGTGAAATCGATGGATGCGCTTGAGCCGCGAGATCGGCGCAGGCGATGGGCCGAGCACACGCACGCCGGGCGAGCCTTTTGTGCCGAACCACTGACCCAGCTGGCCCGCCCAGGCGCTTGCCTCGCTGAATTGCTCGGATTGGATCAAGATGTTCGCGAGCACGCCGTAGGGCGGGTAGAGAAACGGCCGGCGGAACTGCTTTTCCTTCCGAATGAAGCCCTCATAGTCGTGCGTCGAGGCATACCGAATGGCGTAGTGATCCGGGTGGTACGTCTGCACGATCACACGGCCCGGCGCGTCGCCGCGACCTGCCCTGCCGCTC
>CAXTJS010000137.1:0-2047 GCA_964244605.1 uncultured Terriglobus sp. | reverse complement strand
AAAAACACGCTCTGCGGCGCGGAAGTCCGGCAGGCCAAGCGCATGGTCGCAGCCGACGACGCCCACCGTCGTGACGCCGTGGATGTCATGTCCCTTTGCAATCATCTGCGTGCCCACCAGCAGGTTGATCTCACCCGCATGCAGCCGCTGCAGAAGGCGCTCCATGTCGCCACGGCCGCGCACCGTGTCGCGGTCCATGCGGCCGATACGCGCACCGGGAAAGATTGTCTGCAGCCGCTCCTCGCCCTGCTGCGAGCCCGCACCGAAGAAGTAGAGGTGCTCGCTCTGGCAGTGCGGGCAGGTCTTCGGCACAGTCCGCTGGAAGCCGCAGTAGTGGCAGGCCAGCCGCTCGCCAGGGTGCGCATGCAGGTCAGAGCCGAGCACAGGACGATGGTGTGTCATGGCAATGGCGCAGTTTTCGCATTCGACCCGTTCGCCGCAGGCGCGGCACATGACCACGTAGGAGTAGCCGCGGCGATTCAGCAGAATGATCGCCTGCTCGCCCCGGTCTAGTGTCTGCTGCGTCTCCTCAATCAACTGCCGCGAGAAGATCTCATCGGCACCCGTTTTGCGGAACTCTTCCCGCATGTCGACGAGTTCTACAGCGGGCAGCGGGCGGTGCGCGACGCGTTCGGTGATGCGGATAAGGGCATAACGCCCACGCTCGGCGTTGGACCAGCTCTCCATAGAGGGTGTCGCGGAGCCAAGAACGACGGGCACACCGAGCAGCTTGGCGCGCATCACGGCCACATCGCGCCCGTGATAGCGCGGCGTCTCCTCCTGCTTGTAGCTGCCGTCATGCTCCTCGTCAACGATGATGAGACCGATCTCTTGTAGCGGCGCAAAGACCGCCGAACGCGTGCCGACGACCACGCGAGCCTCGCCACGCCGGATGCGATGCCATTGCTCGGCGCGTTCATCCGGCGTGAGTTGCGAGTGCAGTAGCGCCACCTCGTTGCCGAACGCAGCATGCATTTGTGCGGCCATGGAAGGCGTTAAGCCGATCTCCGGCACGAGCAGCAGAGCGCCCCTGCCAACATCGACAGCCAGACGCATCGCCGCGGCGTACACCGCCGTTTTTCCGCTGCCTGTGACGCCGTAGAGCAGATGGGGCTTGAAGCCGCCTTCGCTCATCGCTGTGGCGATCGCCTGCAGCGCATTTGCCTGGCCTGCATTGGGCGTGTGCTCATGTGCGTGCTTCTTGCCGCTCGCATTCACACCACCAAGGTGGAAGGCCGAGGGTGCGTCTTCAAGCCGCACAAGACCTCGCCTGACGAGCGTGAGCAGCGTCGAATCCGGTACGGCCGCCGACACGATCTCGCCACGTTCGTTTACAGCGCTGCGGTCTCTAAGGCCCGCCCGCAAATCGGCGAGCCGCATCGTTCCACCTGCTCCCGTTAGTTCTTCAAGAATGGCGAGCTGGTTGCCGTTGAGCTTCGGCAGGCGCGCGTCTTCCACCATAACGGCGAGCTTTTCGGTGCGGCGCGCATCCCGGTTCTGCGCTTCCACGGCGCGCACGAGCCAGCGCTTGCGCACCATGCCCTCAAGCAGCGCCTTGTTCGCTCCGGTTGCGGAGCGCACAGCGGTTAGCTTCGCGGCATCGCCGTTCTCAAGGTAATTGAGCACGGCGTACTCGCGATTCTGATCCTCAGTGGAGAGGCGCGAGCGGCGTGAGCTGCCCTTTGCCGCTCCTTCGTGCAGCACTGTCCGCCCCTGCTCCGCAATGCGGTAGAGCAGCGTGCGCCGCACCTCTGCCCCAAGCGGAAGCATGCCGCGCAGCACTTCACCCAGCGGTGCGACGTAGTAGCGTGCCAGCCATTCTGCCAGGCGCATCAGCTCGTCCGGCAGCAGCGCCTCGCTGTCGAGCACCTGCTGAATGGGCTTGATCTCGAAAGCTTCTGCAGGCTGGTTATCGTGGACGCGCAACACTACGCCCATCAGCCGCTGCCCGCTAAATGGCACGAGTACACGCGCGCCGACCGCGGGTTCAGCGCCGTTCACACGATAGGTGAAGGCCTGCTCAAGCGGGATCGGTAATGCGACGTCT
>CAXTJS010000136.1:4626-7989 GCA_964244605.1 uncultured Terriglobus sp. | reverse complement strand
GTATCGGCAACGGTGTGGGCGAGTTTGTTGAGCTTGTCGCGGCTGATTCTCATAGCACCGCCTTGTAGCGCTTCACCAACTCGAGCTTCACCTTCTTGAACATCTCCGGAAAGCTTGCGCCGCTGCGCAACATATCGTCCTGATAGCTTTCCAGGATCAGCCGAGCTTCTTCGTTGATGCGGTCTTCGAGCGAAAGCTCTTCGAGAAGACCGGCATTCACACGCTCTGCAAGCAGTGCCGGCTTGTCTGTGCGAAGCACCTTGGCTTCTGTCAATCTGCGCACTACCTGCTTGGACAGGTAGCCGATGTAGTCCTTGGAAAAGAGCATGGGCGAGCTTGACTATACCATGCAGCCTCGCTGTTTTCCGCTGGCAGGCCGATGCGAGGGCGTCCTGCCATCCGCGCCTTTTTGCGAGCCAGCGGTGAGACAATGGACGCCATGCAAACGGATAACCTTCACTCGCTGAAGGACGACATGATCGCCTTTGTCGCCGGCAACGGCCTGCGACGCTTCACCGCGTATGTGCAGGAGGATGTGCCCTCCGTCATCTTCGAGGAGGAGAGCTCCGAGGGCTGGAAAGACTTCGTCGAGCACGCCAAGGCCTCAGGCGCGCAGTTCGTAACGATGAGCGAAGTCGTTCTTGAGAAGGAAGACATTGAGCTGCTCGTCGAACAAATGCGTGCCCAGAACTTTCCGGATGAAGACAGCCCTGAGATGGAGGACGCGCGGTTCCTCATCAAGCATGTGGGCAAGGTGGGCTACTTGCAGCTCGGTTTTGCGCACCAGGGCGTGATGTTTCTCTATGAAACGGCCACGGAGTGGTATGACCGTTACCAGCAGTGGATGGAAGCGATGACGGAACTCGGCACCATTCACATCGATAGCGACGAGCAGGATTGATCGAGACGGGCAATCCGGCGGTAGCAGACGAGCCTGTGCATCGGCAGAGAAAACCGGTCCAAGCCGATTCCGGCGAAAGTGCCTTGCGCAGCCGTTGGATCTTGCCCGAGCCCCCCTGCGCAGAAGCCGTCGCTATTGCGAAGGAGCTCGGCTTCCCTTCTGCCATCGGAGGCATTGTCTGGGACCGAGGCATTCGTGGCGCAACACAGGCCAGAAGTTTCTTTGAAACTACCCTCTCAGACCTGCACGATCCTTTACTACTCAGCGGCATGCGTGAGGCGGTAGCACGCGTCCGGCTCGCGATTGAGCGCCGCGAGTCCGTGCTGATCTATGGCGACTACGACGTAGACGGTACCCTGGCGACCGTCCTGCTGAAGACGGCAATCGACCGGCTGACGCCCAAAGATGTTCCCTCGCTGGTGCGTTACCACATACCGCATCGCATTCGCGAGGGCTACGGCGTGCAGGGCGTCGTGCTGGCCGAGGCGGCCACGGCTGGCGTGAAGCTTGTCATCAGTGTCGACACCGGCATCCGCGCCTTTGCCGCCGCGGACGAGGCGGCTCAGCTTGGCCTTGACCTGATCGTAACGGACCACCACCTGCCGGAGGCGCACGACATCCCGCAGGCCGTGGCGGTGATCAATCCAAACCAGCACGGGTGCTCTTATCCCTTCAAGGACCTGTGCGGCGCCGCCGTGGCCTATAAGCTCGCGGAGGCGCTTCTGCGCTCATGCGTGACCAGTGCATCGCCGAGTGTGCGCGCCGTGGATGAGGCCTCACTCGCCAAGCTGCTGCCGTCACTGTTGAAGCTGGTTGCGATTGCCACGGTAGCGGATGCGGTACCGCTTACCGGCGAGAACCGCACCATCGTTGCACTTGGCTTGCGCGAGCTGAAAAGCATCCGGCAGCCGGGTCTGCGATCTCTGCTGAAGCTGGCTGAAGTCGGCAAAGACAGAAAAGCACCGACCGCTACGGAGATTGCCTTCCGCGTTGGTCCCCGTATCAACGCTGCCGGCCGCATGGACATCGCAGGCGATGTAGTGCAGTTGCTGCTCACCCGCGACACCGCCGAGGGCGAGGCGATCGCGGCCAAATTACACAGCCTGAACGACGACCGGCGTGCGGTGGAGCGAGCGGTGCTTGAGCAGATCGAGAACGACTTCGATCAGAAGCTGTCGTCAGAGGGCCACGACGGAGAGGTCGACTGCATCGTGGTCGATGGCGAGGGTTGGCACCGCGGTGTCATCGGCATCCTCGCTTCGCGCGTGGTGGAACGCACCTTCCTGCCCGCGCTTGTCATCTCGCATGAGGATGGGCAGGCGCACGGCTCCGGTCGCTCAATTACCGGCTTCCACTTGCTCAATGCGATCTCGTCGGCGCACGTCACGCACGAGGCGACCACGGGCCAGCCGCTGTTCGATCGCTTCGGCGGGCATGCACATGCGGTCGGCTTTGCCCTTCCGTCGGTAAATGTCGGGCCGTTGCGTACGCTGCTGACCGCTCACGCGAAACGGCATTTGGACCCCGCGAGAGTGGGCCACACCCTGCGCATCGATGCTGAGATCGACCTCACTGACATCACATCGGGATTGTTGCGCGACCTTTGCCGTTTGGAGCCGTTCGGGAATGGCAACCCGGAACCCACGTTTCTGACCTGCGGAGTACGTTTGGCAGAGGTGCGTGTTTTAAAGGAGCGCCACTTGAAGCTGCGGTTAGAGCAGGATGGTGCAGCGGCTCTGTCATGCCTCTGCTGGAGCCGCGGCGTGCACTGGCCGGAGCGGCTCCAGGAGCTCGGTACAGCGGTCGGCAGCCAGCTTGACATCGTCTTCCATCTTCGCAACAACGAGCACCCGCAGTTTGGCGGGCCGGAACTGCAGCTGTGTGACATCAAGCCGTGTTACCCGCTTGAGGCGTCGGGAAGGTGAAGATTTTGGAGCCATTTACGACATCCGGCGTCTTATATACTGACTCGACTTGCCTGGCTTGAATGAAGTGACGACTGCCCGCGCCCTGAGGCGCTTTCTGCTTGTGGTTGGTACCGGTATCGCCGTGGTTCTCATGGTGTACGGCATTCGGCGTGCTACGCGTGACGAAGTTTTTGTGCGCACAGCAACGCTGAAGAATGGCAATATCATCAGTTCGGTATCCACCAACGGAAAAGTCGAGCCGGTGCAGCTTTTCCAGGCACACGCAGCGGAGCCTGCTCAGGTGCAATCACTCCAGGTAAACGCCGGACAGTATGTTGAGGCGGGAACTCTGCTGCTCACATTGCAAACAGCCGACGCCACCGCCAAGGTTGCGGCGGCACGTTCCTCTGTTGCGAACGCCACTGCGGCCGAGCACGATGTGCAGCAGGGTGGTAGCCAGGAAGAGCGCATTGCCCTGCGCGGCGACCTTGACCGCGCGCAACTGCAAACAAACCAGGCCCAGAACGATCTGGCGGCGCTGCAGCAGCTGCAGGC
>CAXTJS010000136.1:0-4616 GCA_964244605.1 uncultured Terriglobus sp. | reverse complement strand
CAGGCGCGTGGTGCCGCCTCCGCGAATGAGGTGGCAGCTGCACGCGAACGTCTGCTGACGGCGCAGAGTTCCCTCACTTCCCTGCAGCAGCGCAGCACCAACCGGTATGCCGCAACCGACAGGCAGCGGGTGAACGCGCAGATCGCCGACAGCCGGGCCAGCCTTGCCGCCGCGAGTGCGGCGTTGAACAACAGCAACGTCCGCAGCACGATCAGCGGCACGGTTTTCTCATTGCCGGTGCGGCGTTACGACTTTGTGCCTGCGGGTGAAGAACTGGTGCAGGTTGCCGACCTGAGCCGCATGCAGATCCGCGCTTACTTCGACGAGCCGGAGATCGGCAAGCTGCGCGTCAACGACGCTGTTGTGGTGACCTGGGACGCAAAGCCCGGCAAGACCTGGCACGGCCACATCGTGCGTACACCGACAACCGTGATTACTTACGGAACGCGCAACGTGGGTGAATGCCTCATCTCGGTCGACGATGCAACCGGCGATCTTTTGCCGAATACGAACGTCACGACCCGCGTCACGACGCAGCAGGTTTACAACGTGCTTATCATTCCTCGTGAGGGCTTGCGCACGCTCGGCCTGCAGAACTTTGTGTATGTCTTGCGCAAGGGCACCTTGCGTAAGACCCCCGTGCAAGTGGGTGCTTCGAACCTGCAGTACGCACAAATTACCGGCGGCATCGCACCCTCAGACGTCATCGCGCTGAATGCAACCAGCAACGTTGATCTTTTGGACGGTATGCAGGTGCAGGAGGCCCAGTGATCGGGAGAGTCGCGATCCCGTCTCTGCTGCTTGCAGTTGCTGTTGCTGCCGGGGCGCAGAGCCTCGCTTTGGCACGGTCCGCGGCACGGCAGGGCAACGTCGATACGGCGCTGGCGCAAGCGCAGCAGGTGGTCGCGGGTAATCCGCGCAGCGCTGAAGCGCATACCTTGCTCTGCAAGCTCTACGGCAGCATCGACCAGCTTGAAGAAGCGGTCCACGAGTGCGAGGCAGCCCGTGACCTGCAGCCAGGCAGCAGTGATGTGGTGCTTGACCTAGCGCGGGCGTATGGCGCTCGCGCCGATCACGCGGGCGCGCTTACCGGCATGCGTATGGTCGGCCGCATCCGCGAAAACTTTGAGAAGGCGGTGCAGTTGAACGGCAAGAGCGTCGATGCGCTGAGCGACCTGGGCGAGTTTTACGTCAGCGCGCCGGGCGTTGTGGGCGGCGGTCTCGACAAAGCACGCTCGCTCGTCCCAAAGATGCAGGCTGTGTCGCCCGCCCGCGCCCACCGGCTCGCCGGCATGATCGCTGCAAAAGCAGGTGACGCGGAGACCGCCGAGGCCGAGTTCAAGCAGCAGTATGCCGCCGGTCACTCGCCCGAAGCGTACGTCGATCTCGCAAACTTCTATCGCAAGCGCAAGCAGTGGGATCAGTCCGCTGAGAATGCCGCGAAAGCGATCGCAGTCGACACGAAGCACGGGCCGGACACCCTGGACGCAGCACGCATCCTCCTAGAGGAGAAGCGCAGCCTGCCATTTGCGCAGAAGGCGCTGCACGAGTATCTCGGGTCGCCGCAAGAGTCTGCCGTCATGTACGCCGCCAGTGCGCATGTTCTGCTTGGCCAGTCGCTTGACGCAAGCGGCGACAAGGCGGCAGCGCAGGCGGAGTACCAGGCAGCGCACGGGCTGGCGAAGGATTACGCGGCGGCACGGAAGGCCTTGCGCTGATGCGTCAGAAGCTCACCGTGGCAGCTGCTTTCCTGCTCGCGTCCGCCTTTGGCGGGCGGGACGTGCATGCTCAGATCTCTCTGCAAACCGCCGTTGACCTCGCGCTGAAGAACAGCCCTAGAGTGCTGATTGCCCGTGCGGACCTTGCCAAGGCCCTTGCCGCGTGGCAGGAGACGCGAGATGCGTACATCCCCACAGTCGGAACACAGCCGGGCTATGGCAAAGCTGCGGGCGCGCCGCTCGGGCTGCCTATCGTCTTCAGCGTCTCCGCGCAAAGCCTCGTCTTCTCCTTTCAGCAGCGAGACTATGTGCGCGCAGCCGAGCAGTCGCGTGAAGCCGCGCAGCATGCCCTAGATCGTGAACAAATCCAGGTTGTGCAGGATGCGACCAACACCTACGTCGCCTTGGAAAATGGCCAAACTCGTAAGACTGTAATGGGCCGCGAGTTAGAGGTGGCCAATCGGCTGGTGACGGTTACGTCAGAGCGCATTGACGCCGGCGTGGACGCGAAAGTGGAGCTGCCAAAAGCTCGGCGCACACTGTTGCAAATCCAGCTTGGATCGCTGCAACTAGACGATGAGAACGCCGGAAATGTGCGTCACCTGGCGACTCTGACGGGCTTGCCTGTTGCCTCCATCCGCACGGAGAGCAGCAGCCTTCCTGAATTCCAGGTGGTGCGCCCAAGCGACGAAAGCGCAATCGCGGCGGACGACGCTGGCATCGCCTCACTCGTCGCGTCCGCGCGTGCCAAGCAGTACGCCGCCTTTGCAGAACGGCGCTACATGTTGCGGCCTCAAATCACATTCGTGGCCAACTACAGCCGCGTCGCCATCGGACTGTCGTCCTACGCGCAGTACTACCCGCGGTTTGGGGCGGCGGGCAATAGCGAGAACTCCTTCAGCTTTGGGCTGCAGTTTGCCATCCCGCTACTGGACATGGCACATCGTGCGAAGGCGCGGCAAAGCGAGGCCGACGCCCAGCATGCACTTGCGGATGTGGAACTGCAACGCGGCATCTTCCGCGAGGGCAGAGCGAAGCTGCAGAACTCGGCGTTGGAGTTGCAACTGCGTGCGGACCTGGCACGTGAAGAACAGGAGATCGCACAAGACCAGCTTGAAACGCTTCGTCTGCAGTTGGAGGCGAACTCCGGTAGCGCGTCTGGCCCGCAGGCAACGCCGAAGGATGCTTTGAGTGCAGAGTTGCAGGAGCGCCAGCGCTACTACGACCTCTTGCTCGCAAAGCTGCAACTGCAACAGACGCAGATCAACGTGCTGCAGCAGAGCGGTAGCTTGAGCACGTGGGTGCAAGGCACCCTTCAGGGCCAGAGCAAAGCGCTCGCTCCCGCAACCAACACGCCCGGCGTGCCGGGAACACCACCTCAGGGCGCGACACCGGCGCCGCCAGTCGTGACCACTCCGCCACTCCCGCACCCGTAGCGGAGAAGCCGTTGGCATCGCTGAACGAGCAGGCCGGTGTTGCTGCAGTGGTAAACTGAAAGGCAGTCAAATGGTATTGAAAACCCTTCTTCTGAACCCGCCTTCTTTCGAGAACTTCGACGGCGGTGCCAGCAGCCGCTGGCCCGCGACCCGTGAAATTGAGTCTTACTGGTACCCCGTCTGGTTGGCCTATCCGGCCGGCATGCTCGAGGGTTCGCGCCTGCTCGACGCTCCGCCACACCACGTGAGCGCGGAAGAGACGATTCAGATCGCAAAGGATTTTGAGTTCCTCGTGCTCTTTACGTCCACGGTGGGCTGGGCCGGCGATCACGGTCTTGCGCAGGCGATCAAGGCTGTGAACCCGGGCATCAAGATCGCCTTCGTCGGCCCGCCGGTAACGACCGATCCGGACCGCGCGCTCAACGAGTGCCCCGTTATCGATTTTGTCTGCCGCCGCGAGTTCGACTTCTCCGTGGTGGAGTATGCCAATGGCAAGCCGCTGAGCGAGATCCTCGGCATCAGCTACCGCAACCCGGACGGCACGATACAGCACAACGGCGATCGCGCTCAGGTGGAAGACCTCGATGCAATGCCCTGGGCTACAAAAATCTACAAGCGCGACATGGATGTGACGCGCTACAACGTGCCCTTCCTGCTGCATCCCTACATCTCGCTCTACAGCACGCGCGGCTGCCCGGCGCAGTGCACCTTCTGCCTGTGGCCGCAGACGCTCTCCGGCCATGCCTGGCGGAAGCGCTCCACGGACGATGTGGCGGCGGAACTGGCCTGGGCGCAGAAGGAGTTCCCCCACGTCAAGGAGTTCTTCTTCGACGACGACACCTTCAATATCCAGAAGGTGCGCACGGTCGAGCTGTGCGCGAAGCTCAAGCCGCTGGGTCTGACCTGGAGCTGCACCAGCCGCGTCACTACCGACCGCGACACCCTGAAGGCCATGAAGGAAGCCGGCTGCCGCCTGCTCATTGTGGGCTTCGAGTCCGGCGATCCGCAGATCCTGAAGAACATCAAGAAGGGCGCCACCGTGGAACGCGCCCGCGACTTCGTCAAGGATTGCCACGATCTCGGCCTGGTCATCCACGCCGACTTCATCCTGGGCCTGCCGGGCGAGACCAGGGAGTCGATCCGCAACACGATCGACTTCGCCAAGAGCCTGGATTGCGAAACCATCCAGGTGTCCATCGCGCATGCGTATCCGGGAACGGAGTTCTACGACTTCGCGGAACGCAACAACTTCATCACCAACAAGGGCATGAACGACCATGGCGGCCATCAGATGGCGCACATCGAGTACCCGGGGCTGCCGACCGATTACGTGATGGAGATGGTGCACAAGTTCTACGACGAGTACTACTTCCGTCCCAAGGCCGCCTTCCGCGTGGTCTGGAAGGCGGTCGTAAACCGCGATGTGCCGCGCCTGTACGTGGAGGCCAAGGCCTTCATGAAG
>CAXTJS010000135.1:0-8009 GCA_964244605.1 uncultured Terriglobus sp. | reverse complement strand
GCGGCGTCGCCGAGAAGCCGGTACGGGTGATAGAGCTTCACGTCTGCTGCCGTATGCTCTCCGCCGCCGCCGCTGCCGCTCTGAGTGGGATCGCCGTAGGGCGAGGCGAAGCGCTGGCTTTGCTCGACGAGGTGCGCGTCGATGAAGAAGAACGACAAGCCGCTCTCTTGCAAGGCCTCGTCGACACCGATGCGGAAAAAGCCCGGAAACTGTTCTGCACCGGCCGCGTCCTGAGTCGGCGGCTGCCAGTACCCTGCCGGACGGTAGCCGCACTCCGGCAGCCACATGCCGTTCGGCGCAGCCCCGAAGTGCTTGCGATGTGTGGCCACGGCCAGCCGCGTCTGTGCGCGCACACTCTCGTCTGTGCCGAGCAGCGGGTTGTAACCGTGAGTCGCTGAGCACGTCAGCAGATCTACCATGCCAAGCGTTTGCATCCGGCCGAACTCGCGCACGATGTTGCCGTCAAGCGCCTCAAAGTCCTGCAGCGCCTCGCCGTATCGTGCCTGCCAGTACCGTGCGAGGTAGACGAAGTGTGGCTCTCGCGCCTGTTCGAAGAAGGCCTCGTCCTCATGCGCATAGCGGATCTTGCGCTTAAGGTACTGCGGAAATTCGGCAAGAAAGACGGGGTGCGTCAGTTGCTCCAGCAGCACCGGCGAAAAGTCGATGCTCCAATGCGGTGTGATGCCGTCCGCGTGCAAGCGCCGTAGCAGGCGCAACAGCGGCAGATACGTTTCGGCTGCGGCCTCATGCAGCCACTCCAGCCCGTGTGGCCACGTGCCGTGGTTCACCACGTAGGGCAGATGCGCATGCAGCGTGAGGCTCAGGTACTGTTCGGCTGGTGGCACGCATCTCCCGCTGGGCCGGCTGACCGGCATGGTGGCATCGTTGTCAGGTTTCACAAAGTGCTAGCGCTCCGCAAGCGAAAGGGCCTGCCGGAGAGGCAGACCCTGCAGCATCGCACTGCCGTTACGGACGATCCTGGAAACCCGGATTACCGTTGCTGCTGCCATTGCCGTTATTACTGTTGCGATCCGCTGTGGACGTACGCACCGAGATCGAGTTCGTCGTCTGGAAGCGCACAACGGTCTCACTCGGGATCTGCACCTGCTGGCCGCGCGTGACCGCGTTGATGCCGGCGCCCGTGCCGCCACCGGCAGCCGCACCGATGGCCGCTCCCTTGCCGCCGCCGAAGATACCGCCGAGCGCAGCGCCTGCGACGGCACCCACACCCGTTTTGACGGCGGTGTTCTTGCCGCGACCGGCACCTTCCTTGCTGAACGGCTCAGTCGAAAGCGAGATCTGCTGACCGCGACGGCTGATGCCCGTAAGCTCGATGCTCAAAAGCGATGCGCCTTTGAAGTGGGCTGCTTCCTTCACTTCAATCACGCGACCAGTCACGCCGGTGCCACGCGGCAACACGACGAGCCCATCCTCGATGATGTCGGTCGCAACGGCGCCTGAGAACGTGTCGCCCGTCTGGGTGGTCGCGCTGTCAAGCGTCTGCGTGATGCGCACGGGAAGCGTTGTTCCTGCAGGCAAGGTCACATTGCGGAAAGAAGGCGCAGGAGGCTGGGGCGGCGGTGCCGGCTGGCTTACGGGAGCCGGCGCCTGTGCGCGTTCAACCGGGGCGGCCTGACGAACCGGCGCAGGTGCTTGCGCGACTGGCCGCGCTTCCACGCGCGCCCGCTGACGAGGCAGCGGCGCAGGAGCAATCTCGGGCTGCGGCGTGGTCGTGACCGCGCTCACCGGCGGTGCTGCCGCAGAGACGACCAGGTTATTGATCACCTTCTGCACGCCCGTGATACCCGCAGCATCGTTGGCGGCAAGGCTGCGCGCGGCGCTGTTGCTGACCTGGCCGTTGAGCGTGACGGTGCCGGCCTGCGTGGAGACCTGAACCGGTTCCGTGCTCAGGGCAGCATCGGCCTGAATCCGGCTCTGCACGTTGGCCGTGAGCGTTGCATCGTCTACCGTCGAAACCTTCTTGTTGCAGCCGGCTGCAGCCAGCATGGTCACAGCTGCGAGCGCGATGCTTGCTGTTCTTGTGAGAGCTTGCTTCATAACCTTCTCCTTCGTGTGCCTCGGGCGATTCTGAGGCCCCTGCAATCACCGAATGAGATGCGACCGGCAGAAAGGGCGATGCATTCCAGCGGGGAACGGCAACTGTTGCGACAACAGAGGCATCACTATGCTTGTTGCGCGGCTACCTCAAGCATTGGGTGGCTGGGCATATTTAACGACAGCCCTGACCGGCGCAAGAGGAGTGAACACTATGGCAGACGAGAGCAGCAGCGGACTGGGTTGGTTTTTGGCAGGTTTGGGCATCGGTGCCCTGATCGGTGTTCTGTATGCGCCGAAGAGTGGCCGCGAGACCCGCGATGACCTCGCCTCGCAGGCCCGCGACGCGAAGGAAAAGGCGAACCAGTACGTGGAGCAGGGTAAGGGCCAGATCAACGACTACGTAGACAAGGGCCGCGACTACTATGAGAAGGGCCGCACCCAGTGGAGCCAGTACGTGGACAAGGGCAAGGACTTCTTGCAGGAGCAGCAGGGCAAGGTTGCGGGCGCGGTAAACGCCGGCAAGCAGGCCTAC
Organism: uncultured Terriglobus sp.; assembly: GCA_964244605.1. Lineage (GTDB taxonomy): Bacteria > Acidobacteriota > Terriglobia > Terriglobales > Acidobacteriaceae > Terriglobus. The sequence continues at coordinate 5,419 of CAXTJS010000135.1, read as the reverse complement.
GAAGAGCAGACCCAGGGCGGCCAGAACTACTAGTTCCGCTACTATCAGTACCTTTGAAGCCGGCGAGTCTTCGCCGGCTTCTTGCATCGCCGCAAGAAAGCGCGGGCCATTCCGCAGGAGTTCCTCATGCACGCCGCAACGTTCGCACTTGCGCTTTTTCAGGCACCCACTTACACCATGTCTGACGGGCAGTTTCACACACTGCTTTGGTTCACCGGGCTGATCGCCTTCTGGCTCTTCTTGCAGGCGCTGGCGCTGGTCGCTGTTGCCTTCATGGTGGTCAAGCTGCTGAAGCATGTGAACGATCTGACCGGCAAGCTGGAAGAGAAGGTCTGGCCGTTGATGGACAAGACCAAGGAGGTTGTCAACGACCTTGTGCCTAAGATCCAGCGCGTCACCGAGAACATCGCGGAGACAAGCGACGTGTACCGGGCCAAGCTCGACCAAATTGACAAGCTTGTCACCGACACCGCAGACAAAGTGAAGAAGCAGTCAGACCGCGTGGACAACATGGTCTCAAGCACGCTGACGTCGGCAGGCCAGGTTGTGCATCGCGTGGAGAGCGTCGTTATGGCCCCTGTGCGGCAGGGTTCGGCACTGATCAGTGGGATTAAAGCCGCTGCCGAAAAGCTTGCGGAGAACTACCGTCAGCCGACTGCGCACACGCCCAAGCCGGTGGCCTTCGAAGGGGAGTCGGTTTACACCGGGCTTGAAGATGAGTACCACGCGTAAGTTCTGCTCGCGCCGTAAGAACCGCCAAAGGGAGAGCACACGTGCTCTCCCTCGTTCGTGCGCTTACACCTTACTGAACAGTTCCTCGCGTGGATCGACCGGATTTAGTTTCGCCAGTTCGCGCAAAATCTCTTTCGAGCGCTCGTCCTGAATCTTCGGCACCACGATCTGCACCTCAACAATCTGATCGCCACGTGGGCCGTCTGCCGAGCCCGACGGCACGCCCTTCTCGCGCAACCGCAGCTTCTGCCCGCCCTGCGTACCGGGCGGAATCTTCAGCTGCGTTCGACCGTCGATCGTTGGCACATCGACTTTCGTACCCAACGCTGCCTCGAAGGCCATCACTGGCAGCGTGACCCTGATATCGTCCCCGTTTCGCGTAAACACAGGGTGAGAACCGGCCTTGATAATGAGGTAGAGGTCACCGGCAGGTGCTCCCTTCGTGCCCGCGTTGCCCTTGCCTGCCAAGCGGATGCGCTGGCCGTCACGCGTTCCGGGCTTGATGCGAAACTCAAGCGGGTCGCGGCGGGTGACCGTACCCTGACCATGGCAGGTGGGGCACGGTGACTGCACCTTACCGCTGCCGCCGCACATGGGGCATTGCACATTGAACTTCATACGGCCGCTCATCTGCTGCACCTGGCCTGAGCCGTTGCATTGCGGACACGTCTGCGAACCGCCTGTGCTGCCCTGGCCTCGGCAGGTGCCGCAGGTGTCCTGCCGCGTAATCTCGAGCCTGGCAGTGCCGCCGCGGATCGCGGTCCAGAAGTCCACCTGCACCTGGTACTCAAGGTCCGTCCCCGGCTGCGGCCCTTGCACAACCTCCTGCTGACGCCCGCCGCCACCGCCGAACATGCTGCCGAAGATGTCTTTGAATGAGCCGCCGCCAGACTGCGGCTGCGCCTGCCGGGGATTACCGCTGCCGCCCTGAAAGCCTGAAAAATCAAAACCACTAAAGTCGAACGGCACACCCTGGCCCTGCCCTGAGCCGCCACCGGTATAGACATCTTGCCCGTAGCCGCCACGTGCTGCCGCCGCTGCCTGCGCCGGATCGATGGAGTCGGAGTAGAAGCCTAGTTGGTCATACACTTTGCGCTTCTTCTCATCACTGAGCACGTCGTTTGCTTCGGATATCTCCTTGAACTTCTCCTCGGCCTTCTTGTCGCCCGGGTTCACGTCGGGGTGGTACTTGCGGGCAAGCTTGCGGAATGCCTTGCGCACGTCGTCCTGCGTGGCCGTCTTTTTGACGCCGAGCGTGCCGTAGTAATCCTTGTTCTGCGGTGCTGCCATTCGTTCTTAGTTCTCCTGCTGCGCCGTTTCCATGTTCAGTTCGGCGACAGGTGTCTGGTTCCGCCGTTTGCTCAAGCGGTGCGTCCGACGGGCCGGAACATACTCGCCCGTGGTCTCAAGCTCGTACTGATAATGTTCGCAGATGCGGTCGTCCGACCAGAGTCTGCCGTGATCTCCCTCCTGGCGGCGCATCCGGTGCTGCTGGATGCGGTCCATGCCGTGCATCATGCGGCGGAAGTCACTGTAGTGATTTGCCCACTCGTTCTCACGGTTCTCCAGCACGTTGCGAAAGTCTGCATAGACCGGCTGAGCCCATTCATAAAAGGTGTGCCACACGTCATAGAGTTCCAGGTGACGCTTCTTCACAAGCAAACCGAGGTGCTCATAGAAGTCGAGTACCTCGAATGCCGCCGTTGGCGGGTCCTCGATATTCAAAGCCAGCAGGTTTCCCTGCTCGTTCAGGCGCTCGGCCGCGAGCCGGCGACGGGCCTCACGGAACTTTGTGGAGTGGAAGAACGCAAGCTGCTTCTCAAGGTTGCTGACGGCGCGGTACTCGCGCTCATGCTTTAGCTGAATCCCGGCGTAAACGATGCCCGCCATGCTGGTCAGTACCAGCAGCGCCGTTGCGATCGCCTCAGCTTCTGTCCAGTTCGAACCCATCTGGTATCAGACTACTCTTCCAGCACGGCGGCAGCCCGCTGGCGCGCCTTGCCGCCCGGCTTTGCCAGTTCACGAGATGCGCGCAAACTCACGCCATGCTCGTAGGCTGTCTCGTTCTCAGCTTTCGACGTCTGCTGATGATTCGGACACCAGTACAGCGTGCGCCCGGCGAGGTCGCGTCGCAGAATCTTCTCGCCGCATATAAAACATGGCTTGCCGTGACGGCGGTAGACATAGTGCTCCTCACCGCGTGGTGCCGGCTCCTGCTTGCTGGGACGATCGGCCTTCTTGGTGCAGACGATCCGCCGATCGATCATGCCGGCCCTCAGTAGCGGAATGGAGTCCTTCCACATGGCCTTGAGCGTCTTGAGCTCGACCTGCTCGCCGGGCATGAATGGATTGACACGGTGGCGAAACATCAATTCCGCCCGGTAGATGTTCCCGATACCCGCGAGAATGCTCTGGTCCATCAAGAGCTCGGCGATGTGCTTCTTCGACTTCAGGATCACGTCAAAGGCACGCTGCGGGTTGTCATGGTCGCCCGGTTCGTTCGAGAGCGGATCAGGGCCAAGCCGGTCCAGCAGCGCCTGCCACTTCGCCGCGTCATAGACGCTGCAATCGGTCGGCCCGCGCAGTTCACACCAGTCCACGTCTTCGGCAGGAAAGGGCTGCGTGCCGTCGTCATGCGCGCAGGTGAGGTTGTGCGGCTGCCCCTTCTGGCTGCGCGCCGGCTTGCCTGAGCCCGCACGCTGCAACACGGCACGCAACGCTCCCTTCGGCTCCGGCAGCGGCCCGCACCCCTCGGTAAAGTCACCAAAGCGTCCAAGATGAACGTGCAGAAAGAGCTCGTCGCCGAACTCATACCCCAGGTGCTTACCGACAGCATGCACACGCTTCAGCTTCTTGCCATCGACAAGGTGCGCATCGCTGAACCGATGATTGGGCCCCGGCAACACATTCAGCTTCCGTCCAACAAACGCAGCCGTATGCCGCTCCGCCCACCGGTGTACTTCATTGCCCTCAGGCATCGTCTACCTCACCTATTTGCCGCCAGAACGTAAGATGCCGGCACGCAGCCGGCATCACCACCATTCCGATAAGCCGCTCTTAGTTCCACACGTGCTGCAGAGGCATCGGCTCAATGCGGAGTATGGTATCGGGGCTGACGCCGTAGAGCTTCTTGGCGAACTCGCGTGCCTTCTCTTCACTCTCAAAAATTGTCTTTTCGTGGAGCTTGCCGGCTACGTATTGCTCGCACTTCCAAATTACTGTGTTCATGGCCAGTCCCCTTCCATTCTGTTACCGCTCAAATGCTGCTTGTATCAACCCTGTATCTACTGATTTGATGTGCTGCTGTGGTTGAAGGACCGGAGGAGACCGGAGCGCCTGCGGACTCTGTTGCGGCCACGCAAGAACTCCGGCTCCAACTTGATGCGCTCATCAGCGGCAAGCGCAGCGAGCCTTCATGCTGACTCGCTACCCTGCTGACTCGCTCTACTACTTCGAGTCGACGTACTCCGCGTCGATCACGCCCTCTTCCTGCTTCGGCGCCTCGGTCGTACCCTCGGCCGCGGCAGCACCGTCGGTTGGCGCGTTCGTCTTGTACATCGCCTCGGCCAGCTTGTAGCTCGCCTGCTGCAGCTTGTCGTGTGCCGACTTCAACTCGGCAGCACTCGGTGTACCGGTCAGCGTCGACTTTGCGTCGGCCAGGGCAGTTTCTACCTGTCCACGCTCGTCGCCGCTGATCTTGTCGCCGTTCTCCTTGAACATCTTCTCGACCTGGTAGACCAGCGAGTCCAACTGATTGCGCCCCTCGATCTCCTCGCGCTTCTCCTTGTCCTCACCGGCGTGCGCCTCGGCCTCCTTGGCCATGCGCTCCACCTCATCCTTGCTCAGACCTGAAGACGACGTAATGGTGATCTTCTGGTCCTTGCCCGTGGCGTTGTCCTTCGCCGTCACGTTCAGGATGCCGTTGGCGTCGATGTCGAAGGTGACCTCGATCTGCGGTGTGCCGCGGGGTGCCGGCGGGATGCCCGCAAGCTTGAACTTGCCCAGCGTGCGGTTCTGCGCGGCCAGCGGACGCTCACCCTGCAGCACATGCACCTCAACCTCGGTCTGCGAATCGGCAGCCGTGGAGAAGGTCTCCGTCTTCTTCGTCGGGATCGTCGTATTGCGGTTGATCATCGGTGTCGCAACACCGCCCATGGTCTCGATGGACAGCGTCAGCGGCGTCACGTCAAGCAGCAGGAGATCCTTGACCTCGCCACCCAGCACGCCGCCCTGCACCGCCGCGCCGATCGCGACGACCTCGTCCGGGTTTACGCCCTTGTTGGGCTCCTTGCCGAACAGCTCCTTCACCAGCGCCTGGATGCGCGGCATGCGGGTCTGACCGCCGACCAGGACTACCTCGTCCACCTTGCTGGAGTCGATGCCGGCATCCTTCATAGCCTGCCTGCAGGGGCCTACCGACTTCTGCAAGAGATCCTCTACCAGCGTCTCGAACTTGGCGCGGGTCAGCTTGACGACCAGGTGCTTCGGTCCGCTTGCGTCTGCCGTGATGAACGGCAGGTTGATCTCGGTCTCCATGGTTGTGGAGAGCTCAATCTTGGCACGCTCGGCTGCGTCCTTCAGGCGCTGCAGGGCCATCTCGTTGCCCTTGCCGCGCAGGTCGAGGCCTTCGTTCTTGCGGAACTCGTCGATCAGGAAGTCCACCAGCTTCTGGTCCAGGTTGTCGCCG
>CAXTJS010000134.1:0-8043 GCA_964244605.1 uncultured Terriglobus sp. | reverse complement strand
CACGGCCGCCTGCTCGGGCAGGAACAGCCGTTTATGCACCAGATGGTCTACGCCGTGCGCGATGAGATGCAGGTGGCCTACCCGGAATTGAACGAGAGCGTCGACCGGGTAAGCAAGACGGTGCTGCAGGAGGAGCAGCAGTTTGCAAGAGTTCTAGCTAGTGGTGCCGCACAGTTCGATTCGCTTCTGAACAGTCCTGCACTGCAAGCAGAAGCCATATCAATCAATCGCTTGATCTCTCGTAACCCCAATGCCGCAAATTGGATTGAGCATTCCGCCGAACCGATTCAAGCAGGTACCCGATTCTACGAGCATTTGCATTCCATAGCCGGACAAGAAGAAGTAGATACGTTCAAGGCTGATCTGGAAGCAGGAAAGCGTATGCGCTTGTCATGGGTTCCAGGGCGTGATGCTTTCCGAATGTACGAAACTTACGGACTCCCGTTGGATTTCATGCAAGATGCAGCGCGGGATGCAGGTATTTCGTTTGATCTGCGTGGCTTCGAGCGCGCCAAGGAAGAAGAACAGGCCCGCGCTCGTGCCTCCTGGAAAGGCGGTTCGCAGAAGACCGCAAGCCCCGTCTACACCGCTCTGCCGAAGACTGACTTCGAGGGCTACACCGCAATCCGCATCGGGGGTACGAAGGTGCTCGCCTTAGTCAAAGATGGCGTGGGTGCCAATGAGCTACAAGCAGGCGAGCAGGGCGAGGTCGTGCTGAATGCGACCAGCTTTTATGCCGACTCCGGCGGGCAGGTGGGGGATACCGGCTGGCTCTACTCACCGGATGGCGCGCATGTGGTCGCGGAGGTGAGTGGCTGCACCAAGCCGGTACAGGGTGTGTTTGCCCATCGTGTTACGGCGAAGCAGACCATTGCTGTCGGAGACGTGGTGAACACGATCGTCGACGGTGCGGAGCGCGCCAGCACCATGCGTAACCACACTGGCACACACCTGATCCATGCGGCGCTGCGCGAGGTGCTGGGCACGCATGTGAAGCAGGCCGGGTCGCTGGTGAACCGCGCGCGGCTGCGCTTCGACTTCTCGCACTTCGCCGGTGTGGCCGATGAGGAGCTACAAGAGGTGGAGGACATCGTGAACCGCGAGATCCTCGGCAACGTGAAGGTGGATACGTTCGTCGACGTGCCCATCGACGTGGCGATCAACGAGTTCCACGCCACTGCGCTCTTCGGCGAGAAGTACGGCGACAAGGTGCGCGTGGTGAAGATCGGCGACTTCTCCACCGAGCTGTGCGGCGGCACGCACACCGCGGCCACGGGCGAGATCGGCCTACTCAAGCTCACGGGCGAGTCGAGCGTCTCCTCGGGCATTCGGCGCGTCGAGGCGGTCACGGGCACCGGCTCGCTGCAGGAGTTCCGGCGCGACTTTGCCGTCACACGCGTGGTGTCTTCGCTGATCGGCGGCACCAGCGACTCACCTGCAGCCGCGCTGCAGACGCGCCTCTCGCAGCAGGAGGAAGAGCTCAAGAAGCTGCGCCGCGAACTGGATCAGGCCCGCATGAAGTCGGCTTCCGCGGCCACGGCCGATGCGGCCGCTTCGGCGGTTGAGGTCAGCGGCATCAAGGTGTTGGCGCAGCGCGTGCACGGGCTCGACAAGGGGCAGATGCGCTCGCTCGTGGACAGCTTACGAACTAAGCTGGGCAGCGGCATCGTCGTTCTGGGCGCGCCCACGGACGAGGGCAAGGTCGCCCTCATCGCCGGTGTCACCAAAGACCTTACTGGCCGCATCCAGGCGGGCAAGGTGGTGGGCGCGCTGGCAGCGAAGGTGGGCGGCAAGGGTGGCGGCCGCCCCGATCTGGCCGAGGCGGGTGGCAGCGATCCGTCACAGCTGGATGCGGCGCTCGCGGCTGCCCCAGAGGTGGTGCGTGAGCTTCTGGGCTGAGGCGATCCGGCTCCCCGGCACGGGCCGGACGGCTCTGCGGCTCTCGTACCTTAGGAGCGCTGTCGGGACCGCTCTGCTTGCCGCTTTCTGCCTGTTGGCACCGTCGCGTGAGGCCACGGCGCAGTGGACGGCCACGTGGGGCTCCGCGCAGATGCAGGCGGCACCCGCAACGCTCATCCGGGCAGATTTTGCAAACGCTACGCTTCGGCAGGTGGTGCATGTGTCCATCGGTGGAACGTCGTCGCGCGTGCACGTCTCGAACGCGTTTGGAGCGGGGCCGCTGCTGCTGCGCAGCGTGTCGGTCGCCGCACCGGGCAAGACTCCGGGCAGCATCGCGGGCCGCCCCGTTGCCGTGCTGTTCAACGGTCGCGCCAGTGTGGAGGTGCCCGGCGGGGCCGAGTACCTGTCTGACCCGGTCAGCGTATCCGTCGCTGAGTTGTCTGACATTGCGGTAACGATGCTCGTCCAGGATGCACCAGCTGTAATCACCTCGCACCCGGGTGCGCGGGCCACGTCGTTTCTGCTGCGCGGTGACCATGCAAAAGAAGCGGAGCTGAAGGGTGCGCGCTCGTTTCCGCAGTGGTATTTTCTCGCCGGCATTGACGTGCGTGGCGACAAGCCGAGCAGTGGTGCGGTGGTTGCGTTTGGCGACTCCATCACGGACGGCCACGGCGCCACCACCGACGGCAACGATCGCTGGACTGACGTGCTGGCGCAGCGGCTCAGCAACGTGGGTGTCGTCAACCGCGGCATCGGCGGCAACCGCATGCTTGAAGACGGCCTAGGCCCTAATGCGCTCGCCCGTTTTGATCGCGATGTGCTGACCACGGCGGGCGTGCGCTTTGTGGTGTTGCTGGAAGGGATCAATGACCTGGGCACGCTTGACCGCGTGATCGCGCACACGCCGGAGGAGCACCAGGCGCTGGTGCAGCGGCTCAAGGGTGCCTACCGGCAGTTGGCAGAGCGTGCCCACGCGCAGGGCATCCGCGTTTATTGCGGTACGGTGATGCCCGACCGCAGATCGGAGTACTACCATCCGTCCGACGCCTCCGAAGCGGATCGCCAGGCGATCAATCAGTGGATTCGCAGCTCCGGCACCTTCGAGCAGGTGATCGACTTCGACAAGCTCATGCGCGACCCGCAACAGCCCGACCGTTTGCTGCCGGCGTATGACTCCGGTGATCACCTGCACCCGGGGCCGGTGGGCTACGCTGCCATGGGTGAGGCTGTGGCCAAAGCGCTGGCCTATCGCTAGGCACAACCAACGTTTCGCCAGCCTCTACGCTCCTATGCTCAACGCTGCCGCTGCAGCATCCCAGGAGAACACCCATGCACCTGATTGGAACGTTGATCATCGGCCTTATCGTGGGCGCGCTCGCCAAGCTCATCATGCCGGGCAAGGACCCGGGCGGCATTATCGTGACGATCCTGATCGGCATCGCAGGTGCGTTTGTGGGTGGCTTTCTGGGCCGCGCGATCGGGCTTTACCAGCCAGATCAGCCTGCCGGTTTCATCATGTCGCTCGTGGGCGCGGTGATCCTGCTCTTCCTGTATCGGCTGATCAAGGGCCGGCAAACTACGTAGCCTGCTGCCTTACTTAGGCGACGTAGGACGCGTTCTTACTTGCAGTGTCATCCTGAGGAGCGCAGCGACGAAGGATCTCACCTTGAACTGAGTTGGCGGTTTTAAAGGGGAGATCCTTCGCTTCGCTCAGGATGACACTCCTGAGAGTATCAATGCGAGACGTGAGACCGTTACGCGGTGAGGAAGCCGAGATCAGTCGTTTTGAAGGCGCTCAACGTTGGGAACACGCTGCTCAATTGTGCTGTGCTCACACCGAACCACCGCGCAAGCGTTGAGGCGTACTGCACCGAAGCGGTGGACGGAATCCAGCGGCCATTTGAGCCGCTGTCGTCCGGCCCGGCAAGCGCGAGCGTCGGGTAGGTGCCGAACATCTGGCCGCCTTTCACTGCGCCGCCGACGACGAAGTGGTGCGATCCCCAGCCATGGTCACTGCCGTTGTTGCTGTTCGGCTGGAAGGTACGGGCGAAGTCACTCATCGTGAATGAGGTCACCTGCTTGTCGACGCCCAGTTCCTTCGTTGCCGCATAGAACGCACCGAGGGCCGCGCTGATCTGGGCGAGCAGCGTGGCCTGCGTCTGCAGCTGCGTTGCGTGCGTATCGAAGTTGCCGATGCCGCAGAAGAAGATCTGGCGATCCACGCCGAGCGCGGAGCGTACCTGGATGATCTGCGCAATCTGCTTGAGTTGCGCGGCCAGCCCGTTGTTCGCTGGGAAGACCGTCTGCAGCGGTGTGATGGATTGCACCGCGTCTGACAGCGTCTTTGCATACTTGTAGGCGTTGCCGGTGATGCCGTCGTCTGCCGTGACCAGCGACACGCCGCTGTTGAAGTTCAGCATCGCCTGCGCGGCGGCAGAACGCGCCGAGCAGTTGGCCGCGCTCTCGGAGCAAGTGGCGCCGGTCAGGTTACCGGGTGAAACAGAGACCGGTGTTGTGGCGGAACCATTGCAGAAGAGCGTGTCACCCGCGACAGACGTCACCATAGGAATGCTCGCGCCGCGGTTGTAGCTCGCGCCAAGCGCGTCCGAGATGCGGCCGGCCCAGCCAGTGGGCGTGCTGCCGCTCTGCGCGGCGTTCTGCCACTCCTCCTGCTGGTCAGGGTGTGAGAACAGGTTTGACGGCAAGGTGCCGCTGGTGCTACCAGCAGCCTGGTAGGCGGCCCGCGTGAGCGGCTGCAACAGCGTGCCCACGTTTGAGACGATCGACGCCGCGCCGCTGTTGATGAGCGACTGGATCTCCGGAATGTTCGGGTGCAGCGCGTAATTCGGCAGCGTGGTCAATGGCAACAGCGTGTTCTGCGCCAGCGCCAGCGGGCCGCGCACGGCGTTGTAGTTCGCGTAACCCTTGGCGTCGAACGGCACCACAGTGTTATTCGCATCATTGCCGCCGTACAGAAAGATGCAGACAAGCGCCTTGTAGCCGCTGTTCGCGCCGGTGGTGTCGGCGAGCGCGTTCAGCATGCCGAAGGGGCGCAGGCCCGCGGCGTTGCCGGCTGCGGCGAGTGAGGCGTACTTCACGAAGGAGCGGCGTGAAACAGATCCGTTACGGTTTGCCATGGTGTGTTCCCGGTGTGGAAAGTAGAAAGAGAGGAAAGTGGAGAAGTTAATGAGTTACCTTCTACGTTTCACTTTCAACTAACAGCTATCTGGCTGACTTACTGCTAGTGCATGACTTTGTATTGCGAGCTTGAGATCACCAGGTACGTCGCCACGCGTACGCGCGTGGGGATGTCGGTGATGCTGCTGATCGTGGTCACGATCTGATTGCGCATGTTTGCCGGCATCTGGCCGTGCAGAAAGAGCACGCCGAGCGTATCGACCAGGTCACCGGGTGTTTTCGCGAGGATGCCAAGTGGGCTCGTCGCGGAGATATCCGCAGCAAAGCCGTTGAGCTTGCCGGTGCTCAGGCTGTTGGCCAGGGTAAGCCGTAGGTTTACGCTGGCGGTGTTCTCCAGGCTGAACTCGGGCGCGTTCAGCTTCGTGCCCGGGATCACGTACTCCGGTGGGTAGAAGTTAAAGACACTGGGCGACCGGAAGGGCTGTTCGCCGAGCGGGCTGGTGTACCCCGATAGCGACAGGTATGCGTAAAGGTTCGTCGCATCGGTGTTAGTGCTGCCGTAGCCGAGCGCGCGCATGACGGACGTGAGATAGAGCATCGGCTCACGCAGGTGGCCGCCGTCGTAGCTGCTGTTCGTGTCGCCTGCACGCGCTTCCGTGTCGGTGAGGATGGCGGTGAGCACCGCCTGCATGTCGCCGCGCACGCCCTTGCCGTTGTTCACGAAGACGTCCGCGACGCGCTTAACGTAAGCCGGCGATGGCGTGCTGGTGACCAGGTGCTGAATCAACTGTTTTGCGATGAACGGCGGCAGGTTGGGGTGCTGAAAGATGTTGTCGAGCGCGCCCTTCAGGTCCTGCCGCGCGGTGCCGCCTGCAGGCAGCGTGGTGCCCTGCAGCAGCGCCTTGGCGGAGAGATCGTGGTTCGCCTCCACCGGCTGCATTAGGTCGTTGTAATCGGCTGTGTAGTTAGGGAACTTCGCGGGCGCGGTGCCGCCGGCAACGGCGTAGGTCCAGCCGGTAAAGGCGCGGGCAAACGCCTCGACCTGTGCCTCGGTGTAGACGGGAATGGGCTTGCCGCTGGCGTCGAGCTGCTCAGTGCCGTCCTGGTTGAGCATGACCAGCCCGGTGGAGAAGAGTTGCAGCATCTCACGGCCGAAGTTCTCGTTCGCAATCTGCCCCGTGGCCGGCTTGTTGCTCTGAATCATGTTCAGGTACAGGCCCATCGCGGGCGACAGCGTCATGTCTTCCATGAGGGTGCGCCAGTTGCCGAAGCTGTCTTTTGCCAGCACGTTCCAGTAGGGCGGCATGCTGAGCGCGTTCTCGCTTTGCGTGGAGACGACGAACAGCTCGGTCAGCGAAAAGGCCACACGCTGGCGCAACTGGTCAGGCGCGGTGAGCGCCGTCTGCCACACCTCGGATTCGAGGCAGGGCGCAGGGGCGTTCATACATTGCGTCGGGTAGGGATAGGGGATGTCAGCAAGTGTGGTCTGCGCGGTGCCGAATTGTTCTTTGATGTAGGCGTCTACGCCGACGGACTGCACGTGCGCGATGTCGGCCTGCGTGGGGCCGAAGGTCGCTTGATCCAGCAGGCGGGATGCCGCCATTACTGGGGCTTTGCTTGCGTTCACCGGGCCGGTCGTGCCTGTTGTACCGGTTGTGCCTGTTGTACCGGTTGTGCCTGTTGTACCGGTTGTCCCTGTGGTTCCTGTAGTCCCCGTGGTGCCGGTAGTCCCCGTGGTGCCGGTAGTCCCCGTGGTGCCGGTTGTCCCCGTGGTTCCGGTAGTGCCCGTCGTTCCGGTAGTGCCCGTGGAACCGGTCGTTGCCGTGGCAACGTTGGAGCCGCCACTGCCGCAGCCCTGCAGCAGAGAAGCGCCGACGAGCAGGGCACACAGGGCCAGACCTGGCCAGAGAACATGAAGCTTGTGAGGCATGCTTGACTCGGGAAAAGGGACTGGGTGGTGCAAATGCAGCAGCGTTAAAACACTTCTACAGCCAAAGTTGCCCGGCGTTGATGAGAATTCTGAAACTTTCTGGCACCTCGACGCGTCATCTCGCGCCCAGCGGCTCTGTCGGAGATGGGAAGCGCGGGTAGAGGGTTCCTGCGGGTCCGTGACCGAGGCTCGCAGTGCGTCTAAGCTCTTAGATCGGCGGCAGACTTGCGGATCGGCTGGAGCAGAAATGGCATTGCAGGAACTAAACAACTACCCTTACACCCTTGACGCGACGCGCGAGCGGACCGCGTCGCTGCTCGGCAAGGTGCTGGGCATCACCGCGCTTGGCTTCTTCATCACGGCAGTCGGCGTAGCAACGGCACCGCCGTGGAGCATGCTGCCGGGCGTGATCGCCGTCTTCGCACTGATCCTGGCCATCAACTTCACGCGCCGGCGCAGCCCTGGGCTGGCGCTGGGTCTCTTTCTGGGGCTGGCGTACTTCATGGGCTGGGAGATCGCACCCATCATCCACCACTACGTCGCCGCCATCGGCACGGGCGTGGTCTTCAGTGCGGCACTTACCACCGGACTGGGCATGGCTGCGCTGGGCTGCATCGCGTACCTCTTTCAGATCAACTACCGCCGCGTTGCCGGCATCGCCATGGGCGCGCTCATGGTCCTCATCCTGGCTGGCATCGCCAGCATGTTTCTGCACTTCCTCACTCCCGACACGTATTCGTGGCTGACGTTGGCCATCTTCTCGGTGCTTACGGTTGCGGACTTCGCGCGCATCCGCGCAGGTGGCGACGGCCAGAGCGCGTCGATGCTTGCGCTTTCCATCTATCTGGATGGCATCAACATCTTCCTTGCGCTGCTGCAACTGCTGGGCGGTCGTGGAAGCCGGCGAGACTAGGCAATCGCTACCTCTTAATTTTTACGAGGCTGCGGAACATAAGGTGTGCAGCGGCTTCAGCCGCTGGGAAAGAAGCGTCGGTCTTTCTAGAAAGGGTGGCTTTAGCCACCGGGGTGATCATCCCAACGGCTAAAGCCGCGGTCTTCTTCCAGCCTGACTATCT
>CAXTJS010000133.1:4299-8053 GCA_964244605.1 uncultured Terriglobus sp. | reverse complement strand
GTTGAGCCGCGCCTGGGAGCCGGTTCCCTCTGTCCACGCCGTGCATCATCATCCGCATTTTGGCCGCGGTGAGTTCGCTGACGACGCGGTGCGAGCCCTCCGGCAGCTTTGCCGGAAGCGAGTTCGTCGGATGAAAGGCGACGGGCTGCAAGTGTGGGTCGCCCTTCACGTAGTCGCTCGCGTTGAGCAGCACGTGTGGCGGCAGGTAGGTTCCGCCGTTCGCGATTGAGGACACCATGGTGACGAGTTGGATCGGCGTCACGCCAACCTCCTGCCCGATGGCGATGGAGAGGATGCTGGTGGAGCCCCACTTACGTGGCGCGCGCAGCAGACCGCGCGTCTCGCTGGGCAGCTCTACGCCGCTGCGGTCGCCAAAACCGAAGCCGCGGATGTAGTCGTAAAACTTGTTGGACCCAAGCTTCAGCGCCATCTTCGCTGCGCCCACGTCGCTGGAATGCTCCAGCGCGTATTGCACGCTCACACGGCCGAAGTGGTCGGACTTGTCATCGTGCAGGGTGCGACCGTACATCGTCATCGCGCCGCCCTGGCAATCGACAATGTCGGTCGGCTGCACGCCCGCGCCATCAAGCGCTGCAGAGTAAGTTACCAGCTTGAAGGTAGAGCCGGGCTCATACACGTCGCTGACAGCAAGGTTCTTCAGGATCGTCGGATCCTGGTGCCGTAGGTCGTTCGGGTTATAACGGGGCGCAATGGCAAGCGCGAGGATGTGTCCCGTGTGCGGGTCCTGCACGACGACCGTACCGTGCAGCGCCTTGAACTTTTCCATCTGGCGGTCGAGCGCCTGCTCCGCCATGTACTGGATGTTGGCGTCAATGGTGAGCACCAGGTTCTCACCGGGCAACGGCTCATGCTCGTCGGAACTGAGCGCGTGGCGCTTGGCATCCACGGCCGTGAGAACGTGGCCGGGAGCACCGTGTAACTCATCTTCAAACTGGCGTTCGATACCGCCGAGACCGGTATCATCGAGTCCCACATAGCCAAGCGTCTGCGAGGCAAGATCACTATTTGGATAAAAGCGCTTGAACTCTTTCTGTAAGTAAACGCCTTTCAGGTTTAGCTCGCGCACGCGCTGCGCCTGCTCCGGTGTAAGCTTGCGCGCGACCCAGGCGAAGTTACGCGAGGCGTTCAGCCGGGCGAGGATGCTGTTCTCTGTCGTGAAGCTATCGGTAGGGTCTACGTGCACGATGCCGGAGATAAGCTCCGCGACATTGGCACGGTTCTCACCCAGTTCGCTTGGCACTGCGTAGACAGATTCGGCCAGCACCGTGACGGCTAACTCGCGCAGGTTGCGGTCGTAAAGCACGCCACGGCGTGGTGCGACTTCAAACGTCCGCTGCTGCTGCTTGGCTGCGCGATCTACCCAGTCATGATGGCGAACCACCTGCAGCCACACAAGGCGGGTACCAATCAGCCCGATCCAGCAGAGAAAGAAAGCAGCTACCTGCACAAAGCGAATACGCCGGATGGGCGCGGTCAGCGTTTGTGGTGGCTGTTGCAGCATGACTTACTTCCTTCTAGCGCGTTCCTGTTGAGCATGCCATCCCTGGCCGGCCCATCCAGGAGAAATCTGCATGGTGTGACTTACTGAGGAATCCCGGCGGGTACCTTTGCCTCAGCCAAGGTGGCGGGCGCACCGGGCATATAAGACGTTTCAGGGCGTACGACCTGCCCGGGCTGCGGTACATCGAGACCGAGCTGCTTTGCGATCTTGTCGATACGGTCCGGATCGGAAAGCTGCGACTCGGTCAGGCGTAATTGCCGGTTCTCTTCGCGCAGGTGCTCTACCTGCAGCTTCTGCGCTTCCACCGTGTAACCCAGCTCGATAGAGGAGAAATGCTGCCAGACGTAGGTCATGACGAGCACAAAGAGAAAGCTCATGGCGATGGTGAACGACCTTACTTCCTTGCGACGCTCTGGATCGTCAGCCTTTACCAAGCGGCTGTTATCCAGGTGCTTGGTGAAAAAGATCTCCGGCGTGGGGCCGCGGCGCGCACGCCGCTGCGCTTCGAAGACAGTCCGGTTGTGATCGCGAAAGGACTCTGCACGCTCCCGCTGCGCGCGCCCCGCCATGCCCGTTGCCGCTGTCATCACCTGATCCATCGTTTGCCTCCCGCCCGTACCTTTCTGTACTGCTATGAAACTTGAACCAGCCTTGGTTCCTTTCCTATGGAAAAGCTTAGGAAAAGCCGGAGCCTGGGTGTTACTTTGCGCGTCTTAATTTCTGTGAGCGGCCCAATGCTCAGTTAGTTTGGCACTCTTTCTTCTGCCGGCCGTGAGTGTGTATTTGGCTCTAACCAGCAGGGAGAGGGTGTTCTCTGAAAAGCTTGCACTAAGTAGCTTGCAGGGAAGTTATCCTAACGATCCACCGTTTTATCCACAGTCTTTGTTCCGTTTTAATTTCGTCGGCCTCGCAGGCTCCCACCCTCAGGTGGGATTCTGCTCCGGGTAGTTGGACCTGTTACCGCTTTTCCTGCAGCTCGTAACTTGGCGCTTCGCGAGCGCGGATTACTGCGCTGCTCCCCTTGATCCGCCACGACTGGCTTTCTGGTAAGCACGTCCCAGACTCCGCTCTTCGCGCCATCGCGAAAATGGTCTTTCACCAACCGGTCTTCCAATGAATGGAAGCTGATCAGTACCAGCCGGCCGCCCGGCTTCAACAGAGAAGGCGCGCTCACAAGCAGCGACCGTATCTCACTAAGTTCATCGTTTACCCGAATTCGAAGTGCCTGAAAGGTTAGTGTCGCAGGATGTAACTTATCGCCTTTCATTGCTGGGGCAGCGGCTGATACCACTCTGGCTAATTCCGCCGTCGTCTGTATCGGCCGCGCCCTCACAATGGCTCTGGCGATTCTCCGCGACCTCCTTTCCTCTCCGAATTCGTAAATCAGGTTCGCGAGATCGTTTTCGTCCGCCTGATTTACCACTTGTTCGGCCGTTTCTCCGCCGCGCGTGTCCATACGCATGTCGAGCGGAGCGTCGTGCCGGAAACTAAATCCTCGTTCTGCCTCGTCAAGCTGCAGGCTGCTTACGCCGAAGTCGGCGAGCAGGCCATCCAGCGAGCCGGGCGCAATTACCTCAGCTGCCGAGGAGAACGCCTGCGACACCAGCCGCACCTGCGGCATATTCGTGCCGAGTTCGTCACGCAAGGCATCAAGCCGGGCTGTTGCAAGCGCCATGGCCTGCGGGTCGCGATCGAAGCCGATCAGCGTCCCTGCCGCGCCAAGCCGCCGCGCGATTAGGCTGCTGTGCCCTGCCAGGCCGAGGGTTGCGTCGGCGTAGGTACCGCCGCGCTTTACATCGAGAAGATCCAACACCTGTTGAGGAAGAACCGGTACATGTTGCGGACTCGCCACTCGCCGCCTCCATGTTGTGCCCCTGAGGGCCTTGCTGCTCTACAGCCCGAACCCGGCCAGCGACACCATGTCGTCTTCGGTCAGCGGTTCGGTTTCCAACATTGCCTTGAAGTCGCCGTGGTTCACGACCTCCAGGTACGTCTGCGATCCGAGAACAACCACCTCGGCATCCAGTTTTGCGGTCTCGCGGAGGATGCCCGGCAGAACCAGACGCCCCTGCGAATCCATCTCCGACATCTGGCCGTAGTAGTTCGTGCGGTCCAGAAACTTCTTCTTCGCCAGGTTCATGGAGGGGATCTCCGCGAGCTTGGTCTCAATCTTTTCCCACTCGCGCAGCGGATAGATCTCCGCGCGCTTGCCGTCTTTGCTCGTTACGTAGA
>CAXTJS010000133.1:0-4289 GCA_964244605.1 uncultured Terriglobus sp. | reverse complement strand
CGTGGGCGCGCAAGGAGCTGGCGGAATATTTTGCTCGTTACGTAGAACTGGTTGCCGTAAGCCTCATCCACACGACGCTTGAACTCAGCCGGGATCTTGAGCCGGCTCTTGTCATCCACGCGTGCTGGGTGATTTCCGCGGAACATCTCGAAACAGCCTCACAACAGCGGTGCAGAATCCGGTACCGTCGTGTGAGGCGTCAACTTTGGCCATTTTGCTTTGCGTTGAGGTGAGTTTTAGGGGTTTAGCTCCCTTTTGCTCCACAACACTCCACCGACAGCCACATCGTTACTTGTTCCCGGAGTGAAAGCAACAAGCAATTTGCTGAGTGCGGTGTATTTCTGGTGCGAGGAATGTGGAAATCACACCATGTTGTATGTGCCCACCCGGCGCTACAACCTGTAGGTTTACGCTCTGGGTTCCCGCCTGTTTTTGCGCTCTTTCAGATCCGCCTACGCATGGTAGCGAAACAAAAGCGAAGACTTAGCTCGTGGTGCTGCCTACAGGGGAAGGCAGGCCAGCAGGGGGTATGCGAAGTTGTGGCTAAAGATCGTTGCCGGTGCGGCGCTTACGGCGCAGCAGCCACACCAGATAGAGCACGATGAGAAGATTGGTGGCCAGCACCATCACGCGCAGCCATGTGAAGTGGTGGATCACCTCATAAAGCTCCCACGGTACAAACGAAGCGCTCAACCACAGCGTGAAGTACTCCGCCCAGATCTTGCGTCTCATCAGGCCGATCCCCTCCACGCTGCAGAGGATCGCGTAAGAGGTCGAGAAGATGCTGAACTGCCGTATGCGGTGATGCGTCACCTGATCTGCTTTGCCGAGAACAAGGGAAACGAACCGGTTCTCAGCGTCGAGGTGCGTGAACGCGACGACGCGATCAAGCGCCTTGCCGAGGTCATGATGGATGAAGTGCATCGCTCCTGCGGCCACCGAGACGAAGAAGATGGCTTTGGTCAGCTTGAAGATGCCGATCAGCAGCAGTCCGCGATCATGCTTTCGGCATTCCGGTGCTGCAATCGCGTGCTCTGTTTCAGCCTGTGCGGCAACGGCCATGGTCAGTAGTCTTTCGAGGCGCTTGTCTCTTGTCAAACAGGATTGTCATGAGCGGTCACTAAACTACAAAGAGTTGCCGGCGAGCAAGCAACCCACGCCACATCGCGAAAATGTCCTGCATACGACACATCCATCCATCGGCAGTTGACGTTTCATGTACGAGCCCTTGCGAGGGCAGATTGAATAGGAGAACACATGAAGCTCAGCAAGGCACTGCTCGCACTTACCCTGGCGTCCGCCAGCCTCTTCGCCGCAAACAGCGCGTCCGCACAGAAGAAGGACCCGGATGTTGGTGGCGCACCGATGTTTGCCAACAAGACCATCGTTGAGAACGCGGTGAACTCCCCGATCCATAAGACTCTGGTCGCCGCCGTTAAGGCAGCGGGCCTCGTTGACACGCTGAATGGCCCCGGCCCCTTCACCGTCTTCGCGCCGACCGACGATGCCTTTGCCAAGCTGCCTGCCGGCACGGTGGATACGCTGACCCAGCCTGACAACAAGGCGACGCTGACCAAGATCCTGACCTACCACGTTGTTCCGGGCCGCCTCTCCTCCAAGGAGATTGTGAAGGCCATCAAGAAGGGCAACGGCACCGCAACTTACACCACTGTTTCTGGCGGCACGCTGAAGGCTTCCCTGTCGGGTTCGAGCGTTGTGCTCACCGACGAAAAGGGCGGTACATCTACCGTCACCACGGCAGACGTTTTCCAGAAGAACGGCGTGATCCATGTGGTCGACACCGTGCTGATGCCGAACTAAGTACCGCAAGTTAGCAAATCAGCAAGAGGCGCTCTTCGGAGCGCCTCTTGTGTTTCCAGGCCTTCTTGACCTGTTTCCCTAACGGTGGACCTTTGTCCGTGCCTTTGCATCGTCATTTCGACCGGAGCGACGGGCTATATCGTCGCGTAGCGGAGAAACCTGCTTTTTGCCCGGAGGGGCAATGGCTCCGAAGGCAACAGCAGGTTTCTCCGCTACGCTGCGCTTCGGTCGAAATGACGCTGTAAAGGGAGCCCGAGCTACACCCAAAGGTAAATGGGTCTAGAGGGTATGTTACATAGCCGGATTTCGGACATGGGATGCCTTCAGAAACTCATGTCCCAAGTGCGGAACATGGGCACACCCACCCCTGAAAGAACCACGTCTTGTAATGATGTTGGGCGGGGAGCCGGTGCCGTGAGGGCGGAACCGGACTCCCCGTCTCTGTCCGCACGCGGATTGCGCGGACAGCCTGCGAGCGCTCGGTGCGCTACATCTCCACCCATTGCCGCAATAGGTTGTGATAGACCCCGGTGAGCTTCACCGCGGGTGCGCTACCTGCCTCAAGCATCTGAATGGCCTTGTCCAGGTCGAAGAGCAGCGTTCTCTGCTCATCGCTGCGCACCATGCTCTGCAGCCAAAAGAAGCTGGAGACACGTTCGCCACGTGTCACCGGCGTGACGTGGTGCAGGCTCGTGGAGGGATAGAGAATGAGGCTGCCCGCGGGCAGTTTGACGCGGTGCACGCCGTAGGTGTCCTCGACGCTCAGCTCACCGCCGTCGTACTCGTCGGGCTCGCTGAAGAAGAGCGTGCACGAGAGATCGGTGCGGATGCGCGACCCACTCGCGCCGTGGGTGCGAATGGCATTGTCGACATGGGTGCCGAAGTCCTGCCCGCCAGCATATCGGTTGAACAGCGGCGGGAACACCTTCAGCGGCAGCGCGGCAGACCGGAAAAGCGGGTTTGCACCAAGCGCCTGAAGGATGCGTTCGCCCACCTCACGTGCCACGGGCGAACTCTCCGGAATTTGAGAGTTGCGCTTGGTCAGCGCGGACTGGTGGCCGGCCGTGACCTTGCCGTCGACCCACTCGGCCGCATCGAGCTTCGCGCGCAGCTCGCGTGTCTGCTCTTTGGTAAAGACATCGGGTATGGCAATCAACATGCATTTCTCAATGAGGTCTGGCTGGGGCTAAAGCCCTTTCACGAAGGCTGGAGTCAGGGCCTGAAGGCCCCTGACTCCCTCTCGCACATCACTTCAGTTAGAAATGGCTGACGATGCTGAACTGCGTGTTGAAGCGTTCGCCAGGGATGAGCCGGTTGCTGGCCGGCTGCTCGATGAAGAACTTGTTCGTCAGGTTGTTGAAGTTGACCTGCACCGCGATGTGGTCGTTGATGGGCCGGCTGACCATGGCGTTGAGCGTGGTGTACGCGGGCACCGTGCGAAAGTTCAGCGGCACGTTGCGTACGTCAACGGGTGCTTGTGTGAGATAGATCGCATTGACCGCAGCCGACGACGAGCGGCGCGCCGCCACATAGTTGCCACCGAAGCCACCGGTAAGCCGCAATGGCAGGCCGTGCGTGACCCACAGGTTGCCGGTGTTCTTGGGTACATTTGTCAGCGGCAAACCCGTCGCGGGCAGGAAGTATGGAGCGGTGTTGTAGCGCGGGTCGCCCGCAGTGCGGAAGATCTGATTCTGCGCTGCGAAGGGCGAGATGTTGAGGATGGAGCTGAGCACACGGCTGTCCAGGTAGGCATAGCCGAAGATCAGGTCAAAGTGCTGCGGCATGTGACCAAGCCCGCCGAGTTGCACGCCCTGCACGCGCTGGGTACCGGAGAGCAGCGTGACTGTGGAGTTGTTCGGATCGGTCTCCTTGGCGTTGAGCTTGGTCGTGCGGAAGTAGCTGCCGTTCACGTTGAGCTTGTTGTGCATCAGGTCCCACTTCGCGCCGGCTTCATAGGTCGTGTTCAGCTCGGGCGGCAGCACGGCGTTGTTGGCGGAAAGCGAGAGACCCTCGGCTGACGGGTTGAAGCTGGTGCCGTAATCGAAGTAGACGCTGCCATTGCTTGTGGGCTTGACCACGACCGCGGCGCGGTAGGTCGGCTTCTTATCAAGCCGTGACAGTTGCGTGCCGGTCGCCGGCGCGTATTGCGTATTGAAGTAGTCAAAGCGGATGCCGCCGGAGAAGCTAAGCCAGCGCACCGGCCGCAGCGTGTCAATCAGGTTCAGGCCGTAGGTCTGCGAGTTGACGTGCGCCGGCGCGTTCGCGACAGTGACCGGCGGCGGCGCGTCATCCGGGTTTGGATTGACGATCGGCACATAGGAAACGAAGGCCGTCTTGCCGTCTGCCTGGTAGTACGTAAGGTTTCCGGTGGTGGTGCGCTCACGGCCACCCTCCAGCAGGATGGCTGCGTCGTTGTCCATGCCATGAAAGGTGAAGTGGCTGGTCAGCTCCGTGCGGCCCCAGAGGAT
>CAXTJS010000132.1:4446-8091 GCA_964244605.1 uncultured Terriglobus sp. | reverse complement strand
CGCGCCGCCGCGGAGGGGACGTCCCGCTGAAGTCCATCGCGGACGAGGCGCTGACACGCTGCCAATGCATCCAGAACGTCGTTGTCTTTCGCCGCAGCGGCAAGCCCGTAAACATGACGGAAGGCCGCGACCACTGGTGGCATGAGGTCGTCGCGAAGGCTGACGCCGTCTGCGAGCCCGAGCCGATGGACTCCGAAGATCCACTCTTCATCCTGTACACCAGCGGCACCACCGGCAAGCCGAAGGGCCTGGTGCACACCACCGGCGGCTACGGCGTGGGCACGTATCTCACGTCGAAATACATCTTCGACCTGCAGGAAGACGATGTGTACTTCTGCACGGCCGACATCGGCTGGATCACGGGGCACAGCTATGTCGTCTACGGCCCGCTGCTCAACGGCGCGACGATTGTGCTCTACGAGGGCGCACCCAACTGGCCCGAGGCCGACCGCTTCTGGCGCATGGTGGACGACCACAAGGTCTCCGTCTTCTACACAGCACCCACAGCGATTCGCGCGTTCATGAAGTGGGGAACGGACTGTGTGCGCAGCCACTCGCTCGCTTCGCTGCGGCTGCTTGGCACAGTGGGTGAACCGATCAATCCCGAAGCATGGATGTGGTACCACCGCGAGATCGGCCATGAGCGCTGCCCCATCGTCGACACCTGGTGGCAGACCGAGACCGGCTCCATCATGATCGCGCCGATCCCAGGGGCGGTAGCGACCAAGCCCGGCTCGGCAACACGGCCGTTCTTCGGTGTGCTGCCCGAGGTCGTGACGAAAGAGGGCGCACCCGTACCCGCGGGCAGTGGCGGCCTGCTCGTCATCCGCCGCCCGTGGCCTGCCATGGCCCGCACCATCTTCGGCGATGCCGAGCGCTACGCGAAGATGTGGACGGAGATCCCCGGCAGCTACTTCACCGGTGACGGCGCGCGGCAGGACGAGGATGGCTACTTCTGGTTGATGGGCCGCGTCGATGACGTGCTGAACGTCAGCGGCCATCGTCTCGGCACAATGGAGATCGAGTCTGCGCTCGTGGCACATACTGCCGTTGCGGAAGCTGCGGTGGTAGGCCGGCCCGATGCGATGAAGGGCGAGGGCATCGTCGCCTTCGTTTCGCTTGAGGATGGACGCGAACCGAACAAGGCGCTCAAGGATGAATTGAAGCAGTGGGTCGCGAAAGAGATCGGCGCGCTGGCCCGCCCGGACGACATCCGCTTTACGCCATCGCTGCCCAAGACACGCTCCGGCAAGATCATGCGTCGTCTACTGCGCGAACTCGCCGCCACGGGTGACGTGAAGGGTGACACCACCACGCTGGAGGACTTCAGCGTCGTCGCCTCCCTCAAGGAAAAAGACGAGGAGTAAGCCGCTCCCTCATGCATGGCGGGCCTTGCAAACAGGCCTGACATCATGCGCGATATCAAAAGACACACCTTTCTCATACCGCTTCCTCCCGCTCCGATAACAGCGACTGACCAGCCACGTACCACCGGCTCTTGCGACGGTCCTTTGCTGGCAGTTGTACCCAGGAGAAGCAAATGAAAAGTAAGAGGAAGTTTCCCCATGCGCGGTCCGTTCTGCAGGCCGTTTCCACGTCTCGCCGCTTCGCGAAACACGCATTCAAGGTGGCCCTTGCCGCCGTGCTTGCGGTGCTCGGTCTGAACGACGCCTCGGCAGCCACCACCAACTCCAACCGGGTCGACGTCACGCTGCAGGCCAACGTGGTTGAGTCGCTTGCCATCGTCGTCGCAAACCCCGCCATTGTCTTCGGCGTGGTTACGCCGGGCGCCAACAACGCAGCCCCGGTCGGCCAGGCACTTGCCATCACGTCCACGTGGATCCTGAGTGCGGGTGAGACGGTAAAGCTTTACGCCTACTTTGACAGCGCGACAACCGCTCTCACGGGTGCGCTGCTCGGCGACAAGATCCCCAGCTCTGCCGTGACGGCTTCGTTTAACAGCGGCGCCACGCAGACGTTCACCCAGACCAGCCCCTTCACGGCCGGATCGACCGCCACCATCCTCTACTCCGTGCCGATCACCGCGGCAAATGCCACCACCGTCGCCCGGGCAGACTCGCTTGCACTGGCTCTCAACCTGAGCGGCGTTTCGCTGCATGCGGACACCTACACCGGCACCATGCACTTGCAGGCACAGGCGTTATGAAGCGAGTCTTCTTACCGCTTGCGATTCTCATCGTTCTCGGTATGCTGATCGGCTGCGCGGTTCCCCTACCCGCGCAGCAGGTCAGCCCTGCTGTGATGGAGTACCCCGATGCTGCAAAGTCACCGCACACCGACGGTCACTTCGACCTGACGAACGAGATGCTGACCCCGCTTTTCGCAACCTTTGAAGCGAAGAGCTTCACCATCGATACGGCAGGCGTGGCGCACTTCACGCCGCTCTCCGAACATGTACACCTCCGCATGAGCACGACGAGTATGCGGCTCGGGCCGAAGCAGCGCCGCACGGTCTACTACACGGTCACAGCCGACACTTATCCCGCTTGGTTCTGCATCTACTCCACGCTGGCCGGCCTGCCGAAACGCAATGGCATGAACGTGCAGCTGGATTTGCCGCACACCGTGTACCTGCTGACCAAGTCGCGGCCCGCGGCTGGAGAGCTCCAGTTCAGCAACCTTGTGCTCTCCAGTGGGCACCTGCACGGAACGTTGCGTAACGGCAGCACAAGCTTTGCGCGCGTGCTCTCGCTTGAGATGAGCGGCGATCACCTGAAGAAAAGCGAAGGTGGCTTTCCCGTGCTGCCTGGCGGCGAGCGCGACTTCGATCTCGCCGTGGATGAAGGCAAGACAGTGAAGCATCTGAAGGCCAGGTTGAACGGCCTGCAGGTGGATGGGATCGTCCCGTGAAGCGCCTCTTGCTGCTTCTCCTGTTACTTCCCGGCCTCTGCTGTGCCCAGGTGGTGCGCGTCGCCGGGGGCGCGAGTACCATCGCCGATGCACAGGGTGCGACCGTTGCCGTGTATGACGGAGACAGCACCACGCGCTTCGGCCTAGGCTATGCCGAAGGTGTGCATCTTGGCGCGAGCCGCGAGGTGCACGTCGGCACGTCGACGCTGACCGCAGGCGACCTGCCACTCGCGCTGAGGTTGCCGACCGACTTGCAGGATGCGCCTCGCACGCTGCCTGCACGCGGCGTCTCGCTGGAAACGGAAGCGCCGCACAGCGGTGCACAGATCTTTGCCGGCGTGAGCGGGCAGCCCTACGACAATGCCTACTTCTCGTCGATACGCGCGACGCGTCCGCTGCTTCTGCTCAGCGGACATAGGCAAATCAATGGCGTGGATGTTTCGGCGCTGCACGTCAGCGGCAGCCGCAGCAGCTCTTTCGTCTCCGCCGCGCTTGAGCCGAAGCAGTCCTTCTTCGTGGCTGCTTCAGCTGGTATCAGCGCGGGAAAGCCGATCGTGCGTTTGGCCGCACGTCACGCAACCGCAGACGACCGCATAGAGTTCAGCTACACAAGCGGCCAGATGCGCCTGCAGCCGGAGCCCGCGCTGGGCGCACGCTCCCTCGAACGCGTCGGTTTCAATGTGTCGGCCTCGCGGCGCATGTCGCGTTGGCTCCTGCTGGACGGAGCGCGTCATGAGTACGCCACGGCTGAAGTCGCCGCCGACCCGCTGTGGA
>CAXTJS010000132.1:0-4436 GCA_964244605.1 uncultured Terriglobus sp. | reverse complement strand
TGGTGTGACCGCAAGCCGATCCAGCCTGCTTGAGGGCGGTGCGGCCCTTACCTTCGGCCGTCTGCACGCTTCCGTGCGCGAACTGCACGCGACAAGCGGTGCGCTTACGACAAACGGCTCGGTACAGATAGTGGGCTGGTCGAACCGCATCTGGGACGTGCGGGCGACCGCCGTGCAGAGCCGCTCTTCCGGCTTGATGGGTAGCGGATCAACCGGCACGGAGCCTTACACAAGCAGAACGAATCTGCTGGAGAGCACGCAGCGTCTGCATCCGCGCCTGCAACTGCGCGAAGGCGTGTCCATCGGCGGCGGTTCGAACGGTATCGAACTCGGCGGCAGCTATGAGGGCGACCGTTTCAGCCTCTCGCTCGGCCAGCGCGAACTGTTCGTTCCGTTCGGTAACCACAGCGGCTTTCACCAGGTGTTCGTCGTTGGGTTTCGGCTGCGCCTGCGCGACTCGCAGGTAGGCCTCGATACAACGACCGGCGGCACCCTGCCCTCGACCGTTGCCGTGACCATGGACGGCTACTACGGACAGAGCGACGACAGCGGCTTTGAGCGGCGGCACGCGCCTGCCATGCCCCGCTATGCGGTCTCCGGCCGTGTGATGAGCACCACGGACGAGCCCGTGCGCGGCGCGGCCGTCGCCGTCGGCGGGGAGGTCAGCTACACGGACTCCGAGGGCCGCTTCACCGTGAGGCTGCAACGCCCCACGCCACTGCGCGTAGCGGTGGAGCCCACGGCGTTTCTCACCGCAGAGCAGTATGCCGCCGTTTCAGAGCCGCAGACCGTAACACCGGGCGAAGACGATCGTCAGACGCTGCAACTCCGTGTTACACGGTGCAACGGCTGCATCGCAACGGAGACCTCTGCGACGCTCGTTGACAGCGAGGAACCGGCCTTGAAAAAGAGGTGGTGGCAACGCGCTCTCTCCGTCGTGGCCGCTTCGGCGCGGCGCATGGTTCAGCTGCGCACGCCAAGGCAGGAGGTATGAGGTCTTTCTTCGTCTTAGGTGGACCTTTCTCTTCGTCACGCCTATACACCGTCATTTTGACCGGAGCGCAGCGTAGCGGAGAAACCTGCTTCTCCTCTGAGGGCCGTCGCTGCTCTGGGCAAACAGCAGGTTTCTCCACTCCACGACGATGAATCCGTCGTTCCGGTCGAAATGACGCCTCTACGGGGTAGGTCAAGGAGAGCAAGCGAGGTGGGACTCTCTGCTCGACCCGTAAGCTCAGGAGCGCAAACTGCTCGGCGCCTTCATCGGTAGCGTGACAAAAAAGCGCGCTCCCTGGCCGGGTTCGCTCTCGGCCCAGATGCGTCCTCCGTGCTGCGCCACAATCGACCGGCAGATAGCCAGGCCGAGCCCGGTGCCGCCCATGGTGCGCGAGTCAGAAGCGTCCACCTGCTGAAAGCGGCCGAAGATGTGTTCCAGCTTGTCGGCAGGGATGCCGCGGCCCGTATCACGCACCTCAAGCTGGCCTTCATTCTCGCCCGATCTGCGCGTGCACAGCGTAACGCTGCCGCCGCCCGGCGTGAACTTCAGCGCGTTTGAGATCAGGTTGGTCACGGTCTGCAGGATGCGGTCGCCATCCGCCCACACGGTCACCGGTTCGAACTCGAAGCGGAACTCAATACCTGCTTTCGCTGCGGACGCACCCAGCAGATCCGCCGCGCGCCGCATCAACGCGTCCGTCTCGACGGAGCCGTAGTGCAGCTCTGCCTTGCCGGAGCCGATACGCTCCAGCTCAAGGATGTCGTTCACCAGATTCACCAGCCGGTCGGTGTTGCCGATGGCGATGTTCAGCATCTGCTCCTGCTTGTCGGGTCGGTTGGCGAGCGCTCCCGATGCGATCAGCCCAAGCGACGCGCGCATGCTGGTGAGCGGCGTGCGCAACTCATGCGATACCGTCGAGACGAACTCGTCCTTCATCTGGTCGAGCGCGCTACGCTCCGTGGTGTCGGTAAATGCGACCACGATGCCGGTTACGTTGCCGCCCTCGGTGATGGGGCAGGCGACGTAGTCTACGGGAAAGCTTGTGCCATCCTTGCGCCAGAAGACCTCAGACGAGACGCGCACCGTCTTGCGATCGCGCGCTGCGTTCAGGATGGGCGACTCAATCTCGAGGTAGGGCCGTCCGTCTACATGGCTGTGGTGCACCAGTTCGTGCAGGTTGCTGCCCAGGATCACGGACACGATCTCCGCGCCGTTGTAGCCCATCATCTGCGCCGCTGCGGGATTGCACACGGTGCAGTTGCCCTGCAGGTCGAGGCCCAGGATGCCGTCGCCCACCGAATCAAGAACGGAGTTGGACTGCTGCGTCAGGCGTAGCAGCCGTTCTTCCGCGCGCACCTTCTCGGTGATGTCGACGCCGAAGCAGAGCGCGTAGCGCTCGCTCGCGGTGGACTCAAGCAGGCGGTTGCGGTACGCGAGAATGTGCAACGAGCCGTCGCGGTTCAGGAACTCAAAGGTGCCCTGCGCCTCGCCCGTCTCCTGCAGATGCTGCAGATACTCTGCGAAGGCGGAGCTCTGGTTTTCCGGCATGAAGATGGTTAGATTGCTGCCTACCATCTCTTCCACGGTGTAGCCGAGGTTTTCCGCGCCATAGCTGTTCAACGACAAGAGGCGTCCGTCAACAGAGTGCGTGAAGACCGATCCGAGCGAGCCTTCGATCAGGTGGCGGTAGCGCGCCTCGCTCTCGCGCAAGGTCTCTTCCGCCTCGCGCTGCAGCGTCACATCAATGCCGGTGGCAATGATGTAGGCGACGTCCTTGTGGCCGTCGGTCAGCGCGGTTGCGGTCCACTGGATCAGCCGTGTTGCCTTCTGCCGCGTCAGCCAGCGGTCCTCGTATTCGGCAGGGAACAGGCCCTCACGCAGCCGTGCAAAGCTGTACTTTGCCTGCACACGATCTTCGACGGGAACCAGCGTGTCCCAGAGCGTGTGGCCGACGATCTCTTCGACCGAGTAACCGGAAATCGTTTCGCAAATGCGATTAAAGCGCACCACGCGGCCCGCGGTGTCGAAGACGACGACCAGCGCGCCGATGGTATCCAGCACGGCCGACACAAAGTTGCGCTCGACCGTCAGCGCCGACTCCACACGCTGCCGTGTGCGCGATTCGCGCTCGTTGGCACGCATGCGCAGGCTCAGCTCCAGCCGAGTGAGCACGCCCTGCGCGAGTGTGCGCAGCGTGTTGCCCTCAAGCTCGTTCAGAACGCGCGGTACGGTGTCGTAGATGCAGAGGCAGCCGATGGGTGAGCCGTCCGGCGCGATGATCGGCGCGCCCGCATAAAACTGAAAGGTGCGCCTGCCGATGCGGATGCCCGTCTGGCCATACTGCTCGTCCTGCTTTGCGTCCGGGATCGAGAACAAGTCATTACCGCGAATCGTTTCGTCGCAGGGTGAGTCCTCACGCAGGGTCTCGCGCTCAGTCAGTCCGATGCGTGACTTGAACCAGACAGTGTCCTGCCGCACAAAGGTGATGGCCGCGGCGGACGCTTCGCAGATCTGCGCGGCGAGCCTTGTGATGTCGTCGAGCGCCGGGTCCAGTGGCGAGTCCAGCACCTCCAGCCGCTCCAGCGCACGCAGGCGTGCCGTCTCCCGCAAGGAATTGGGGAGTTCAGCCTTGGCTGGCAGCCGGGATAGCGTTGGCGTGTTCATGGGTCTGCTGCGCTTACGGCGCGGGAAGCTTGCAGCACTCGCCGGCGGCTGCGGGTTCCTCGGCGCTGGCATCCATCGCCACCTTCCACTGGCCGTTCGGCAGTTTTTTCCAGATAGTGATGTAACGTCCGCCGACGGTCACCGGATTGCCATTGCGGTCTTTGCTCGTGCCGTCATAGTGGCCCCAGGTGTAGCCCATGTCCCCCGAAGGGCCCATCTGCGCGCCCGACGGCTGCCACGTGAGCTGGTACTCGCTCGGCTTCCAGGTCGCGTTACCGGCAATGCGGGCGCGGCCCAACACGGCGGGCTTGCCGTTGTTCAGCGTGACGGCATCTTCTGCAAACCAGCTTGCAAAGGCGGCCCCACCGCCCTTTGCTACGGCCTGGGCGAACTCACCCTCAAGCGTGAGCAGTTGCAGCGAACCGGGCGACAGCGTCGGCACGGTCAGCGGACTGGCCGATGACGGTGCGGACCTGCGCAGCGGATCGAGGCTTGCCTGCGCATGTGCGCACGCCGGCAGCAGCGCGGCAAAGGCTAAGATGAAGGTTCGCATCCGCATGGCCCTGAGTCTCTAACGAACCACTGCGGTTTGCAACCGTTCCACGCTGACAGGAGCATCGCAAGACAATGGCGCAACGCCGCACTGAATTCGCCCTGCTGCTCTGTGGAACGCTGCTCTTCGTTGCCGGACTGACGGTGCTCTGGGCCCAATCTGCCCACCCGAGCGGAATGCTTGTAACGCTTGGCCTCGGTTGCCGTATCGTCGGCGTCGCGGTGC
>CAXTJS010000131.1:0-8122 GCA_964244605.1 uncultured Terriglobus sp. | reverse complement strand
CTGCTGTTTGCCCGGAGCGGTAATGGCTTCGAAACAAACAGCAGGTTTCTCCGCTACGCTGCGCTCCGGTCGAAATGACGATTAGTCGGCAAGCATGTCGCGAACGGACTTAGCTCAGCGTCTCCGTCAGCTTGGCGATGGTCGAGTTCATCGCCTTGTCCGTGCGGCGCTGCTCGTCAATCTTGGCGATGGAGTGCATGACGGTTGTGTGGTGCTTGCCGCCGAACTGGCGGCCAATCTCCGGCAGCGAGGCCTCGGTCATCTGCTTGGCCAGGTACATCGCGATCTGGCGCGGCACCACGATCTGGCGTGAGTTGTTCTTCTGCTTCAGCTCGCTGATCTTCATGCCGAACTGTTCGGCCGTGGCGCGCTGAATGGCCTCAATGGTGATTTTGCGCACCTGCGTATCGATGAACTGCTTCAGGCACTGCTGCGCCGTTGCGAGCGTGATCTCAACACCGTGCAGGCTCGTCCACGCCATCAGGCGGACGAGGGCGCCCTCAAGCTCACGCACATTGGTGCGCACGTTGCCGGCGATGAACATGGCTACGTCGGTCGGCAGTTGCGAGTGCTCGTTCTCTGCCTTCTTCTGCAGGATGGCGACCTTGGTTTCGAGATCGGGTGGCTGAATATCGGCGATCAAGCCCCATTCGAAGCGCGAGCGCAGCCGGTCTTCGAAGCCGCTCAGCTCTTTGGGCGGACGGTCGCTGGCGATGACGATCTGGCGCATGCTCTCGTGCAGCGCGTTGAAGGTGTGAAAGAACTCCTCCTGCGTGCGCTCTTTGCCGGCGAGAAACTGAATGTCGTCAATCAGCAGAACGTCGACGGTGCGGTACTTGTCGCGGAAGGTCGTCTGCTTGTTGTTGCGCACCGAGTCGATCATCTCGTTGGTGAACTTTTCACCCGAGACATACGTGATGCTGTAATGCGGGTTGCGGCGCTTGGCCTCATGCCCGATGGCGTGCATCAGGTGTGTCTTGCCCATGCCGACGCCGCCGTAGAGGAAGAGCGGGTTGTAGGCCTTCGACGGCCTCTCCGCAACGGCGAGAGACGCAGCGTGCGCGAACTGATTGCCGCTGCCGATCACAAAGTTGTCGAACAGGTAGCGCGGGTTCAACTGGGCGGCGCCGTTCCAGTCAAAGCGGGCCTGCTCCGTTGAGGGCGTCGCCGGTGCTGTCGGCCGGTTGCTGAGGGCGTTGCCGGCACCATTTGCCGAAGCGTTCGCCATGCCGTTGGTCGCGCTGCCCTGTGGCGCGTTCGGCGAGTGCGACGATGCAGGAGCGAAGCCGCCATCCTCACGCGTTTTGGGCACGGAAGGATCGTTCTCCGCAGTGACGAACTTAACCTCGTCGAGCTCGAGCGCGAAGTTGTCGATCGCCTCGTGGATGAGGTCGTGGTAGCGGTCGCCGATGTGGTCGAAATGCGCGCCGGGAATGCGCACATACAGCACGCGTCCGCTGAGGTGCGAGAAGCGTGTGGGCTTGAGCCACGTGTTGTAACTCTGGCGATTGACCTTGCGCTCAAGCGCACCCTGGATGCGCACCCAGTGATTCAGGACCGTGGTCGCCGTTGGCGCAAAAGACATCGAGTCGTCCTCTTCCATTCCTCGCCACTTTACAGATGGAGTCTGTTGCAGCTTGATCCACGGCGCACTTCTGCCGCGAACTTGGTCCAAAGCAAACCTCGCACGGGAGAATGCGAGCGAACGGGGAAACAGACACGAGGGGACGACGACCGCGAAGCGTACCTCGCGGCAGTCATCGGTGGAACGTGTCTTAATTGAAGCCGCCGGGATGCCGTAGCAAGACCGGTCGGAAAGGTTCAGCAATAGCTGTCGGCTGTGTGACTCCGCATGTTGCAAGCAGTGCGCGGGGATCGCCGCAGGTGCTCCCACATCTTGGGAACGAGCCCAATCGTAGCACGATGCGACGGCCAAAATGGATGCGCTCGCAATGCAAAATCTTTCGGATCGTGCAGCCTGCACCACTCTTGGTGAAGTGCCGCAGTGACATACCACGGGAGTTGCAGCCGTTGTGAAAACCCTTGCAAACACTGGGCGGAATGCGTTATACGCGCGAGCGGTGCAGACGCTCAATAACGGTTCTCAAGGTTGCATTCCGGATGACGGAAGCGTATGCATCCGCCGTTCCAAAACGCTTACGGGATCATGGCACAATGGCTATGGGCCATCTATGAGCACACAGCGTATGCACGTCGTCTTTCCCGATGAACTGCTTCAAGCGATTGATGAGTT
This sequence comes from uncultured Terriglobus sp., assembly GCA_964244605.1. GTDB lineage: Bacteria > Acidobacteriota > Terriglobia > Terriglobales > Acidobacteriaceae > Terriglobus. The sequence goes on along the minus strand of CAXTJS010000131.1, from coordinate 5,868 downwards.
GGTCGGTCCGCGCGGTCGAACGGCCTTTCTCGTTGAGACAGCACAAGCGGAAGTGAGACGCCGCAGACTGTCTGCGTGGCTCCGGAACGATGAGCCTGCCTGGAAAGATGAGAATCATCCGGAGCTGAAAGGCGGGTCCGCGGCTTGGGTTCGCAAGCTGCGCGCCGAGAAGAGCAGCCGTACAAGAACGATCGAGGCCAAGCTGCGCGAGAAATGACCTATCTGCTCGATACCACTGTGCTGATCGATGCTTTGCGTGCGCGGCGTAACCGGCGGCAACAACTTGCAGAATTGAACTGTGCCGGACACGTCTTAGCCGCATCCGTCATCAACGTCGCGGAGGTGTATGCAGGCATGCGCGCCGGCGAAGAGGCGCATACCGCTTTGCTCTTTCGCGACCTGCAGCTTTACGAAGTGACGGAAGCGATCGCCCGACGCGCGGGCATGTTGAAGAATGCCGAGGCAAAGCGCGGACGAACATTCGGCCTTGCAGACATGCTGGTCGCCGCCACGGCAATGGAAGCGCAACTTACCGTCATCACGGACAACCGCAAGGACTTCACATTGCCTGGCCTGAAGCTTCTTGAGCTTGCGTAGCGGCGCATCCAGTGCACAAGTAGACTTCTGCAATGCGCAGTTGGTTCTGGATGCTTCTTGCCTTGTTCGTCGCCTCTGCCGCCCACGCGCAATTTGAGATTCAGGACTCCACCACAACGGCAGACCTGCGTGCCATCGTCTCGGTGGGCAACGGCACCGCCTGGGCCAGCGGCACGCATGGCACGGTGCTGCGCACGGAAGACAGCGGCTACATGTGGCAGGGCTGCACCGTGCCGCCCGGCGCGGAGAAGCTGGATTTTCGTGGCATCCAGGCCTTTGACGACCGCACGGCCATCGTGATGAGCAGCGGCAAAGGCGACCTGAGCCGTATCTACAAGACGACCGATGGCTGCGTCACGTGGAAGCTGGTCTTCACCAATCCCGACGCGGACGGGTTCTTCGACGCCATGCAGACGGACGGAGCCGATCCCGGCGACCCCACGTGGGCACCGCATCTCTGGTTGCTGGGTGACCCCGTGGGCGGTATGTTTGCGCTTTGGGGCAGCTTCGATTGGGGGGAACACTGGCATCGCGTACGGCAGGCAGGCTTAGCCGCAGCGCCAAATCAGACTGGCGCATTCGCGGCAAGTAATTCCCTCTTCTTACTAGGCTACCCTCTGTATTTCGCGACAGCGCAGGGTTGGCTATACGGGGGAGGTCTTGACTGCACCATGGGTCTCATGCGCGACAGCATGGAAAGCTGTCTGAATGGCTTTACCTTCAGCAAGGAACGGCTGCCGATCGCAGGCGAAACGCAGACATCCGGTATCTTTTCGATCGCACGCCGGAACGCGGACCTGGTCGCTGTAGGCGGTGATTACACAAAGCCGGACCTGGGAAGCGGCAGTGCCGCCTACCTTGCGCAAAATCCTACCGTCATCGTGCATGGGCGTTCAAAGACGGTGATACCCGCTCCCCAAACATCGTGGCTTGCTGCGAGCACCCCTCCCCACGGCTATCGTTCCGCGGTCACCTACGATTACAAAGCGAAGATCTGGATCACGGTAGGGCCGAACGGCACAGACATCTCGCGGGACGACGGCTTGAACTGGCAGCCGCTACGCCCCGGTAAGCTTGACCAACCCGATGCCGATCGCAACTGGAATGCGCTGTCCCTGCCGTTTGTCGTCGGTCCCCATGGTCGCATCGGGCGCTTGCGCGACGATGCGCTTCTGCGGGTGAAGTAACTCCTCTCTGTGTTCCCGCCCAGACTTGTCATTTCGACCGGAGCGCAGCGTAGCGGAGAAACCTGCTGTTTGCCTGGAGCAGTGACGGCGCTCCGGAAGAACAGCAGGTTTCTCCGCTCCAGCCGCAGAGAGCGCGGCTTCCCGTCGAATGACGCTTTGGTGGGTACAAAGCGCGCCGCTTTGCGAACGCGTCGAACCCCCAGCGGTCACCAGCCATCCCATGCATGGGAGACCCAAGCTATGCCGGAACTATCCGTACCTGTTAGCAGCACCGACCACATTGCCGGCAGTGACGATGCCGCCGTCACGCTGGTGGAGTACGGCGACTACCAATGCCCCGATTGCGGCGTAGCCTACCCGACGGTCAAGCGGCTGCAGAAGCACTTCGGCAATAAGCTGCGCTTCGTCTTCCGTAACTTTCCCTTGCCCATGCACAAGTACGCCGAGCCCGCAGCCGAAGCTGCTGAGTTCGCCGCCGAGAAAGACCAGTTCTGGGAGATGCATGACGCGCTCTTCGAGCACCAGGACGAGTTCAGCACCGAGCTGTTCGGTGAGCTTGCCGAGCAACTTGGCCTCAAGGCACGCGAGGTGAAGAACGCCATCGCGGACGAAGTCTATGCCGATCGTATTGAGGCCGACATCGACAGTGGTGAGGCGAGCAAAGTACACGGCACGCCGACGTTCTTTATCAACGGCAAAGGCCACGAGGACTCGTACGACTACGAGACCTTGCGTGAGGCCATCGAAGCCGCCGGCGCCTGAAGAGGATTTTGCCCCGTAAGCGTCATTTCGACCGGAGCGCAGCGTAGTGGAGAAACCTGCTGTTTGCTTGTAGCGACTCGGCTTTGGCATGAAACAGCAGGTTTCTCCTGCTGAGCGATGGCAAGCCATCGCTCCGGTCGAATGAAGATCACTGGCATCAGCTTGTTATTCTTGGGCAGTCAATCAGGAGCCATCATGCCGCACCAGACCGCCGCAGAGCTGAATGCGAAGTTTGCCATTCACGATCACCTCACGTTCCACGATGGCAAGAGCGACAGCAACGCCGCGGGTGGATTGGTGGAGATGCGCGTCGTTACGCCGCAGGCTGAGGCGACGATCTACACCCACGGCGCGCACCTGACCCGCTGGGTTCCCGCCGGCGAGCAACCCGGCATCTATCTCTCACCCAAGACGGCGCTGGAGCCGGGTAAGCCCATCCGTGGTGGCATCCCGGTGCTCTTTCCCTGGTTTGCCACGGGTTGGGACGGCAAGCACCAGCCGATGCACGGCTACGCGCGCACGACGGAGTGGACCCTCGTCAACACGCACCTCGCGCCTACCGGTGAGGTGCACATCACGCTCGCGCTCGATCCGGATGCGCAGTTTCAGGCCGCGGGCTATGGCGCGTTCCATACAGCTATCCAGTTCCGCATCGGCAAGGAACTCGACATCTCGCTTGAGGTGACGAACCACGGCACCGAGCCGATGGTCTTTGAGGAAGGCCTGCACACCTACTTCGCCGTGGGCGACATTCACCAGGTGAAGACAGAGGGTCTCGAAGGCACCACCTACGTCGACAAGCGCGACAACTTCACGCGCAAGGTGCAGCGCGAAAAGCTGCTGAGCTACACGCGCGATGTGGACCAGGTGCACGTGCAGACGACCGCGCCGCTGGTCATCCATGACGACGCGTGGAAGCGCGAGATCCACATCCACAAGGAAGGCTCGAACACCACGGTCACGTGGAACCCGGGGACGGTAATGACGCCCACCATCCCCGACCTGGCGGAAGACTCGTGGCAGCACTTCGTCTGCGTGGAGACGGTCAACGCGGGGGACGATCGCATCACGCTGGCACCGGGCCACACGCACCGGCTTGACTCGCGCGTGAGCATCGTTCGTAAGGCGTGAGCGAGGCGTCCGTAGCAGCGAAGCGGATCATCCTGGCTTCAGCGTCACCACGACGACGTGATCTGCTGGCGCAGGTCGGCATGGTCTTCGATATCGCCGTTGCCGACATCGACGAAACGCCGGAGCCGGACGAAGACCCCACCGCGTACACGCTGCGGCTCGCGCAGGCCAAGGCTGAAGCCGTGCTGCCACGATTCCCGGACGCTCTGGTCATCGGTGCCGATACGACGGTGGTGCATCGCGGCGCAATCCTGGGCAAGCCACGCGACGAAGCAGATGCCGCGCGCATGCTGCATCTGCTGCAAAACGATTCGCATCAGGTAATCACCGGGATAGCGCTAGCCATGGCAGTGCACACGCTCACGGCCGCAGAAGTCACAACCGTAAGCTTCAGCCCGATGAGTGAGGCCGAGATCGCCACCTACATTGCTACTGGCGAGCCGATGGACAAGGCCGGTGCCTATGGCATCCAGGGCCGTGCCGCACAATGGGTTCCGCGCATCGAAGGCGACTACAGCAACGTGGTAGGCCTGCCGTTGGCGCGGCTCAAAACATTGATGGAGCAAGTGCTTGTAGACAAGCCGTAGTGCCTTGACAGACGTGTGCCCCATGTCCCGCATTTGGGATATGGGTTCTCCGAAGATTTCCCATGTCCGAAAGTCCGGACATGGGGCACACCTCTCATTGGTGAGGACGGCTGAGCTAGAGCATTCTCCTGAGCATGCGGCCGGACAGAGCATCCAAATGCCAGTTTTCTTGACGAAAACTGGCCCGAGCATCTCCACCCTCGCGCTAGACCTTCAGGAGAAATGCTCTAGTTCACCCGCATCATCATCTCCATGGCGCGCAGCTCTGCCAGCGTGTGCCCCGCTTCCCGCAACGCGCGGATGCTGAGCGCATCGTGCCGCTTCGCAAGCCGTGCGCCCGCCTCATCGACCGCGAGCTCGCAATGGAAGTACGCCGGTGTGGGCAGGCCGAGCGCGCGTTGCAGCAGGATCTGCCGCGCGGTGGAGCGCAGCAGGTCCCGGCCGCGAACCACCTCGGTGATGCGCATGGCGGCGTCGTCCACGACGCAAGCGAGCTGGTAGCTGGGCAGGCCGTCGCGCCTAGCTACCAGAAAGTCGCCAAAGTCTTGACCGGCGACGAAGCTCTGCGGTCCAAGGTTTCCGTCGACGAAGGGAATGGCCTCGCCATCCGGCACGCGGAAGCGCCAGGCCGTCTGCACGCCTGCGATTGACGTTCGCCCTCGGCAGGTACCGGGGTAGAGCGGCTCGTCGTCGTCCTCGGCATGGGGAGCGCGCGCGATCGCCTGCAAGTCGCGACGGGAACAACTGCATGGGTAGACGAAGCCTTGCTCCTGCAGATGCTTGAGCGCGGCTGCGTAGAGGGGACGCCGTTCGCTTTGCCGGTAGAGACCGGAACTGCTTGCGTCAAACCCAGTCACTGAACTCGCATCATTATCAGACCAGTGGATGCCGAGCCAGTGCAGGTCCTGCAGCATGCCCTCGTCGAACTCCGGACGGCAGCGTTGTGCGTCGAGATCGTCGACGCGCAGAACGAGCGCACCCGCGGCAGCTCGCTGCTGCGCGATGAGAAAGGTGCGGGCATGGCCAAGGTGCAGGTAACCGGTGGGCGAAGGCGCGATGCGTCCCCTGTAGCCGCTTAGAGATGGAACACCGTCGGCCGGCATGGCTACTGCCCTGTGTCGTCCGTACGCCGAAGCACAAGCAGCGTCAGGTCGTCGCCCTGCATGCCTTCCGCGGCAAAGCGAGTCACGGCGGCAAGGATAGCCTCTCCTGCCTCGTTCGCCGAGAGATGCTCAACGTGACCGAGCACCTCCAGCAGACCCGCTTCGGTCCACTCCTCGCCTGCCGCGTTCACCGATTCCGTAACGCCGTCGGTGTACAGGGTCAGCAGGTCTCCATTTGCCAGCGTAACGACCTCCTGCTCGAAGCAGACGTCCGGCAGCATGCCCAGCACCGGGCCGCCACACTCCAGCCGGCGCAGCGAGCCGTGTTGCAGCAGCAACGGTGGGTTGTGCCCGGCGTTGACCGAGGTTAGCTGGCTAGTTGCGGGATCATAGACGACCAGCGCGAGCGTCGCGTACCGGCTCGCTGAGGACGCGTCGTAGAGCAGGCGGTTCACCAGCCGCAGCACCGTCGACGCACCGCATCCGGGCCGCCCGAGCAGG
>CAXTJS010000130.1:2870-8130 GCA_964244605.1 uncultured Terriglobus sp. | reverse complement strand
CACCCGTGTTGATGGCGACGAACGGCTTGTCGCGTCGCGGCGAGTTCAGGTGGATCGCCTTGGCGATCAACTCCTTACCTGTGCCGCTTTCACCCTGGATCAGTACCGTAGATCGCGACGGCGCCACCTGCGCAACCGTGTCAAGCAGCCGTGTCATGGCATCGCTCTTGCCGATGATGTTCTCAAAGGAGTAGCGCTGCTTCAGCGTTTTCTTGAGCTGAACGACCTCCGCTTCTGAGCGGTGGCGCGCGATCGCGGTGCGGATGTCCGCAAGCAGCTTCTCGTTATCCCACGGCTTCTGCACGAAGTTGTCGGCACCGGCGCGCAGCGCGTCGACGACGTTGCCCACAGTGCCATAGGCCGTGATCATGATGACCGGCAACTCAGGCCGCAGGCGCTTAATGCTAGGCAAAAGGTCGATCCCGCTTTCGCCCGGTAGAGCGAGGTCAAGCAGCAAAAGGTCGTAGATTTTGCTTGCCAGAAGGTCCACGCCGCTGCGGCCCTCGGGGGCCATTTCGACGGTGAAACCCTCCAGTGTCAGCAGTGTCTCGAGTGAGTCGCGGATGCCCGGCTCGTCGTCGATGATGAGTATGTTGCCGGATGCGACGGCCAGGCTGGGGATTGCTGCGTCGAGTGTTGCTTCAGGCATGAACCGTCCGAGTCTCTTCTGTGCTTGCCGGTGCGACGCTGAGAGCGGCCATGGCGGGGAAGATCAGTTTGAAGGTGGTGCCTTCTCCAATTTCGCTCTCGACCTCAATGCGGCCGCCATGCTCCTGCACGATGCCGTAGGAGACGGCAAGCCCAAGGCCGGTGCCTTTGTGCTGGCCTTCCTTCGGCGTGTTTTTGGTGGTGAAGAAGGGGTCGTAGATGCGGTGCAGGTGCTCCGGCTGGATACCAGCGCCCGTGTCGCGTACGGCTACCGTGACCTCGTCATCCGTTTGTGCGGTGCTGACGAAAAGCTGCTTGCCGCCGTTCTCAAGCATCGCGTCTTTGGCGTTTAGCAACAGGTTCAGCACGACCTGCTGCAGCTTGCCCTGGCTGCCTTTGATCGGCGGCAAGGCAGGGCTTAGGCTTGCGTCGATGGCGATGCGCGCTGTGCGGAACTGGTGATCCAGCAGCGTGACGGTCTCACGTACAACCTGGTTGACATCCAGTGAGAGGAACTCGCTGCCCGTTGCGCGAGAAAAGTTGAGCAGGCTGTTTACGATCTCGGAGGCTCGGAAGGTCTGCTGCGTAATCTTCTCCAGCACCGGTTTCAGCCGCTGGTCTTCGCGCGCATGCTTCTGCAGCATCTGCGCGTAGGAGCTGATGACCGCGAGCGGGGTGTTGACCTCATGCGCCACGCCGGCGGCGAGCAGGCCGATGGACGATAGCTTCTCCGCCTGCGTCAGTTGCGACTCAAGCTGCGTGCGCTCTGTTATGTCTTCCACGAGCACAATGGTGCCCACGGAGACGAAGTCGCGCGTCAACAACGGCGCGATCGCAAGGTTCGCCGTGCGCGTCTCCCCGTTGCGCAACGGCAGCTTTAGCTTGGTTATATGGTGCGTGCCGGGCTGATCGTGGGTGCGCGCGAACTCCGCGACGAACTGCGGCGGGAAGATCTCGGAGATGTGCCTGCCGAGCGCTTCCGCACGCGGCAACGCATATATGACTTCCATCTCGGCGTTCCAGCTCTCCACGCATTCATTCAGGTCCAGCGCGAAGATGCCGACCTTGATGGATTCGACGATGTTCTCGTTGAACTCCTTCAGCCGTTCGAACTCGGCGCGCTGCAGCTCAAGGCTGGCGAAGAGTTGCGCGTTCTGGATTGCAATCCCGATGTAGCCGGCGAGCGACTCCAGCAACTCCATATCTTCCGAGGAGAGGAAATCACCTTCGCGCGTGCGGCCCAGGCCGACTACGGCGATGGTGCGCGTGGGTCGGTCTGCCGAGGCGATGCGGCAGGGCAGGTAGTAGTTCATGTCCAGCAACTGCGAAACCTTCTGCTCCTGCGCGGAGAGGTGCGGTAGCTGTGCCGGGTTCTCGAAGAAGATGTGTCCGCGTTCGTCGGTCGGGCCGAACTGCAGGAACGAGGCTGCGGAACTCTGTTGCGGAAGGGCAGCGACAGCGTCGTTGGAGAGCCCGTGCGACGCGGCAAGCTGGAAGTAGCCGTCAGAACCCGAGGGTGCCACAAAGAGCGCCACGCGTTCAACCAGCAGGGTTTGCGAGAGGCTGTCGACGACCGTGCGCGCCAGTGTTGGGAGATCGGTCTGTGAAGAGAGGCCGCGGCTAAACTCAATCAGCGTTTCGCGGTAGTCGTAGCGCTTCTGATCGAACAGGCGGTCGACGCGCCCCTGGATGGCGGTCTTAATTGGCTCAAAGATCAGCGCCGTCGCGACGATGGCCGCAAGCAAACCCCAGATGCGCAGGCTGGGCAGCCTGGCATGCACCACCTCCGCCGAGATGCCGACGATCAGGAAGTACACGCCGACCAGCGCTGCCGTCGCGAGCGTATAGGTCACACCTCGCTTGAAGATCAGGTCGGTGTCCATCAGGCGGTAGCGCACAATTGCCCAGGCAAAGGTCAGCGGCAGAAAGATGAGCGCAAAGACCGCGATCTTCGAGAGTGGCGCGGCAACCGGTATGTTCAGCAGAAACGGGATGACGTTGAGCGCGGTGAAGGGCAGCACGGAGAGCAGCGTGCCACGGGTGAGCCACTTCAACTGCTGGCGCTCGAGCGTGCCGCCGGTGCGTTGATAGCGGCGCCAGAAGACGGCCGCCGCAAGCACGTAGTACGCAGCCAGATAAGCTACATCGATCTGGTCGAGCCGATGGTGCAGCTTCTCAGTCGCTGCCCAGTTCAGCACAGCCTGCACCTTGAGCGCGACCAGTGCCAGCCCGGGCAAGTAGAGCAGGATGGCAAGGATGCGTCTGCCGGCTGACGACCGAGCTACGCCGAAGGTGATCGCGAAGTGTAGAAAGAGCGCGGGCTGCAGCGCTGTGGCAAGAATGTTGCCCCAGTAGAAGAGCCAGTCCAGGGTGTCGAACTGGCCGGTGTACTTGAATGCGTACAGGACGCCCGAGACTAGGCAGAAGACGTAGAAGTGGGTTGCCTTTGGCGCCGTCCACCGACGGAAGAGGACATACAGCCCGATGGCGAGGTACACGAGCGCAATCAGCCGCAGACCCTGGTTCCGGCTGCGATCCGTCGGCTCAAGGATCACCTGCACATCGAGCGGCGCGCCGTCGCGCACGAGCGAGTACTTGATGCGGTTCCACGTGCCGGAGCGGGTCATCTCACGCATCAGCGGCGCAATCGTGGGCGTCTTGCGACCGTTCGCAGCCAGCAGGAGGTCACCGGTACGTACCCCTTCGCGCTGTGCCGGCGAGTCCACCGGAACGCGCTCCGCGCGCATGCCGCCCTGCGACTCCATCCACCAAACGCCATCAGTCGGCAGCTCGTAGTTGCTTTCGCGGACGTAGTTGAGCGCACCGAAGACACAGATAACCAGCGTCGTGACCGCGAGCACGACGGCGAGAATCCGGTTTTGGGCTGCCTTATCCATTCAGCGAGGGTTCGCTCCGTGCACCAGAGAGGCAGGAATCAACCTGAGCAATGCACGTTTGTCGCCAAACCACGGGTGCCGTTTTGACGCGAAACGTCGGGGTTTGTACCTCTACGGTAACGCACCATCGCCGCTGCATTCCAAAGTTGGAAGCTGGCTTCGCAATTCGGGAGAAAAGCTATCACGCGTATCCACATGGATGCCGCGGCTTGACCTCTCCCGCTATCTACGTTGAACTGTTAACAGTGTCCCGCTTCCAGCAAAACTCAGCCGCAGCCGATACGCTGCTGCGCGACAGCGAGTGGTTGTTGCCCGTGTATGCCCGCTTTCCGGTTGTGATGGATCGTGGCGAGGGCGTCACCCTCTTCGACACCTCGGGCAACCACTACCTCGACTTCATGGCCGGGCTGGGTGTCAACGCCGTCGGGCATGCTCACCCTCGCATGGTCGCGGCAATGGCCGATCAGGCTACGAGGATGGTGCACCTGTCGCCGTCGTACTGCACGCCCTACGCTGGCGAACTTGCGGAGCGGCTCTGCGCGCTGTCCGGCATGAGCGGCGTCTTCTACTCCACGGGCGGTTCCGAGGCGGTGGAAGGTTCGCTCAAACTGGCTCGCGCCTTTGCGAAGGCGAACTACGGCGAGCACAAGTTCCGTATCGTGTCGTTGCTCGGCTCCTATCACGGACGCACGTTTGGGTCTCTTTCTGTTACGGGCCAGGCAAAGTATCGCGACGACTTCGGGCCCGACCTGCCCGGCGTTGACTTTGTCACGCGCGAGAGCGTTGAGGAACTGCGCGCCTGCTGCATCCTGCTTGAAACGGTTCTCGGCGAGGGTGGCGTCTACGAGCTCTCAAGCGAGTACCTGCACGAGGCGCGCCGTCTCGCGGACAAGCACCGCGCCCTGCTCATCCTGGATGAGATCCAGTGCGGTCTCGGCCGTACCGGCGACTGGTTCGCCTTTGAGCAGTCCGGCGTACGGCCCGATGTGCTCATCCTGGGCAAGCCCCTGGGTGGCGGCATCCCGCTGAGCGCGCTGCTGGTCACGGGCGATCTCTTCCACGCGCTTGGCTTGGGGAAGCATGGCAGCACGCTCGGTGGCTCGCCGCTGGCCTGCCGGCTTGGTTTGGAGTTCCTGGCCATCGTTGAGGAAGAGAACCTGCTCGCACGGGTGAGGGACACCGGCCAATACCTTCGGGAGGCTCTGACGACACTTGCTGCGGAGTTCGACTGCGCCGTCGAGGCCCGTGGCCGCGGGTTGATTCAAGCACTTGAACTCAACGTTCCGGGCCGGCCCATCGCTGAAGCCGCGCTGGAGCAGGGCGTGCTGTTGAACTTTGTGCAGGGCAACGTAATGCGCTTTTTACCGGCATTCCTGCTTGAGCGGCAACACGTCGACACGATGCTTGAGGTCGTCCGGCCAATACTGCAAGCGGCTTCGGTCGAAACAATATCGCTTGAGCCCGCCTTGGCCGCTCGTTAGTCAACAGCCGGCTCTGAGCCAAAGAATCGGCTTTGAACCCACGTTCGGATTGCCAACTGCATGCGGTCGAGTTTAGGCGTGGGGGAGCCGGGTACGCCCACGAAGAAGTGCTCCGCGCCCTCGATCCAAGTGACTTCAGTCTCGCCCGGAGCCTCCCGAAAGATCTCTTCCATGCGGTCGCGCGGCGCGAATGGGTCTTCCGAGCCCGTGAGCAGGAGCTTGGGCTGCGTGCAC
>CAXTJS010000130.1:0-2860 GCA_964244605.1 uncultured Terriglobus sp. | reverse complement strand
CCCGCCATTAGCGGCATGCCGAGACCGATCAGACCTGCGACACGCGCGTCGCCGCAGGCTGCGCGCCAGCTGATGTTTGCCCCGAACGAGAAGCCCGCAACCAGGATGGGAAGGCCAAACTGCTTGCTGAGCCAGTCGATGGCAGCGCGTGCATCCTCGATCTCGCCGGGACCGTTGTCGTAACTGCCCTCGCTCAGGCCGACCCCGCGAAAGTTGAATCGCAGCACGGGTATGCCAAACGCATTGACTGCCTTCATCGTCTGGTAAACGACCTTGGTGTGCATGGTGCCGCCGGAGGGCGGGTGCGGGTGGCACACCAGCGCGGCGAGCGCAGCAGTGGTGTCCCCCACGTTCAGCAGAGCCTCCAACTTTCCGGCAGGCCCACGCAGATCGTCAATGGTTTGGATCAAGCAGCTCTCCGGCAGGTTTAGGCGGCGCGTACGAACTTCTGCGCGATGAGCAGGTCGTCCCGCAGATGCCGGTAGAGCACCTCACGCGTCTCGTCGTCTTTGCCACGCAGAACGGCAGATGGGTGAATGGTTGCCATGACGTGCTCGGCGAAACTCGTCTGCAGCAGCTTGCCGCGGTCGCGCATCAGGGCAAAGGTACCGCCCAGCAACGACTTCGACGCAGACGCACCCAGGCAAACCACGAGCTTCGGCTTGAGCGCGTCCAGCTCTGCAAGCAGCCAGGGCCGGCATGCCATGATCTCGGACTGGCGCGGGTTCTGGTGTAGCCGCAGCTTGCCGCGCTGCACGAACTTGAAGTGCTTCACCGCGTTCGTCATATAGACCGACTCCGGTGCCATGCCGACTTCCGCAAGCGCCTTGCGCAACACGCCGCCTGCTGGACCAACGAAAGGCTCACCTCGCCGGTCTTCCTGGTCGCCGGGCTGTTCGCCCACCAGTACGATGTCCGCCGAGGTGGAGCCGCGGCCCGGCACCACCTGCGTCGCATGCTCGTGGAGGTCGCACCCGCGGCACGACGGCATCGCCTCGGTCAGCACGGGCAGCGTATGCAGCTCCGGCACGTACGGTGCCGCACTTGGCTTTGCACCCTGCTTTGAAACCATTCCCGCCACCCGTCCTCCTGCTGCCTGTAATAGGGAGGGAAGCAATTCCACCTCAGGCAGGTTGCCCCAGTACTTCACGGGCATGTGGCTGCGCATCACGTCCGGGTTGAGGCGCGCCGGGTTGAAGATGCTGCCGTAGTAGCTCTTCCACAGCGTCTCAAGTTCGTCCTCGCTGGGCGCATGGCTGCGGTCGAGCGGCGGTCCGAACTGCAGCTTGCCGACAGAAGGCTCCCAGTATGCCGAACCATCGGGCGTCAGGATCGACCAGCGCATCACGGCAAAGCGCTCGGCGAAGAACGGCGCGGCCAGCGGCAGAATGCGGTGCGCCGGCTCGTACCAGGAGACGAACTGCTCCCCCTGCTCGTCCTCGATCCGCCGAAAGCGCACAAAGGCGTGCATCTTGTGCTCATCACGCTTCACCTGCTGCACCAGGCGCAGTAGCGCACTCACGTCATGGTCAACCTCTACCCGGAGCAGGTCACGGTTGCTCTGCAATCTCCAAAGCAAGCGGTAGAGCAGGTTCCAGCGCGACGGCTCGCGGTGATAGCTCGCAAGCACGGCCCGCTCCAGAAAGGCTTTGGGCACATGCGGCGCATGGCCGGGATCGTAGGGTCCGCTGAGCAGCGCATCGCCCGTCGTCTCGGAGCCGAACAGATCTTCGGTGGCAGAGACGGTTCCGTCAGCGAAATCGATCCGATCCGGCTCAACCTCGCGCAACAGGGCCGCGCGGGCGAGGTCTCGCCAGGCCGTGAAGCTGGGCGGCACGAGCACACGTGCGACCTCCGTAGACGGAAAGAGGGAACTCACAGCACTCCCGTCACCGCGGACTGTGCGGCCTCTGCAAAGAGAGGCATCTGCATCGCCGGCTTCAACGCCACACGTTTCGGCAACTCAATGGCTTGCAAGTCTGCTTCGGCGACCGGCAAAGGAGAGACCGCATCTTCAAAAAGCGCCAGCGACTTTGCGGGCAGGTGGTCGGTTGCGATCAGGTACTCTACCGCATCCTTCAGCCGCACGTGCAGCTTACGCAAGTCTTCCAGGCCGAGCTTGTGGTAACGCCGAATGCTCAGGATGCGATCGACGTTGTGGTAGCCGAGGCCCGGGATCCGCAGGAGCGCCTCGCGGGATGCGCCATTCACATCGATAGGGAAGAACTCGGGATGCCGCCGCGCCCAAGCCAGCTTCGGGTCAATGCTCAGGTCAAGCTCCGGCTGCTCCTCCGTCGTGATCTCTTCCGCGGCAAAGCCATAGTGCCGGATGAGCCAGTCGGCCTGGTAGAGCCGGTGCTCCCGCACCATGGGCGACGCCTTCAGCGGCAGGCGCGTATCCGCCTCGGGGTACGGAGAAAAGCCCGTGTAGTAAACGCGCTTCAGCTTGTAATTGGAGTACAAGTGGTTCGCACGCTCGATGATCTGCCGGTCTGTCGAGGGTGTGGCACCGATGACCATCTGCGTGCTCTGTCCCGCGGGCGCAAACTTCGGCGTGGACCGGTACTTCGCACGGTCTTCGTCGACCTCGACCTTACGGTCGTGGATCTGACCCATTGTGCCTTCAATGACGACGGTCTTCTTCTCCGGCGCAAGCTGTACCAGGTCGGCCTGTGTGGGCAGTTCAATGTTGGCGCTCAGGCGGTCAGCGTAGAGGCCTGCCTCGTCGATCAGGCGATCGGCGCAGCCCGGAATGGCCTTGATGTGAATGTAGCCGCCGAAGTGGTGCACGGTGCGCAGCGTCTTCGCCACCTGCACCAGCTGCTCCATCGTGTAATCGGGCGATTGAATGATGCCGGAT
>CAXTJS010000129.1:0-8143 GCA_964244605.1 uncultured Terriglobus sp. | reverse complement strand
CGCGGCGAAGTAGACGCGGTCCATGTCGATGGTGGTCGCGTCGACGACGGGAGCGATGCTGTCGTAAAAGCTGAGGTGGTCTTTGCCGGTGAGGCGCTGCAGCTCCGCCGTGAGCGCGGGGGAGGTGAGCGGGCCGGTTGCGAGTACGGTCAGGTGATCGCCATGCTCGTCCAGCCGCGTCACCTCCTCCCGCACAACGCGGATGTGGGGCTCCGCGGCGATGCGGTCGGCAACACGTTGCGAGAAGGCGACGCGGTCCACGGCCAGCGCATGCCCTGCCGGCACGGCGCAGGCGTCGGCCTCCTGCAAGAGCGCGCAACCAGCGGCACGCATCTCCTGCTTGAGGAGCCACGGTGCGGTATTTTCGCTCTCGCTCTTGAGCGAGTTGGAACAGACAAGCTCGGCGAAGTCAGCCGTCTGGTGCGCCTCGGTCGAGCGGTGCGGACGCATCTCAAACAGCGTGACCTCACAACCCGCACGCGCCGCCTGTAGTGCGGCCTCCGGGCCGGCCAGGCCACCGCCGATAATGTGGATAGACTTCATCGGCCTGACTTGTTCAAGCGCTCTAGCTCGGCTTGCGCCTTCTTAATCTTGGTCAGATCCACTAAGTCTTGCGGGCGACCAGAAGCCGTCTTAGCCGCAATCAGGTCTTCAACGCTAAGAAAAAATACGGGAATCTCGTCCACGGTAAACGTCGCGGCCTCCCGGTGAGCCCACGCCGCCTCAGTGTCAACGCCTGCAATGGTCTGCATAAAGTCAATGCGAACTGGGTCTATGCCGAGTTGAAGAACTCCATCTTGTGAGGTGAAGTCCTCGGGAGCGATGCCTCCCATTGGTGCCCCAAATTCCGCAAGTGCGCGGTATACAGCTTTGCTGTTCGCCTCGCTGATGCGCAGTAGCAAGTCGAGATCCTTGGTGGCTCGTGGTTCGGAGTAGCGACTGACGGCATGGCCGCCTACGATAACGTACTCAACACCATTCGCGTTCAACACGCGTAAGAGTTCTTTCTGGTCGTCCCAAATGGTTGGCATTGTAACCTTTCGACGTGTATGCCAGTTCTGTAAGTTCAAGCGAAGCCAGAACACGAGCGTCAGGGGTACAGCTTAGCCAATACCTGAGCGCCTCTTCATCCTGCGCCTCCCTGCTGGTAACACGGCGCAAGATACGCGATCGTTTCCGACGCTCAATCTCTTCCTGCGGCAAGTCGATGACGGGGTTAGAGGACATGACGGCACTACCTCCAGTCTACTGATAATCCAGATTCTTGGAGCGAAATACGGTTCACATGCTTAACCACTTACGATGGGTGCATGAGCCGGAGCATTTTGCCGTCGGTCTCGTCCTTCCACTCGTCGATCTTGTTCGCGTACTGCCGTCATTGCTGTTACGGGTACGGCTATGGTCGATACGGATCGACTATGCTCACCCTTAGTTGTAGAGGCTACGGCTGGTATCGTCGCCTACTCCCGCCGTACGCAGGCGGTATGCCGCTAGACGCTTATGGGTGCGGCCTTCCTTAATCGCTGGTAGCGCAGCGGCGCTTCATGACGGTGACAGCGATGACGCGTGCACATTTAATTACCGTCTGTCGCCAGTCTCCGTAGCGCTTCACCGCTCACGCGCAGGTTCAGCCACTCGCGTAAAACCTTCGCGCCCACGGTCTCGTAGAAGTCGAGTGCGGGCTGGTTCCAGTCGAGGCACTCCCACTGGAAGC
The DNA here is from genome assembly GCA_964244605.1 of uncultured Terriglobus sp. Lineage (GTDB taxonomy): Bacteria > Acidobacteriota > Terriglobia > Terriglobales > Acidobacteriaceae > Terriglobus. Next base: position 6,429 of record CAXTJS010000129.1, on the reverse strand, counting down.
GCGTGCAGCCGCGCTCGACCGCTACCTGCGCGAGCCGCTGAAAGAGCGCCTTGCCGATGCCCCGCTTGCGGTACCGCTCACGCACGAATAGGTCTTCCAGGTAAAGGGCTGGCCGGCCCTCCCACGTGGAGTACTGGAAGAAGTACAGCGCGAAGCCCGCAATCGCACCGTCCGTCTCCGCGATGAGGCAGCGGAAGTAGGGCTCGGGCCCGAAGCCGTCTCGCAGGAGGTCGGCTTCCGTGGCGATGGCGGCGTCAGGCTCGTTCTCGTAAAGCGCGAGCTCCTGGATGAGCTTCCGCATTTCCGGCACGTCAGTCGCAACTGCATCGCGGAGGGTGAAGCTCACCGCGGCTGCGTCAGATGCGTGTCGACGACGATCGGCTGCGACTTGCCCGTGTCTGCTTCCTTCTTTGCGTCGGCCGCCTTCTCCGCATCGCGCGTTGCCTTCTGCGCGGCCAGGTACTTGTCGAAGGGCAGTGAGAAGGCAAACAACTCGGAGTGCTTCGTGTCGACGGCGTGCACCTGCTTCACGTAGAGTTCGGCACCGCGCAACAGTGGCTCGTCGACCTCCTTCACGTCATAGATCAGGAAGCCGCTCGCCGTGCTGTGCGGCGACACGGTGGTCTGCGCGAAGCCGAAGTCGCGGTCGTCATCCAGGATCTTCTTGTCGACGGGCGTGGAGTGGTACGTGATGGGCGTGCCTGGTATGTGCTTCGGCTGCAGGTCCTTGAAGCGAAAGAGCCTGCGGTTCATCTCGTCGGGCGTGGCGGCGGGCAGCTTGGTGCCGTCGGCCGCGATGAACTGGATGCGCACGTCGCTCAGGTCGAGCGAGCTGTCGCTGTCGTTGCGGATGATGAGCCGTACGGGTAGAAGGCTGTGGCCCGGGTAGTCGAGCCGGAAGAAGTCGGCCTTTGCGCGCGTCTCAAACGGCTCGGCGGCCATGGTGACCTTCTCTTTGTCATGCGTGTCGCGCACGGGTACCGCCGTGGGCTCGGGTGCGGGCGGCGCTTTTTTCGCGGCAAGGCACGGGCCTGCGGCAAGCAGGGAGAGAGCGGCAACGGCGGGAGCGAGACGAAGCGAAAACATCATGGCAGTAGCTTGGACGGTGCCACGGGACGAAGGCGACACTGTGCGGGCCGTCGTTTGTCGCACGGGCGCGACGCCCTCCATTATCTTGCCTGTGCGCGCCACGGTAAAGTGAGGCTTGCCATGTGCCGCATTCAAACCAGCCCGCCGGCGGTGCCCGCATGATGCTGCTCTATACGGGTGCGGTGGCGCTCGCCCTTTTGCTGAGCGCGCCGGTGTGGGGCTGGCGCATGCTGCGGCAGGGCCGTTATCGCGAGGGGCTTGCCCAGCGGCTCGGTGTGGTGCCGAAGCGTTTGCAGGAAGCCGTGTGGAAGCACAAAGTGATCTGGGTGCACGCGGTCTCCGTTGGGGAGGTGCTTGCTGCGGGCCGTCTGATCCAATCGCTGCAGGCGGCGCTGCCGCACTACTGCATCGTGCTGTCGACCACCACGCCGACGGGCCAGGCAGTCGCGCGCGAACGCTTCGGGGCGGATCGCGTCTTCTATTACCCACTGGACCTGCCCTCGCCCGTCCGCCGTTACCTGCGCGCGTTGCGGCCGGAGCTGCTCGTCCTGATGGAAAGCGAGCTTTGGCCCCGCATGCTCTTCGAGTGCGAGCGGGCCGGCGTGCCCGTTGCCGTGGTGAACGCGCGGGTCAGCGACCGCTCCCTGCCGCGCTACCTTGCGCTGCGTGCCCTGTGGAAGCCGCTGCTTGCGAAGGTGTCGCTCTTGCTGGCGCAAAGCGAAGAAGACGCCGCGCGATGGGTGCGCATCGGTGCCAGGCCGGATCAGGTAAGCACGCCCGGTAACCTGAAGTATGACGTGGCCGCCGATGCGGTGAGTCCGCTGGTGACGCTTCTGCGCCGTCATTTGCCGAACGAGGCGAAGGTCGTTGTGTGCGGCAGCACGCACGCCGGTGAAGAGTCTTTACTGCTTGATTGTTTGGCAGGGATGCGCACCGTGCAAGCCGGGACGGTGATGGTGCTGGCTCCACGCCACCCGGAACGCAGCGGCGAAGTGGAGGCGCTGGTCAACGCGGCAAACCTCCCCTGCACCCGGCTGAGCCAGTGGCGGCTCACACCGAAGGCCATCTCCGCGGGTACGGTTTTTCTGATCGACACAGTGGGTGAGCTTGCGCCGGTTTACGCGCTTGCGGCCGTTGCGTTTGTGGGTGGCAGCCTGGTCGAACAGGGCGGCCACAACCCGCTGGAGGCAGCGCAGTTCGGCGTTCCCGTGATGATGGGGCCGCACTATGAGAATTTCCGCGCCATGGTCGACGCGATGCGTTCCGCCGATGCGGTTGTCCTTGCGAAACCCCAGACGCTCTGTGACGCGATGCAAGTAGCCTTAGAACATGAGAGCGGCGTCGGAGCGCGGGGACGCAGCTTCTACGAATCGCAGGCCGGTGCCACAGACCGAACCGTACAGGCGCTGCTGCCTCTGCTGCCGGAAGAGTGGCCATGAGCGTTGCACGCCCTCTGCTCACGCCGCTTGTACCGCTCTACGCGGCTGCTATGCGGTGGAAAAACCGTCGTTTTGATACTCAAACAAGTATCGAATCGAAGCTGCGCGATCCGGTGGTAAGCGTGGGCAGCCTGTCTGCCGGGGGTGCCGGCAAGACGCCGTTTCTGATCGCGCTGGCGGGCCTGCTGCGCGAGATCGGCTACGCACCCGACGTACTCTCACGCGGCTACGGCCGCAGGTCGCGTGGCGTGTTGCGTGTCGACCCGAACGGAACCGCCGGCCAGTTCGGGGACGAGCCGCTGCTGCTGGCGCGCACGCTTGGCTGCCCGGTATACGTCGCCGCAAAACGGTACGACGCGGGACGCCTCGCCGAGCAATCGCAACCCGATACAGGCCGCATGATCCACCTGCTGGACGACGGCTTCGGTCACCGCAAGTTGGCACGCACCATCGACATCGTTCTACTCACGGCAGCGGAGCTGGACGATACCCTGCTGCCCGCCGGCAACCTGCGCGAGCCGCTGGAAGCCTTGCGCCGGGCCGACATCGTGGTGCTCCGTGCCGGGGAGCAGCAGCGGACCTTGGCCGCGGTGCAGGAAGTGCTTGGCCCCGGCCACAAGAAGCCGATGTGGACCATCGCGCGGGAGGTCACGCTGCCCGCGCGCGTGCCGCTGCGCCCGTTTGTCTTCAGCGGCATCGCCCGCCCGGCGGACTTCGAAGCGATGCTGGTGCAGCGTGGCGTTGCTGCAGCCGGGGCACGCCGCTTTCGCGATCACCACGCTTACGCGCCCGGAGCGATACGCAAGCTCGTGCGCGAGGCAAAGGCCGCTGACGCGGACCGCTTTCTGACCACTTCCAAAGACGCTGTGAAGCTGGATGCATCCATGCGGGCCGCGCTTGAGGCGCTTGGCCCGATCGCGGTGGCCGACGCACTCGTTACGCTGTGCGACCGCAATGCATGTGCGGAGGACCTGCGCAGGCTCTTACGCGAACGCACCAGGCTCGGCACCTTCGTCGTCGGCCCGGAGCGCATATGAGGGCCCAGGCTACACGCATCCTGGTCGTACGCGTGGGTGCGATGGGGGACGTGCTGCATGCGCTGCCTGCGGTGACTGCGTTACGCCGGGCGCTGCCGGAAGCCCACATCGGCTGGGCCGTTGAGCCGCGCTGGGCCGCGTTGCTGCAAGTCTCGCCCGATGCCGAGCCGGGTAGCGCGGCCATGCCGCTGGTCGACATCGTGCACCGGGTGGAGACACGTCTCTGGTCCAGCAAGCCCCTGTCGTTTGCTACCATGCGCAGCGTGCTGCGGCTTCGCCGTGAACTTCGCTCGGCGAGATACGACATCGCCATCGATCTGCAGGGCTCGATCCGATCAGCGGTAATTGCAAAGCTGAGTGGTGCCCGCATTGTTATCGGCAGCGCCGCTCCACGGGAGCACGCGGCGCAGTGGCTCTACTCGCACCGGGTAACGACGAAGGAGCCGCACGTGGTGCAGCAATCGGCGGAAATCGCATCCGCCGCGGCAAAGCTGCTGGCCAGCAACTCACCGCAACTCACCCCGGCACGCATCTCCCTGCCTGTGGATCCCGCTGCGGAACGGTGGTGTGACGAACTGCTCCGCGATGTGCGGAACCGGATTGTCTTCCTCGCGCCGACGGCAGGCTGGGGCGCCAAGCAGTGGCCGGCGGAGCGCTACGGCCAACTTGCGGCGGCGCTCCGCGAACGCGGCTTCCATGTCCTGCTGAATGCAACCACAGCCTCGGATGAAACGGCGCAGCAGGTGCTTGAAGCTGCGCGGAGAGCATCGTCGCAAGCACAGCCCTTGCAGCTCGCGGTGACAACGATCGCGCAGATGATCGCACTGCTGCGCCGCGTGTCGCTGGTGGTCGCCGGCGATACTGGGCCATTGCACATGGCGGCCGCACTGGGCCGGCCCGTGGTCGCGCTCTTCGGGCCGACCGATCCGGCACGGAACGGTCCGTTTGCCACTCCGGCTCGCGTCCTGCGTGATGCCTCAAGCTCGACCAGCCACCGCCGCCATGCGGAGACCGAGGCCGGCCTGGCGCGCATCTCGGTGGAGGACGCGCTCGCGGCTGCACTCGAGCTGCTGCACGCAGAAGCCGCGATGCCTCCCCATGCGTCTCCGGATGAGAACATGAAGGTTGCGCCGGAAGAGCGGGGCGGCAGGGAGAGCCTTTGAGCGGACGAGCAGGCTGGAGCGCGGAGCGGGTCGTGCGGCGCGTCCGTGTACCCCTTGGGTTTGTGTTTGCCGCGGCGTCCCTCGTCTTCGCCAGGCCTACGGTGCTTTCGCTCGCGCTGTCGTTGTTGCTGGTGATCCCCGGTTTATGGCTGCGCGGGTATGCCGCCGGATATGTGAAGAAGAACGCCGAGCTCACTACGACCGGCCCCTACGGCTACACGCGCAACCCGCTCTATCTGGGCAGCTTTCTGGCGGCGCTTGGCTTTGTCGCCGCGTCACAGCAGTGGCCGCTGGTGCTGGCGTTCTTCGCCCTGTTCCTCGGCATCTACCTACCGGTGATCCGGTCCGAAGAGCGCTTTCTGGCAGCGCACTTCCCGAGTTTTCCCGAGTACGTGCGGCGGGTGCCTCGGCTCTTCCCCAGCCTCACCGGAGCGCTGCGCACCCGTTCGCACGATGGGTCCGGCAGCTTCTCGCAAACGCTTTACCGGCAGCATCGCGAGTACAATTCGGCTGTGGGAGCGCTTGGCCTTTACGGGGCGCTGCTGCTCTTGCTCTACCTTCGGCAGCGGGGCGTTCTGCCGGGCTCGTTGCACGTGTAGCGACCAGACTTCTGCCGAAAAGGGGCTCCGTCCGTTTGATCTGCTTCTCACGAGCCACTCTTCGCCGCGCCGCGCTCTCATGCGCCCTGCCGATTCTCTCTGCCGCATGCGTGCTGGCGCAGAAAGAAGGCATTCCGCCAGCGTCGGCACCGCCGGTGCTGCCGCCGGTGTCGGGCTACAGCTTTCCGCAGCATGAGACCTTGACCTTCGCCGTGGATTGGCGCGTCTTCACCGCAGGCCGCGTCGTCTTCCAGCTGGATCAGCAGAACAGTGTCATGCACGTGCAGGCCACGGCCGACACCGTCGGCGCGACCAACATGATCTATCAGGTGATCGACCGCTTTCAGTCCACCTTCAGCACGCAAACGGGCTGCTCGGGCGGCTTTAGCAAGCAGACGCAGGAAGGCCGCCGCAAGATCCAGAGTGAGCTGACCTTCACCCCCGGTGCGGCAGCGCCCTCGCCAAGGCCGGGCACGCCGGCTGCGCTCGGCACGCAATCGCTGAACGAGCGCAACCTGCTGAAGAACACCTCGAAGCAGCAGCAGGGGCAGATTCCTGCTTGCTCCATCGACTCGCTCTCCGGCATCTTCTACATCGGCTCACAAAACCTGCAGCTCGGGCAGGACCTGCACCTGCCGCTGGCCGACGCGATGCGCACCGTGGGTGTGACCGTGAAGGTGGAGGGCCGTGAAGACGTGAAGACACCCGCCGGCACCTTCTCCACCATTCGCGTGCAGCCCACCGCTGATGCGGGGGTGGTGAAGAATCGCGGCACCATCACGATCTGGTACACCGACGACACGCGACACCTGCCCGTGCAGATCCGCGCGAAGCTGTTCTGGGGAACGCTTACGTTCCACCTGCAATCGGTGGATGTGAAGTAGCGCATCGAGTACAGATGGGCGCTTCGACCGGAGCGCAAAGCATACAGATTGTCATTCCAATCGGAGCGCAGCGGAGTGGAGAAACCTGCTGTTTGCTCGGAGTGCCGTGGCCCTCAAAGAACAGCAGGTTTCTCCGCTCCAGCCGCAAAAGCGCGGCTTCCGGTCGAAATGACAAAGCTGTGTGGCTGTGACGAAACGCTGGCAGGCAACACGTGCCC
>CAXTJS010000128.1:5336-8149 GCA_964244605.1 uncultured Terriglobus sp. | reverse complement strand
TTTTCTCTTTTGCTGTGCTTAACTTTGAAGTTCTCCTGGAGGTATGGCTCAGCCGTTTTCCAGCAATCCAGAGTGTGCCCCATGTCCGAATTTGGACATGGAAGGTCGGCAGAGGACCCTGGCTCAAGTACGTGACATGGGCCACACCTGCACCTGTGCGGCTACTCTAGCCGCTTCTGTCGAGAAACCAGGCCGCCTGCACTTTCAGCCACAGCGCCGTCAACGCACGATTACTGCCGATGCAAAATCTAAGTCCACAACCGGCCGGGGTCTATGATGGGCGCGTCGGCTTGCCGAGGAAGGATGCACACCGGACAGCCCCGCTCTTAACTTATCGGAGATACAGCCTTGCCAGACCTGACCCGTCGCCGCCTCTTACAGACCTCTCCTCTTGCCTCCGCCTTCGCTCTCGCAGGGGCTACACCGGTCATCGCCGGAGCACAGGCGGCCGCTGGCGGCGGCAGGCCCACGGCGCTGAACGTCTTTGACGTACGCACCTTTGGTGCCGCGGGCGATGGCAAGGCTGTAGACTCACCCGCGATCAATCGAGCCATCGAGGCCGCTGCCGCCGCTGGCGGGGGCACCGTCTTCTTCCCTGCCGGACAGTACCTCAGCTTTTCCATCCGGCTGAAGAGCTACGTCGATATCCTGCTGTCGCAGGGTGCAGCCATCATCGCCGCAGACTCGCCCGGCCGTAGCGACACCACGGGCTACAACGGCGGCACCTACGACGCGGCCGAGCCGAAAACCAGCTACGACGCCTATCAGGACTACGGCCACAACCACTGGCACAATTCGCTGCTGTGGGGCGAGAACATCCACGACATCGCCATCTACGGCAACGGACTGATCTGGGGCCGTGGCCTGAGCAACGGCCGCGAGCGCACAAACCTCGGCTACGCCTTTCGCGCGGAGCAGCCCGGCGTGGGCAACAAGGCCATCGCACTGAAGAACTGCCGCAATGTGACCTTTCGCGACTTCAGCGTGCTCAAGGGCGGCCACTTCGCCTTGCTGCTCACGGGCGTCGACAACGTCACCTGCGACAACCTCAAGATCGATACCGACCGAGACGGCATCGACCTGGACTGCTGCCAGAACGCGCGCGTGTCCAATTGCACCGTCAACTCGCCGTGGGACGACGGCATCTGCCCCAAGTCGAGCTTCGCGCTTGGCTACGCGCGACCCACGCGCAACGTGACCATCACCAACTGCCTGGTAACCGGCTGTTATGAGCTGGGCTCGGTGCTGAACGGTACCTGGAAGAAGTTCAAAGGGAGCGCGCAGGGCGTGTACGAGGTCGGCGTACCGCACACCGGCCGCATCAAGTGCGGCACGGAATCGAACGGCGGCTTTCAGAACATCACCGTGTCGAACTGCGTCTTTGAAGGCTGTTCAGGCTACGCGCTTGAGAGCGTGGACGGCGCGCGCATGGAGGACATCGCCATCACCAACACCACCATGCGCGACTGCACGTCCGCACCGATCTTTGTCCGGCTGGGCGCGCGTCTGCGCGGCCCGAAGAGCAGCACAGAGGTGGGCACCGCAGCCCGCATCCTGTTCAACAACATCGAAAGCCACAACTGCGCGTCGCACGTCAGCTCAATCCTCAGCGGCATACCCGGCCACAGCATTGAGGACGTGAAGCTCTCCAACATCTACGTGCACAATGTGGGCGGCGGCTCCGCCGCGGACGCAGCGATCCTGCCGCCGGAAAAGGAAGCCGCCTACCCCGATCCCGACATGTTCGGCACAGTGCCGGCCACCGGCTTCTTTCTACGGCATGTGCGCAACGTGGAGATGAGCCACGTGGAAGTGCGAACTGCCACTCCCGACGCCCGCTCACCCTTCTTCCTGCAAGACGTGGAACGCGCCGACTTCTTCAGCATCAACGCGCCCCGCGCAGCGGGCCAGCCGCTCATGACGCTACGACAGGTGCGCGACCTGCGCCTCGGCTGGACGCGCGGCACGCCCGACACGAACCTGGAGCATGCGGACGCGGAAACGCTCGGCTAGACGTTCAGTCTCGCGGACTCACTTCTCCTGAGCGGCCGCTTCCAGAGCACCAAGGTCCATCTTGACCATGCCCATCATGGCCTGCATCGCCCCGGGATGGCGAATCAACTCGCCGATATTGCGCGGCACCACCTGCCAGCACAGGCCAAGCGGTCGGTCAGCCAGCCGCAGGCTATTGGCTTGCCGCCTTCCATCAGCTTGTCCCAGTAGCGGTCGATCTCCGCCTGCGAGTCGCACCGGACAAAGAACGACACAGCCGGGCTGAGCTGGTACATAGGGCCGCCGTTCAGAAAGACGATCTCCTGCCCGGCGAGCTCGATGGTGATGGTGACGATCGTGCCAAGAGGCTGCGGTCCCACACCCTGCGACCGCACCTCGCTCAGCTTCTGCGCATCCGGAAAGACGCGGAGGTAAAACTCTGCCGCCTCTTCCGCGTTGCTGTCGAACCACAGGAACGGTGCGATCTTGTTCATGGCTGGCAGCATACCAAGCAACTCTTATTTAGGCAGGAGTTCTTTCGCCGAGCGCGATGAAAGGCTCTGATGGAGGGCGCCCATCGCTGAACAAGATTATTAAGGGCGCGTCTACAGTGCATCACCACAGAAGTGTCATTTCGACCGCAGCACAGCGTAGTGGAGAAACCTGCTGCTTCTTTCATAGCCGTTGCCGCTTCGGCAAACAGCAGGTTTCTCCACTCCGCGACGATAGAACGTCGCTCCGGTCGAAATGACGCAGCGAGGGATAGACGCTAGAGCGTGTTCACACAAGAATTTGTGTGATCTTTGCGGCTTTAGCCGCCG
>CAXTJS010000128.1:0-5326 GCA_964244605.1 uncultured Terriglobus sp. | reverse complement strand
CGCCGAGACAATGTGTCCGTTAGGGAGAAAACACGGCTTTAGCGCTGGGATGATCATCCCCGTGGCCAAAGCCATCCCTCTTCAGCTAATCGGCTTCTATCCCGGCGGCTAAAGCCGCTGCTACATTTGGATCTCGTGCAGATTGCAACAAAGGCTGTTTGCGGATACGCGCTAGCTTGTTCCTAGTAGCGCATCTTCTCCAAATCCTCAATCAGCCCGGGGCCGGACGGCTGCCAGCCGAGCGCTTTGCGCGTCCACTCGCTGCCTGCCGGCATGTCGAGACCGGCGAAGTGCCCGAGCCACGTGAAGTGCTCCGCAGCCCTGGCAGGGTCCAGCGAAACGACCGGCACGTTCAGCCCCTTGCCGACAGCCTCGGCGATGTCACGCAACGCCACGCCTTCTTCTTCAACGGCGTGGTAGACCGCGACACCGGGGCCGGTCTTCTCCACTGCGAGCCGGTAGAGGCGAGCAACATCGGCCAGCGGCGCCGCCGCCCAGCGGTTCGCGCCGTCGCCCACGTAAGCGGAGACGCCCTTCTGCCGCGCCATTTCAATCAGGAACGACACCAGCCCCTGCTTGCGCGTGTCATGCACCTGCGGCAGCCGCACGATGGCAACGTGGATACCACGTTCTGCAGCCTCGCGCGCCGTGTCTTCCGGCTGGCGGGGCATCGCGTCTGACTTCATCGGCGGATCGCTTTCCACGCGGACGTGGCCCGGGCCGCCGTCCGTGATGCCGGTGCCGGAAGTCACGATCAGCAGCTTGCCAGGTGGGAGCACTGAAGCCATGGCCTCAATCGCCTTTCGCTCGTTCTCACCACTTTCCGCGAACTTGGTCATGTCGTCGTGATTGAACGCCAGGTTCACCACGGCATCCATGCCGGCCGCGCCGCTGCGCAGGCTGTCCAGATTGGTAAGGTCGCCGCGGTGAACCTCGGCACCGGCCGCCTGCAGCTGCTGCGCACCGGCATCGCTGCGTGACAAACCGCGCACCTGGTGCCCTGCCGCGATCAGTTCTTTCACCAGCTCGGTTCCGATAAACCCTGTTGCACCTGTTACAAATACACGCATTGTGCTTCTCCTTGCGATGTCCGCGCTGCCAGCAGACGCGGTTAAGATCCTTGCGCCCGCCGAAACGGAGACGCTCTCCACATTAGAGAAGCGGAGACACTCTCCGGTTGCAACTTTCTGCGAAGATAGGCGGAGTGGCTTCCCGCCCCAGCCCGGCATCCACAACACGCCGCCCCCGTGCCGACGCGCAGCGCAACCGTGAGCGCATTCTTGAGGTGGCCCGGCAGGCCTTCGCGCAGCACGGGCCCGAGGCCACGCTCGACGACATCGCACGCCGGGCGGAGATCGGCCCGGGCACGCTCTACCGCCACTTCCCCACGCGGGATGCGCTGATCGAGGCCGTATTCGGCAGCGAGGTCGAAAAGCTGACCGCCGCCGGGCGTCGCTTTGCCCGCGAACTGCCGCCGCTGGAGGCGTTGCGCGCCTGGATGCTCGTGTTCATCGATTACGTCGCGAATAAGCTGTTGATCTTACCGGCGATGGACACGGTCCCCGGTGGCTCCAAGCAGATGATGGAGGGCAAGCGCGGCGTAATCCACAGCACCTTTCGCGGCCTGGTGGTGCGTGCGGTCAAGAGCGGCGAGCTGCGCCGGGGCACCAAGCCTGACGACATCATCCGCGGCCTGATCGGCGTGTTTCACACCACCGCGCTGCCGGGGTGGGAGAGCAGCGCTCGCCGCATTGTGGACCTGCTGATAGAAGGCGCGCGCGCACGGTCCTGACAGGTTGCTCTCGCGCATTAGCTCAGGACACGGCTGCCCATCGCTGGATACAATCGGCGGCATGTTCCGGCGAAACCTTCTGCGCACCTGCGTTGCTCTTCTTCTGCTGTCGCTCGCTCCCAGCGCTCACGCGCAACGGCTCATTAACGGCTACGAGCCCCGGTGGTGGAAAGAAGCGGTCGTCTACCAAATCTATCCACGCTCGTTCAAGGATTCGAACGGTGACGGCATCGGCGACCTGCCCGGCATCACGTCAAAGCTAGATTACCTGCAGAAGCTGGGCGTCAACGTGCTTTGGCTCAGCCCGCACTTCGACTCGCCCAACGTCGACGGCGGCTACGACATTCGCGACTACCGCAAAGTGATGAACGAGTTCGGCACCATGGCCGACTTCGACACGCTGCTTGCCGGAGTGAAGCAGCGCCACATGCGGCTGATCATCGACCTGGTGGTGAACCACACCTCGGATGAGAACCAGTGGTTTGTGGAATCGCGCAGCAGCAAGACGAACCCCTATCGCGACTTCTACATCTGGAAGCCCGGCCACACCGCCGCGGACGGCACGCGCACCCCGCCCAACAACTACCCGTCCTACTTCTCAGGCCCGGCGTGGACGCTGGACTTGGCGACCAACGAGTACTACCTGCACTACTTCACGTCGAAGCAGCCCGACCTGAACTGGGAAAACAAGCAGGTGCGCGAGGACGTGTTCTCCATCATGCGCTTCTGGCTCGACAAGGGCGTCGACGGCTTCCGCATGGATGTGATTCCGCTGGTCTCAAAGCCGAAGGACCTGCCCGACCTCACCGCCGAGCAGCTGAAGCATCCGCCGAACAGCTACGCCAACGGGCCGCATCTGGCGGAGTACCTGCACGAGATGAACAGCGAAGTGCTCGCAAAGTACGACACCATGACGGTGGGCGAGGCCACCGGTACCACGCTGGCGCAGACGAACTCGCTGGTGGACGACCGACGCCACGAGTTGAACATGATCTTCAACTTCGATGCAGCGCTGCTGCGCCACCCGGACTTCGGCCCGCCCGGCCTCGGTCCCTGGTCGCTGCCGCAGCTAAAGGCCATCTATGACGAGCACGCGACGGTGCTGACGAAGCACGACTGGGACACCGTCTTCCTCTCCAACCACGACAGCCCGCGCGTCGTTTCGACCTTCGGCAACGATTCACCCGCAACACGCGTCGCCTCCGCCAAGCTGCTTGAGACCATGATCCTCACGCTGCGCGGCACCGCCTTCCTCTACGAGGGCGACGAGCTAGGCATGACGAACTATCCGTTCAAGACACTGGCCGACTACAACGACGTTGCCGTAAAAAATGCCTACAAGGCCAATGTGGAAACAGGGAAAGTCTCGGCCGCGTCCTTCCTGGCCAACACAGCCGTACTGGCCCGGGACAACGCGCGCACCCCCATGCAGTGGGACCGCTCCAGCGAGGCCGGCTTCACCACCGGCAAGCACCCATGGCTCCCAGTGAACCCGAACTACAAGGAGATCAACGTCGCCAGGGAAGAGGCCGATCCCGCATCGGTCTTGAACTATGTACGGGCGCTCATCCACCTGCGCGCGCAGACTCCGGCCTTCGTCTACGGCGACTACAAAGACCTAGACCCGAAGAACGAAACCGTCTACGCCTACACGCGCTCGCTGGACGGCGCGACGTACCTGATCGTAGAAAACTTCACTTCAAACCCAACCACCTACACCCTGCCCGACGGCGTAAAGGCAGCGGAGCTGCTCCTGTCTGACATGCGCAAGTCGCACGAGGCAAACACGTCCACACTGCACCTTGCCGCGTGGGAGTCCCGCATTTATAAGCAGTAGCCTTCTCGAGCGCTGGCCGCTCATAAAGTCCCTCACGCATTGTCGTCCTGAGCAGAGCGAAAGATCTCACGTCTTTCCAAAGCAATGGTGCCAGGGACGGAATGAGACCTTCATTTGGGTTCCAGGCTGCTCCCGAGCTTTGTGTGGTGTCTCGGCAAGGCTCAGTTCGCCAGATGATTCGTCGGGCTTCCTCGGAGGGGCACGGCTTCAGCCGTGCCGTACCTTTGCGGAGCGAAGCGGCGCGGCCAGGGACGCAGGCAGGAGCATGCTGCTCATCCGCGCCTTACTCTGAAGCACATGGCTGACATTGCAGCGCAGCGTTCAGGCCAGCTGCCTGCTTCCGTGTAGGAGCACGGGGTAAACGGATTGCTCCTGTCTCGTGCTGTGGCCGCGCTCCCATTGCCTAACCATATCGATGGCTTGGCTCAAGCCGTGCCCCTCCGAAAAGTCAGGTTGTAACTTGAGACTTCGACGCATGCAACAGCCTCCATTAGGAGCGCAAGCCTGGAGATTGAGCCAGCGCTGGCCCGGCTCCGCTACACTTGCCCTCGATGCAGGTGGAGACACGCTCGCCGGACGAAGACGCCTTTGGCGCGCCGGCAGAGCCGTTTCGCTGGACGATCGGATTGCTGCTGGGTCTGGGCGTGCTGGTCAACTATTTCGACCGCGTGAACCTGTCCGTCTCGCACGACGCGCTGGTGCACAGCTTCGGCATCACGCCGCAGACCTTTGGGGAGCTCTCCGCGGCATATTCGTGGACGTACGCTGCGTGCCAGCTGCCGACCGGCGTCCTTCTTGACCAGCTCGGCGTGCGCAAAGTTTCGCTCTACTCCATCGCCATCTGGGGCATCGCGTCGGCAGCCGCGGCACTCGCGCCCGGTGTGCTGCTCTTCTTTCTGGCACGGCTGCTGCTCGGCATCGGCGAGGCACCCACCTTCCCCGCCAACGCAAAGGCGGTGGGACTGTGGTTCCCGCGTAGCGAGCGCTCGCTGGCCACCGCCATCTTTGACAGTGCGGCCAAATTTGCCAACGCCATCGGCGTGCCGCTGCTTGGCTTTCTGCTCTTGCACATTGGCTGGCGCATGTCGTTCGGGGTAACGGCGGCGATGTCGTTCGGCTACCTGGGCCTGTTCGCGCTGCTGTACCGCGAGCCCGGCCGCATGTCGATGCGCAACGTCGTTCAAATTACTGAGCGCCGCAAGACACCCCGCGATCTCGACGAAATGCCAACGGACATGCTCGCCATCACAGCACCACCTATCCGCCTGTCCCGTCTGCTGCGCGAGAAGAAGGTGCTTGGCATCGCCCTCGGCTTCGGCTCGTATAACTACGTCTTCTATCTCCTACTCACATGGCTGCCCACCTACCTGGCAGACGCGCTGCACGTGCCGCTGATGCGGTCATTCCTATTTACCGGCGCACCGTGGCTGGTAGCCACCGCGAGCGACCTCTTGATCGGCGGCCTCTTGGTGGACCGGCTGATCCACCTCGGCTTCAACGGCGACCGCGTGCGGCGCACGGTGCTGATCGGCGGCATGTGCTGCGGTCTGGGCATCATCGGCGCAGCCTTCGCGCACACGCTGTGGGCCGCGCTGATCCCAATCTCGATTGCCATCGGCGGCCTTTCTGCCGCAGCACCGGTTGGCTGGTCGGTGCCGTCGCTGCTGGTGCCGAACTCAAGCACCGGCCGCGTCGGC
>CAXTJS010000127.1:0-8290 GCA_964244605.1 uncultured Terriglobus sp. | reverse complement strand
GCCCGTGAATGCGGGCGATGCCATCGCCGAGGGAGATGATGGTGCCGACTTCGTCGACGGCGACCTTGGTCTCGTAGTTCTCGATCTGCTGACGGAGCAGTTCTGTAATCTCGTCTGCCTTGAGCTGTGCCATGTGTCCTTTGCTCTTCCTGAATCCTTGCTGCTGAACCTGAATACCGCGGCGGCTAGGCGCCCGCGAGGTGCTGCTTCATCTGCTGCAACTGGCCGCGAACCGAACCATCGTACACGCGCGAACCCAGCCGGATCACCGCGCCGCCCAGCAGCGCTGCGTCCTGGCTCCACGTCACGCGGACGTTGCTGCCGGCCAGTTCACCGGCCTTGCCTTGCAGAAGGGTGCGCTCCGCATTGTCCAGCGGCTTGGCCGAGACGATCTCAACCTCTGCGATGCCGTTCGCCTCGTCGGAAATCGTCTTGTACTCGGCGACGATCTCGTCCATCGCGTCAAGGCGCTCGTGATCCATCAGCACCGCGATAAAGTTGCGCACGGTCTTCGAGATGCCGGTGCGCCCTACCACGGCGTCCAGGACCTTCAGCTTGTCTTCCTTCTCGAGCGACGGATTGCCGAGGAACTCACGCAGTTCACGGCTCGCATGAAAGGTCGCCGAGAAGTCGGCGAGTTGCTGCCGAACCTGGTCACCGTCAAGGTGCTGTGCCGCGGCGACCTGCTCAAACGCGCGGGCGTAGCGGAGCGAGAAGACCGACATTAGTTTCTGCTCCCTTCGGTCAACCGGCTGGCAAAGTTCTGAATGAGCACGCGGTCATCTTCCGGAGAGATGCTGAGCTTGGCGGCGGCACGGTCCACGGCAATTTCAGCGGCGTAAGCGCGAAGGGAGCGCTCGGCCTGCGATGACGCGGCGGCGATCTCCTGCTCGGCGACCTCGCGAATGCGGCGCGTCTCATCCTCAATCTGCTGCTTCACGCGAGCTTCTTCCGCAGCGGCATCTCGCTCAGACTCAGCGCGAATCGCGGCAATCTCACCATCGAGCTTCGACAGGCGATCTTCCACGGCGGCAAGGCGAAGGTTCGCCTGCTCCGTCGCGCTGCGCGCTTCAACGATGTTCTTCTGGATGCCTTCGGTGCGGCCGCGGAAGAGCTTGGGCAACGCCTTTGCCAGCGCAAACAGAATCGCTCCGGCAAGCACGGCAAAGTTCAGCCACTCGAAGACCGAAGACGCAGTAGCCGGCTGCATGCCAAGCATGCCGCCAAGCTTGATGACCGATGGCGAACGCTTAAAGGCCTCGCTGCCCTGCTCCGCTTCCTGCTTCTTCTGCTCGCTGTTGGCCTGCGGCTCGGTGCGTTGACCGGAGGCTGTCGAGGACGAAGCATGCTCCGGCGCGAGCGTTTGCGCGACCAGAGCAAAGGGTGTGCAAAACACGGCGGCAAGCAGCAGTGCTGAAATCCTGAAAGTTCGAATCACGCCGACACCCCGGTCTGCCTCGAGGAGCGGTTCGGCAGAATGGCCGCGAGAATCTGCTGCGAAAGGGCCTCGGTGCCGGTCTCAATCTGCTGCTTCGCCTCGGCACCGGACTGCTCCACTGCTTTACGAGCGACGGAGATCTGGTGCTGCGCCGCGCTGCGTGCCTCGGCAAGGGCCTTCTCACGAGCGTCCGCGCTTGCCTTCTGCCGGACTGCGCGTGCTTCGAAGATCTTCGCGCGCGCGTCGCGGAGCTTCGCCTCATACTCCGAGGTCTTCGCTTCTGAGGCGGCAATGGCCTTGTGCGCCTCGTCCATGGCACCGCCTGTGCGCGCGTGACGGTCTGCCAGCACCTTCTCCAGCGGGCGGCGCACCAGCACGGCGTACGCGACCAGCAGGATCAGAAAGAGACAGATCGTCGGTACCGATCCGAGCACGAGTTCGCCAAGCTGATTGAGAATGTCTTGCATGAATGGTCAGTGAGGCTGCGTCGATACCCTGAGTGCAGAAGCGCCAACGAGCGCCCCGGCGGAAGGAAAAGGGCAAACCAGGACCGCAGCAACCCCTTAGTTATACCAACCCATCGAACGGCGGGTCAACGCGACGCCACCCCGCAGGCATAGTTCACGCAAGCGGCTCCCTGCTGCGACAAGCGTTCCTTCCACTCCATGAGCGACGACCGGTTCTCGTAGCGCACCACTCTAGAAAGGGCCACGGTCGATCCCCACCAATCGGAGGAGATTTCGATCCATCCGCATAGCCTTTCCTGCGGCAGTGGCGCACCTGTAGTATCCGTCTGTCTGCCATGCCCCCTCGCTTCCGTCCCCTGATCACCTTTGCCGTGCTCCTGGTCGCGCTCGCCACCGCAGTGGTGCTGGTGCGCCCCCGTGCCGCGCACGCCGGCTCAGAGGTGGAGGCTGCCGCAGATGCGCGCCACGCGTATCACGAGAAGCAGGCCGCGAAGTACAACTACTACCAGGGCAAGGGCAGCCCGTTTTTGCCGTCGAACATGAC
Source organism: uncultured Terriglobus sp. (assembly GCA_964244605.1). GTDB lineage: Bacteria > Acidobacteriota > Terriglobia > Terriglobales > Acidobacteriaceae > Terriglobus. The sequence goes on along the minus strand of CAXTJS010000127.1, from coordinate 5,841 downwards.
GACGGACACGGGAGAGTTTCTCGACCCGAAGAGCTTCCCGACCGCCGACTACTGCGGCCACTGCCACAAGGAAGCGCACCAGCAGTGGCGCGAGTCCGCGCACAGCAACTCGAATCGCGCACCGTGGTATCTGAAGAACGTCAACCTGCTCAACGACGATAAGGGCATCCAGTTCTCACGCCACTGCGAGGGCTGCCACGATCCCATCGCGCTCGCCGCGGGTGCGCTGACGCAGGGCGCGCCCAAGAAACGGCCCTACGACCAGGATGGCGTCACCTGCTCCGTCTGCCATGCCATCCAGAAGGTCGACACACGCGGCACCGGCTCCTACGTGCTGGGAACGCCCGCGGTGCTGGTCGACGAGAACGACAAACCCATCACGCGTCAGGTTTCGGATGCGGAGATACTGTCGCACCTTGACCGTCACAGCAAGGCCGTCATGCGGCCCTTTTACAAGACGAGCGAGTACTGCGCCAGTTGCCACAAGGCCGCGCTGCCCACGTCGCTGAACGGCTACAAGTGGCAGCGCGCCATCTCGCTCTATGACGAATGGCAGAACAGCTCCTACGCAAAGCAGTCGCCGTTGCCCTTCTACACGAAGGACTCAGTCAGCACCTGCCAGACCTGCCACATGCAGCGTGAGTCGCTGGTCGGCTATGACCCGGGCGCGAAGAAGGGTCAGCTTGCCTCACACCGCTGGCTCGGCGCGAACACCGTAGTGCCGCTGTATTACAAGTTTGACGAGCAGGCCAAGCGCGTCGCCGACTTCCTGAAGGCGGCTGTCTTCAACGTGGACGTCTTCGGCATCGAGCGCGGCAACAGCAATCCCGAAGCACCGAACAAGAACGTCACGGCACCGCTCGGCACCGTGAGCTACGCGCTCAAGACCGGTGAGCCCATCACGGTCGATGTCGTTATCCAGAACAAGGGCATCGCCCACTCGCACGTGCCCGAACAGCGCGACATGTATGAGAGCTGGACTGCCTTTACCGTGAAGGACAGCGCGGGCAAGGTGCTGCTTGAGAGCGGCGGCCTGCAGCCCGGCGGTGAGCTTGAGCCCTCCGCGCACAGCTTCACCAATCGCCTGGTCAACATCAAGGGCACGCTCAACCTGCGGCATGAGGTGTGGAACAACCGGATCGTCGCTTACAACAACTCCATCCAGAGCGGCCGCTCACAGATTGTGCGCTACGGCTTCACCATCCCGGCGGATGCCAGCGGCGACCTCACCGTAACAGCCACCGTGAAGTATCGCCGCTTCATGCAGCACTTTATTGACTTCGGCATGGGCAAGCACTACGAGCAGCCCATCGTCGACATGGTGAGCACCACGCGCACCCTGCACATCGGCGAGAACAAGCCCACACCCGCGCTGCCGAATGAGAACAAGGAGTGGATGCGCTGGAACAACTTCGGCATCGGCCTGCTGGATGCGCAGCAGTATGCCGCGTCGGTCGACGCCTTCCAGCACGTCGCCAGGCTGCGGCCCGACTACGCCGATGCGTACACCAATCAGGCCATCGCGGAGATTCAGTGGGAGCGTTACGACAGCGCGCGGCCGCACCTGGCCAAGGCACTATCGCTCACGCCGAACAATGCGCGCGCGCTCTACTACCGCGCCCTGGTGGAACGCAATGGCGGCGAGCTGGACGAGGCCATCGCCGACCTGAAGGAAGTCGCAAAGCAGTTTCCGCGCTCACGCGACGCCCACCGCGAGCTCGGCTTCAGCTACTACCAGCAGCATAAGTACACCGATGCGAAGGGGGAGTACGAGGCCGTGCAGTCCATCGACCCGGACGACCTCTCGGCGCACTACATCCTCTCCATCGTCTACCGCCGCCTGGGCATGAAGCCTGAGGCCACGCGCGAGGCGGCCGCCTTCGCCGACCAGAAGGACGACCCCACGGCCAACACCTACGCGCTCGAGTACCTGCGCAAGCATCCCGAGGTCGCGAACGAGTCCGTCGCCTGGCATGTGGACACGCTCGAGCCTGTCGCCTCTGCCAAGCCGTAACCGCACCGCCTGCTACGCTGAGTTGACCCGATGCGCCTTCTCTCTGCCGCCATACTTCTGCTGTTCACACCGCTCGCGCACGCCGATTCGAAGAACGGTCGCGCCGACGGCGAGGCGGTGTTTCGCACCTTCGGCTGCGTGCAATGCCACGGCACCGATCTGGCGGGCACGGAGAAAGGACCTGACCTGCGCGGCGTCGGCAAGACGCATCGCTTCGACATCTATCAGCAGGTAAAGAGCGGTGGCGGCGGGATGCCCGCCTTCGGCGACGTGCTGGATGAGCAGCAGCTCATCCACGTGGTCGAGTTTCTGAAGGCGCAGACTAAGGTCCCGAAAAAGCCGAAGAACGCCCCGGCGCAGGCTGCAGCCGCGACACCAGCCAAGCCGAAGGAAGACCCGGAGGAGTAGCTCGTACCCATGATCAAGCCGTTACTCGCCGCAGCTCTTCTGTTCAGCACCACCGCCTTCGCGCAGAACGGCGCGGGCAAGCCCGTGGAGGGCTCGCAGCCCGCTGCCGGTAGCGGGGCATCCACGGGCGGCACCCACGCGCCGGTGCTTGACGCCGAGCACCGCCCCATCACCGCGGGCGGCTTCGTAAAGACAGGGCCGGTCGTCTTTCAGGACGTCGCCGCCAAAGCCGGTCTCAACAGCTTTCATCACAAGGTCGGCACGGCCGAGAAGGGCTACATCCTTGAAACGCTCGGCTCGGGCGTTGCGCTGATCGACTATGACAACGACGGCTGGCTCGACATCTACCTCGTCAACGGCAGCACCTACGAGGCGATGGCCGGCACGGTGCAGCCACCGTCTGCGGCGCTGTTCCATAACAACCACGACGGCACCTTTACCGATGTGACCGCGAAGGCCGGCGTCGCCAACGATCGCTGGGGCGTGGGTGCGGTGGTGGCCGACTACGACAACGACGGCCTCCCCGACATCTTCGTCAGCAACTACGGCAAGAGCCGGCTGTACCACAACAACGGCAACGGCACCTTCACCGATGTGGCCGAGAAGGCAGGCGTGACCTTTGACGGCTGGGCCACCGGCGCCACCTGGGGCGACTACGACGGCGACGGCAAGCTCGATCTGTTCGTGCCCGGTTACGTGCACTTCGCCATGCCGGAGACGAAGAACCCGAACCGTCCCGCAAGCGCGAACATCCAGTTCTGTTCGTTCCGCGGTGTGCCCACCATGTGCGGTCCGCACGGGCTTAAGGGTGAGGGCGACAAGCTCTTCCACAACAACGGCGACGGGACCTTCAGCGACGTTTCGATGAAGGCCGGCGTGGCCGACAAGAACACCTACTTCGGCCTCGCCTCCCTCTTCATTGACGTGAACGGTGACGGCAAGCTCGACCTTCTGGTAGCCGACGACAGCACGCCCAACTACCTTTACCTCAACAAGGGTGACGGCACCTTTGAAGACGCGAGCTACGCCTCAGGCTACGCGCTGAACGAGAGCGGTCGCGAGACCGCCAGCATGGGCATCGCCGCCGGCGATTACCTGCACAACGGCCGCATCGACCTGTTCAACACCACCTTCAGCGACGACTACAAGCCGCTCTACCACAACGATGGCGACGGCAACTTCACCGACGTAAGTTTCCAGCTCGGCATCGCGGAGCCAACCGTGCCGTTCCTCGGTTGGGGTACCGCCTTTTTCGACTACGACAACGATGGCTGGCTCGACCTGTTCACGGCCAACGGCCACGTGTATCCACAAGTGGACCGGAACAACTGGGGCACCAGCTTCAAGCAGCGCGCGCTGCTCATCCACAACGTTGCGGGCAAGCTGCAGTTCGTCCCCGCTGTTGAAGGTACCGGCTTAGCCAAGCTGCAGGCCGCGCGCGGCATGACCTTTGGCGACCTGTTCAACGACGGCCGCGTCGACGTGATCACGAACAACATGGACGACACACCGTCGCTCTTTCGCAACGTGACGGAAGACAAGAACCACTGGCTCGAGCTGAAGCTGACCGGCACCGGCAAGAGCAACCGAGATGCCGTGGGTGCCACGGTTTACGTGACCGCAAATGGATTTCGCCAGCGTGCCGACGTGATTGCGGGCGGCTCGTTTGCATCCTCACCGGACAAGCGTCTGCACTTCGGCCTGGGTACTTCGACAGCCATCGAAAAGTGCGAAATACAGTGGCCGGATGGCACCAAGCAGGACGTCAAGGTGCCGGGCGTGAACGCGATTTATGCGCTGACCGAAGGCAAGGACGCGCTGTCCTCAACGAAGTAAGCATGCCCATCGGCCAACTCACGCTTGAGATCGCGATTGAACACGCGCAGTCGCTCAAGGACCGCCGCCAGGTCGTCCGCTCGCTGAAGGACAAGCTGCGGCACGGCTTCAACATCTCCGTGGCGGAGCTGGACGAATCGTTGGTTTGGAATCGCGTGATTATTGGCGTTGCCGCCATCAACAGCAGCCGCGACTACCTGGCCGGGCAGCTTGCGGAGGTGGAGTCCGCGGCGGAGCGCATTCTGCTGCCGCTTGGCGGATCCATCCTGGACAGCAGCGTTGAGGTGCTGGACTGATCGCAGTCCTCTCACGTTTGCTTCAGGTTTCTCCTCGCTTCGCCCATACTGCGTCATTTCGACCGGAGCGACGGCTCCATCGTCGCGGAGCGGAGAACCTGCTGTTTGCCCGGAGCGGCAATGGCTCTCGAAGGAACAGCAGGTTTCTCCGCTACGCTGCGCTCCGGTCGAAATGACGCTTCCTAAGATGGCCTAAAGAGTTCGTAGCTAGCGCCCCTTCGTTGCAGGCACATCCGCATCATCGCGTGAGTTCATGTCGCGGCGCAGCTTGCCCATGTCTTTCACCGACAGCGGCCCAACGATGTGGATGATGTTCAACTCCTTCGGCTCGGCGTTGATGATCACGGTCTCTTTGGTTTGGCCGTCCTTGTCATAGCGCACCGCAATGTCGTTGATCTCGCGCGCAGAGCGGTTGCGTACCAGGTGCTGCCAGCCATCGCCGTTCAGCTTCCTGAGGTACTCCTCAAGGTCGCTCATCTTATAGTCGCCCTCGTTCGCATACTCGTAGTTCCGGATCAGCACGAGGTCTGCCTTCCTGGCGAGTTCACCCACCTGCCCGCTCTTGCGCGCCGCAAGGCCGAGGGTGTTCTTGTCCATCGTGACCTCGTTGGACTCTTTTGCCTTGGCCGCGAACTTGTCGATGCCGGCAAAGATGTCGTCCCGGGTCTGCGGCTCGCTGACGCTCTGCACGGCAGCCTGAGCACCCTCGGTCGCAGAGCCAGCCATCGGCGCTGCAACCAGAGCCTGCCCGTGCGACAACGCGGCCGCACAGGCCACGCACAACAACGTATGTACCACTTTCCTGCTCTTCATCTCGCTCCCCTTCCCTTCTCTTCTGCCTGCAGCACGATTCGGCTTACGGCATCGTCTTCAAACTTTGCGGTCACGCGATCGAGCGTGTTGTTCGTCATTTCGATTGCCATCGAAAATTGCTGCTGCGCTGCGGCTGCGCGCACATTCTCGAGACGGCGATGGTTCGCATAGCCGCCGCCCGCAGCAACGGCCACCAGTGCTGCCGCGGCGTATGCGACGCGCCATGCAGGACTCGATCGATGCACCGTGCCATCACGGCGCGCCCGGCTTGCCGCGCGCTGCAACACGCGGTCTGCAAAGCCGGCAGGCGCATCAACACGCGCCAGCGCCGCTCGTACGCTCTCTTCAAACTTCGTGTCGTCAACCACGCACAAACTCCTTCAACAGAACTTCACTCTTGCGCCGCAACAGGGCCATACCCCGCTGTAGATTGCTCTTCCCCGCCGCCACAGTTTCGCCGGTGGCGCGGGCGAT
>CAXTJS010000126.1:0-8414 GCA_964244605.1 uncultured Terriglobus sp. | reverse complement strand
TTTTCTCACCGCATGGAGCATGGCTTCGCGGGCCGCATGATGGCCGTGATCGGCTTGACGCGCTAATGGTCTGCGGGCCTATATGAGCGTGATGGCATCGTCGCCCGTATGCTCTCGGGCAAGCCGCTCGGAAAGCCGCATCAGCGACTCCCCCGTCTTCGGCAGCACAAACAGTGCCTTACCCTCATCCCACTCAAGTTTGAAGCTGGTCGACAGCGCCGAAATCCAGATCTGGCGCACCGGCGTGTTGGGCGTGAAGACGAACTTGCCCTTCGGGTCTTCGAAGACGACGTTCAGCACGCCGCCGTTCTCCTCCACCTCAAAGCCGCCCTCTTCCTCGGCTTCAATCAGGCTTTGCTTCACTTCGTCCAGCGCGCGGTCGGCTTCGCGGCGAAAGGTTCCTTCGTCGATCATGGGAACAGTTTATCGTGCGGGTTCCGACGCGTAGCAAAGCCGCTCCGAAGAGCGGCTTCGTCAGTATCGATCTGACGCGGGAGCTAGAACGGGATGTCGTCGTCCGTGATGCCCTCGTTCGCGTAATCTTCTTGCGCCGGGGCACGCTGGTCAAAGCTGGCCGTGTTACCGCCGCCGCTGCGCTGGGAGTAGCCGCCCTGGCTGCTGCTGGATGCGCCGCCGCCCTCGTTGTTGCCGCGGCCGCCGAGCAGCGTTAGCTCATTCACCACGATCTCTGTGCGGTACTTCTTCTGGCCGCTCTCCTTGTCGTCCCACGAGCGCGTCTGGATCTTGCCCTCGATGTAGAGCTGCGTTCCCTTCTTCACGTAGTCGCGCACGATTTCGGCGGTGCGCGAAAAGCAGACGAGATTGTGCCACTCCGTTTTGTCGACCCAGTTGCCCGTTTGGTCCTTCTGCCGGTCGGCGGTTGCCAGCGTAATCTGCGCGATCACCATGCCGCCCTGCGTCGCCCGCATCTCGGGATCTTTGCCCACATTGCCCAGCAGAAACACCTTGTTGACACCCTTCGCCATCGCACGCACCTCGTCCCAATCGTCACCCGGAGCATAGCAGATTCGCGCCGGTCGCCGGTGCTTGCCGTACCATCGCTGTGGTGAGTGCCAGGTCTGCCAAACTCGACGTGCTGGGTCCGCGGCTTAGCCGAATCTGCACGGCACTATCCGGCGAAACGATGGTCGAAGCAGCCACGGAGCTCGTGCCGGAGTTCTCATTTTTCGAGTTTCGGCTTGACAGTGTTGCAGAGCCAGTCTCTTTGCTACCCGCGCTGGCCGAGTTTCTCACGCGCTACCCAAATGTTGTCGCGATTGCAACCTGCCGCAGAAGACAGAACGGTGGAGCCTTCGACGGCACAGCTCTGAACGAAGTGTCACTTCTGAAGGCCGCTGCAGAGGCCGGCGCGCACATCGTGGATCTGTCGTTGGAGACGGCAGAGGAGCTTGCATCCGGCGACGTCCAAGCGGCGCGGATGCTGCAGAACACGCACACTGCGGTCATGCTGAGTTGGCACGACTTTGCCAGAACTCCGGATCTTCTTGGCGTGTACGAGCGCATGCAGCGCTTTGAACCGGACGCCTGCAAGATCGTGCCCACGGCGACAAACCTTACCGACAGCCTTGCTTTGCTGGACCTGCTGCGCAGATGCGGCGGACACAAGAACCTGATCGCGATGAGCATGGGTGCTGCAGGCTTAGCCACACGTGTACTCGGTCCCAGCTACGGATCGTTGTTTACCTTTGGCTCGGCCGGTACGGGTGCAGAGACCGCTCCGGGGCAGGCGAGCAGCTGTACATTACGCGACCTGTATCGCATGGACTCCCTCAGCAGCGCGACGCAGGTGTATGGCGTTTTCGGCAAACCGATTGGCGGGTCGAAGTCGCCGGTGATGCTGAACGCAGCATTTACAGAATGTGGCCAGGATGCCGTGTACCTGCCTCTGGAGACGGACGATGCGGACGAGCTGCTTGCTTTCGCGGAGTGCTTGCCGCTTGCCGGTGCGAGTGTGACGATGCCTTTGAAGGAGCAGGTTGTGGGCCGGCTCTCAAGGGTGCAACAGCTTGCCGAGGATCTTGGCGCCGCAAACACGCTCATGCGTGACACGGACGGTACGCTCACCGGAGGGAACACCGATGCGGCTGGCATCCTGGAACCGCTGCAACGGCGCACGCAGCTTGAGGGTGCGTCGATTCTCATCCTGGGCGCAGGTGGAGCCGCACGCGCTGCGGCCTTTGTCTTGAAGAGTGCGGGTGCCAGCGTAAGCATCTGCAATCGCACGCACGCGCGTGCGGAGCAGCTTGCGCAGGAAGCCGGCGTTGCTGCAGTGTGCCGCGAACAACTCAGTTCCATGCACTTTGACGCCATCCTGAACGCAACGCCCTACGGCATGACAAACCAGCAGATGGCCGCACCAATCGCCGAAGAGGAGATGCAGTGCCGCATCTTCTTCGACATGGTCTACAACCCGCTCGAAACGCCACTGATCCGCATCGCGCGTGCCAGAGGGATCGAAGTCATCGCGGGCATCGAGATGTTTGTGACGCAGGGTGCCGCTCAGTTCACGCTGTGGACGGGCTTGCCCGCCCCGGCGGAGATCATGCGCGACACCGTACTCGCCTCACTGCAGGAGCGCTGAGTCAGACGCCCAACTCAGCACGGATGGCGGAGGCAATCGCATCCGCGTGGCGGCGCATCGCGGACTCATCTTCGGCTTCGATCATGACGCGCGCCAACGCCTCCGTGCCTGAATAGCGGATGACGACGCGGCCCGTGTCGGCCAGCTCTTGCTCTGCTTCGCGGATTGCAGCCGCAACCAGTTCAATGGCTTCAAGCGGCTTCTTCTCACGCACCTTCACGTTGACGATCACCTGCGGGAAGGTCTTGAGATCGGCCGTCAGTTCAGCGAGCGACTTGCCGCTGCGATGCAGGATATCGAGCACAAGCAGCGCGGTCAGCAGACCGTCACCCGTGGTGCTCTTACCCGCGAAGAGGATATGGCCGCTCTGCTCACCGCCAAGCGACGCGCCCGTCTCCTGCATCTGTTGCAGAACGTATTTGTCGCCCACGTTGGCGCGCAGCATGCGGATGCCGCTGCGCTTCAGCGCCGCTTCCAGGCCCATGTTCGACATGGTGGTCGCGACGACGACATCGCCCTTGAGTTCACCACGCGCTTTGAGGTCACGTGCCGCGAGCAGAAGCACGGCATCCCCGTTGATGACGCGGCCATGCTCGTCCGCAAACAGGACGCGATCTGCGTCACCGTCGAAGGTGATGCCGAGATCCGCCTTCGCCTCGACCACCACGCGCGCGACCATTTCGGGATGCAGCGCGCCACATGCCTCATTGATATTGCGGCCGTCCGGTGAGGCGTTGCGTACCTGCACCTCGCCGTTGAGATTGCTGAAGAGTTGCGGGGCCACTGAGCTCGCCGCGCCATTCGCACAATCGATAACAATCCGCCTATCGTCGAGCGACAGGCCGTCTACCGCCTGCAGCAAGGCACGCACGTACTCCGCACGATCGCTCTCTTCCACGGGCGGCACAGGCTCATCTTCATGCGCCTCGTGGCCGGTTTCTAGCTGGCGGAAGATCTCTGCCTCGATGGCGAGCTCGGTGTCGTCCGGCAGCTTGTAGCCGTCCGGCCCGAAGACCTTGATGCCGTTATCCCGCCACGGATTGTGCGACGCCGAGATGACTACGCCCGCACTGAAACCGTGTGCGACGGTGAGAAACGCGATGGCAGGCGTGGTGATCACACCGGCGCTTTCGACCGACGCACCGCCGCGGCGCAGGCCTGCGGCGAGCGTCGCCGCGATCCACTTAGAGGATTCGCGGGTGTCCATGCCGAGCACGATGCGTGGCGTTTGCTCCGCACCGGAAATATGCTTCGCAAGCGCGACACCCACCGCAAAGATGGTGGCGCGGTCAAGTGGTGGATCACCGGCGACGGCGCGGATGCCGTCGGTGCCAAAGAGCTTTCTCATCGTTTCTCCATCGTGCCGGTCACCCGTGACTGCACCTGGCCGTCGGCCAGGCGGGTCACGATCTCCGCGTTTAGGTCTGCTTGCTCCGCCGAACGCAGCAAACGGCCGTCCGCCAGAAAGGTAAGCGAGTAGCCCCGCTGCAGCACCGCATTGGGCGAGAGTGCATGCAGGCGCACACTTGCTGCGTGCAGGCGCATCTGCGAGGACTGTGCAAGACCGCCGCCGGCTCGCTGCAGTGATCCCTCTGCGCGATCGAGCCTTGAACGAAACGCTGTGATTGCCGTGCGTGTGTCCTGCTGGAGCAAACGTTCCCGGAGCGCGCGCAGACTTTCCGAACGCTCACGCTGTGCCTCGGTAACAGCTCGCTGGAAACGCGCAGTCGCATCGTCAAGCCGCTGCTGCCGGCGGCCGATGCCGTCCCGAGTGCGTCGCAGCACGCCGTCGGCGGCGATATTGGCGTAGCGCTGCCGCGCAGTCATCGTTTGAAAGCGAACGCCGCGCAGCAGCCGCGCGTGCAGTGCCTGCACCCGCTCTTCAATGCGGTGCTGGGCCGCGGTGATGATCTCTGCTGCCGCGCTTGGCGTGGGCGCGCGTAGGTCCGCAACGAAGTCCGCGATGGTGAAGTCGGTCTCGTGACCGACTGCGGAAACGATGGGGATGGCCGATCCGGCAATCGTGCGGGCAAGCGCCTCATCGTTGAAAGCCCAAAGGTCTTCCGCAGAGCCACCGCCGCGGGCGAGCACGATGACGTCTACCCGATGCGTTGTTGCGCGATTGAAGTAGCGTATGCCTGCAGCGATCTCCGCTGCCGCGCCCGTGCCCTGCACCGCCGCCGGATAGACCAGGATGTTCATGCATCCGTGCCGCCTGCGGCACACCGTGACGATGTCGCGAATGACCGCGCCCTGCATGGAGGTGACCACACCGATGCGGCCCGGGAACGCCGGTAGCTGCTTCTTGCGCTCTGCCTCGAAAAGACCTTCTGCTCGGAGCTTGGCCTTCAGCTGTTCAAACTGCAGTTGCAGCGCACCGGCACCGCGTGGCTCAAGGCTTTCGGCCAGCAGTTGTAACTGACCCCGGCTCTCAAAGATGGACACGCGACCGCGCACCAGCACGGCAAGGCCGTCCTCCGGCTTCCAGCGCAAGAGCATGGCCTGCCTGCGAAAGAGCACGACGGGCAGCTGCGCGTCGCCGTCCTTCAGCGTGAAGTACAGATGACCGGACGAGGCAGGGCGGCAGTTTGAGATCTCACCTTCGACCCACACGTCTGCGTAGTCGCGCTCGAGCTTGCCCCGCAAGACGCCTACAAGCTCTGCCACCGACCAGAGCTTTCGCTGGGCAGGTATAGGATCAGCGACTGCGCTAAACGCTGCCTCCGCCGTAGCGGTAGAGGCCGTTGCTTCGGCCTCTGCGACCTCAAACGAAAAGCCAAACAGCCCCAGCCCGTCAACAGCGGCGGGGGCAGCAGGCGATGTAACTTTACGAGCGCGAGCGTGACGCGTGAGCAGTTGCGCGAGTGTGGCCGGCACTAGATCGTTGGTGGCCATCGCGCTCGGCTACTGGCGGGCGGGCGCGTCGCCCAGGTTCTGGGACGCAATCTCGGCGGCAGCGCTTTTCGGATCCTTGTCCTTGATCTGAGCGTAGATCTTGCGCGCTTGGTCCTTCTTACCCTCGCTGCTGTAGAGGTCGGCTAGCTGCAGTTGCGCCAGACCCGCGGGTACCGCCGTGGTCGGCTTTGCCGTGAGCTTTTGATAGATGGCGATGGCGTCCGCGTCACGGCTGCTGCCGTGGTAGAGATTCGCCAGGGCGAGATTTGCAAGCGAAGCACGATCGCTGTTCCAGCTGCTTGCGGACTTCTTAAGCAGTTCCTCCGCCGTCGCGGTCTTGCCCATCTGCAGCGCCGTCACACCCTGCAGATATTGCGCGTTGCGGCCGGCAGGCGTCATGCCGTAATGGTCCGCAACGGTGGCGAACTGGCTGTTTGCCGCTGCGGCACGCTCTTCGGTGCTGCTGAAGGTTTTTTCGCCCGCGGGCGCGGGCTGGCCAGGCGCAATCACTGGGCTTTCAAAGGTCCGCATCGCGTCGCCAAGGGCCGCTTCGGCCTTTGCCGCGCGGTACTGGTAGATCAACACACCCGCGACTACGAGCAGCACCACGGCCACAAGAGCGCCGAGCAACTGCAGCAGAGTGCGGCGGTCCTGCGGGATGTAGAGCGGTCCGCTCTTGATGGGGGATGTCTCGAGTAGCGGGTTCGAACGGTCAGAGATGGCGGTGTCCAAAACGATAGAGTCTCTCTTCCAGAGTGGAGGCCCGGTCGCGCAGAAGGCAGCGCAGGCGTTGGGTGTGACGCGCCGAGGCGGTGTCACACCATCGCCAAGTCTAGCAGTGTGCCCCGGGCGTCGCAATGAATGCAGCCATGCCTTGCCCAAGCACGTTCTACCCGCTAGGCTGCAAGGGACGGCATACGGGGGCACCAGCGCATGTACGAGGATTTCAAAGCAACAGATAGGTGGTCCGGCGAAGAACTGCACTGCGTTTGGAAAGGCACCATCGTCGCCATTGCGACGCGCCATGCTGACGCCACGGACATCCGCTTCGCCGTGAACGACAGGCCCATGTGGATCGCGATGCCGAACGTGGCCTGGGTGGAGCAGAAGCGCCGCACCGGCAACGTCATTACGGATTACGCCGCCGCGCAGGCTGCCGGACGTTACCTTAAAACCATCATCGAAAACGGCTATGACAACGGCCGTGAGTTTTACACGATGACGATCGAAGAGGTACTTGAAAACGTGCAGGCCGTCGTTAGCGAGGCTGGCAGCACGCTCGCTCTGCCTTCTTTACCAGTAATCAACGACGACGTTGCGCCCGAAACCTACGCGGGCCACCTGCCGGAAGACCAGGTCGCATGATGCTGCGAAATCGCCGGTTTACCCGGCCGCTTCTCGCATAAGCTGTACGCATCTGCTTTGCTCATCCTGTTGCCTGAGGTACGCATGCGTTCGTTCCTGCTCCTCCTCGTCTCCGCATTGCTGTGTGCGACGGCGCCGTCACAGGTGCTGCAATACGCCGAGCTAAACACCACACAGGTAGAACACCTCGACCGCGCGCACACCGTCGTCGTGATCACAAACGGCATCCTTGAGGAGCACGGACCGTACCTGCCATCCTTCGCGGATGGCTACTGGGATCAAGTAATCGCTAAGTCGCTGGTCGACAGCATCGCAGCGCGGCCCGGGTGGGTAGCGTTGATGCTGCCAACCATCCCGCTTGGGACAAACCCCGGCAACGTGGTTGGCCTGCGATGGAGCTATCCTGGCAGCCTGCCCATCCGGCAGAGCACGATGCGCGCCATCTTTATGGACCTGGCGGACAGCCTTGGCGAGCAGGGCTTTCGCTACGTGATGATTGTGGATTCGCACGGCGGCCCGACCAACAGCATCGCGCTCGATGCCGCTTCCGATTACTTCCACGATACCTACCACGGAGAGATGGTGCACCTGCTCGGCCTGATGCCGATCTTCGAGTGCTGCAAGGCGATGGAGCAGTTGCTGACGCCCAAGCAACTCCAGGAAAACGGCATGTCCATTCACGGCGACGCCCTCGAGCACTCACAGGGGCTGTACGCCCGGCCTGATCTGGTACCGCCTTCGTACAAGCAGGCGCCGCTCCTTGCCGGCAGCGACTTTGCCGAGCTGAAGAAGATCGCGGCCAAGCCGGACTGGCCCGGGTACCTCGGCGCGCCGTCCTTCGCCTCACCGGAGCTCGGTACCCGCTTCTTCCAGCAGGAGAGCGACGCCGTGAACAAGATGGCTGCTGACGTTCTTGACGGCAAGGTCGACACACTCAAACTGCCGCGCTATGGAGCGATCATGTTCAGCCAGACGACGCTTGTGGAAAAGCCCATGCTCGCACATGAGGCCAAGGTCGAGCAGCAGCACCGCGCATGGCTCAAGGCGCACCCGCAGCCCGAATGATGTTTCGCAACCGTGTGCGCGTCGAGCGTGTCGGCAAAGACGGCCAGGTGACAGCTTGCCCCATCGCGCAGATCGACAATTTCTGCATGCGCAACTTCACCAACGATGCCATCTTCGACGATACCCTGCCGGTTGCCGACGGAGTACTGGAGGTCGGCGACCTTGTGCCGCTCGACCGCCTGCGCGAGAGCATGGAGGCGTGGTTCCGGCGCAAAGGCTACCTTGCACCGGACGAGGCGCTGCGGCTCACGCCGCTGGCTTAACTACTCGTTGTAGTGCAGAAGGCTGTAAACGTCGTACTCCGGAAACTTCTGCCGGCCTTTCAGAAAGTCCAGCTCCACTGCGAAAGCAACACCGGCGATCTCGCCGCCGAGCTGACGCACAAGCTGCACGGTGGCCTGCATGGTGCCACCCGTAGCAAGCAAATCGTCGACGATCACGACGCGCTGGCCGGGCTGGATGGCGTCAAGGTGGATTTCAAGCGAGT
>CAXTJS010000125.1:0-8637 GCA_964244605.1 uncultured Terriglobus sp. | reverse complement strand
GAACGGCTACGGCGCAGACGCCTGTCGCGGGCAGCTCGTCCCTGATCAGGACGGCCACGGACCGGATGACACTGGAGCAGCCGGGAACGCTGCCCTTCCATCTGCGTGCGACGCTCGATGCCATCTCCGACACGGGCCGCCACAGCAGCGGCACGCTGCAGGAGGACTGGTACAACGACCGCTGGTCGCACCAGACCATCACAGTCGACGGCAGAGCCGTGCAACGCTGGAACCTGGACGGGCGCACCCTTTACGACGACGCAGGCGCCTACGGCTTTACCATGCGCCGTCTGCTCGCTTCGTTCTTTAGCCCGTTTCACGATTTGGACACCAAGCGCGAACCGGTCCGCTCTGGCGAGGTGCAGCTGGGTGGGCAGTCGCTGCAATGTGTGCTGCTGGCAAAGCAGCCAAGCGGCTACGCCGGTGTTGGCGCGCAGGACCGCTCTTTCTGTTTCTCGGCAGCGGGCGACTTGCGCATCGCGAACGAGCAGTTCGGCTTCCGCACGCTTTACAACACCGCCGTTTCCTTCGGCGCAAAGCATGTCGCAACGCAAATAGAGATCACGCACAACGAGGTCGCGGTCGCCTCACTGCACATCACGGATCTGCGTGTCGCCCCTGACCTAACCCCGGCAAACTTTGCCATCGGACAGGAGGAGCAGCGCAAGCTGGATTCCGTGCGCACCCGCAAGCTGCTGGCGCTGACGCCGGTGCAGATGTTCTTTCACCTGCGCAGCATTGACGCTCACCTTGTGCCGATCACCGCACCGGAACTGAAGCCGAACAGGCGATTCGTGATGGTGCGGCTGCTCACCACGGAAGCCGGCACCTTGCAGGATGCCGAGGTGTTGGCGCGGTCCGACCTGGGCACGCAACAACAGGGTCTGGCCGTGTTGCGCAAGACCATCTATCGCCGGCGCACGTTTGATGGCGTCCCCGTCGAGTCAGAGGGCGTCATCGCGCTGGCGGCACCGTAGCTGTGACAAAGCGCGATATGCTGGCTGTCTCAAGCCATGCACACGAAACGACTTCTTGCCTTTCTTGGCAGCCTCGCTGCCGTGTTGACCGCCAGCGCGCCACGTCTGGTGGCGCAGACCGCACCGGATCCAGTTCGTACAGCCTTAACGGAGGCGACCAGGAGCGCCGACCTGGAAAGCGAGGGCACGCCTGCCTTCCGGCTTACCGCCAAGTTTGAGACCTTTGACTTCAAAGGCCGCCCTGCCAGCACCGGCACCCTGAAAGAGGAGTTTCTGCGGCCCGGCCTGCGCAAGCAAACGGTGCGCGTGGGCGGCGAAGCGGAAACCTATGCGCCCGAGGACAACGTCACCTTGGAGCAAGAGCCTTTGCTCGGCGTCTTCGTGCAGGGCGTTCTCTTCAATGCCCTGCTGCACCCTGGGCCGAACCCGGCAACGCTGGCGGAAGCGTCCGTCAAGCTGAAGGTCCAGAAGCTGGGCACGCTTTCGCTTCGCTGCATCACGGTTGATGCGGGCAAGGCCAACTTCGACAAGCAGCCCAGCGCGTACTGCCTTTCTGAGAATGAACCGTTGCTGCGCACGGAGCAGCAACGCTACGGTATGGTGGTGATCTTCAACAAGGTCGTAAAGTTCGGCGGCCACATGCTTGCAGAAGACATCACCATTCAGCAAAACGGCCGCATGCGAGGACACCTGCAGGTGCAGACGCTTGCAGCAGCGCCGGAATTGAAAGAAGCCGACATGCCCACGCCGGAGCCGGACCGGGTGAAGATCGATGCCAGCGGTAAGTCTCGTGTTGCGGGCGGTGTGATGGCTGGCAATATCGTCACCAAGGTGGCACCCTTTTACCCCGAAACTGCGAAGCAGAACCACATTCAGGGGACAGTTCTTCTCGCCGCCATCATCGCAAAGGATGGTGCCATTCGGCAGTTGGAGGTCGTCTCCGCGCCGTCGGACGACCTTGCCGATGCTGCCGTGCAGGCCGTCAGTCAATGGCGTTATACACCGTACCTGGTTAATGGAGAACCGGCCGAAGTAGATACAACGGTGACGGTGCACTTCATGATGGGTCGATGACTGTTCGGCTGGTATGAAGGTCTTGAGTTAAACGAGGCGCTGGCTTTGCTTTGAGGCGACTACCTTCTCAAATCCCTGCTGAACACGGTTCAGGCTGCGGCCTCGCAGCTTTGCGCGCACGATTGTTCGCCGTGCGCGCGGGTCAGTCAGTGGCACGTAGCAGCATGCCGCGTTGCGGTCGACCGCCATCTCGGGAACCATTGAGATGCCGACGCCGGCTCCCACCATGGCGAGCACGCTACTGAACTGTCCGCTTTCGAAGGCGATGTGCGGCGTGATTCGGGCGCTGCTGCATGCGGCGACGCTTAGGTCGCGAAAGCAATGGCCGTCCTGCAGCATGACAAAGTGTTCCCCACGAAGGTCCTTCAGCGATAGCGTCTTCGAACTGGCGCGCGGGTGGTCCTTCGGCAATGCGGCAAACACGCGTTCCG
This sequence comes from uncultured Terriglobus sp., assembly GCA_964244605.1. Taxonomy (GTDB): domain Bacteria; phylum Acidobacteriota; class Terriglobia; order Terriglobales; family Acidobacteriaceae; genus Terriglobus. The sequence continues at coordinate 6,155 of CAXTJS010000125.1, read as the reverse complement.
TGCGCAGCGGCGACACTTCAAGGTCCTTATGCCGCAGCGGCAGGGCGAGGATTGCGAGATCGATCGACAGGTCACGGAGCCCCTCAACCAGCACCGGGGTGATCTCCTCGACGATCCGCAGCCGTGCCTCTGGGAACCGCTCCATGAAGTCTGTCGCATACCCCGGCATCAGGTATGGCGAGATCGTGGGGATGACGCCGACTGTGATGCTGCCACGAACATCGGCCTGTTGCGCTGCAACACTGGCGCCCGCGGCATCCACGTTTTCGAGCGCCGCGCGCGCATTGGGCAAGAAGGCGCGCCCTGCCTCTGTCAACCGGATGCTGCGCCCAAGACGGTCGAAGAGCTTTGCGCCGACTTCCTCCTCAAGCTTGAGAATCTGCTGGGACAAAGAGGGCTGCGCCACCTGGCAGCGATCGGCCGCGCGGCTGAAGCTACCCGTCTCGGCCACGGCACAGGCGTAACGCAGTTGTTGCAACTCCATAGGCTAATCCTATATGTGCAAGACGCTTTCCATATTGGAAACTATGACGCAGGAGTGCTACTTTTGAAGCTGTCGCAGTTAGAGCGTGACGCTCTGCCACAACGCCAACAGCTTGAGACACGCAGCAGAACGCAGGGGAGAGAACACAATGCCAGTCGAAGATACCGCATATACGTCCGAAGCAAAGACGGAAGAGAATGCCATGGTGCCCGGCGCGACCGAAGAGGCCAAGTGCCCCTTCAACCCGGCAGCCAAGCCCGCCAGCATGGTAACCAGTGGCGGCAGTGGACACCGCGGGCACCAGACGGCCCGCGACTGGTGGCCGAACCATCTGAAGCTCGACCTCCTGCACGCGCACTCTGAGCTCTCAGACCCCATGGGTGAGGAGTTCGACTACGCCACGGAGTTCAAAAAGCTGGACTACCAGGGGCTGAAGAACGACCTCGCCGCGCTCATGACGCAGTCGCAGGACTGGTGGCCGGCAGACTTCGGCAACTACGGGCCGCTGTTTATCCGCATGGCGTGGCACGCTGCGGGTACCTACCGCACCTACGATGGCCGTGGCGGCGGCGGCCGCGGGCAGCAGCGTTTTGCTCCTCTGAACAGCTGGCCTGACAACGCCAACCTCGATCGCGCGCGCAGGCTGCTGTGGCCCATCAAGCAGAAGTACGGCAAGCAGATCTCGTGGGCCGACCTGTTCATCCTCACGGGCAACGTCGCGCTTGAGACGATGGGCTTCAAGACCTTTGGCTTTGGCGGCGGCCGGCCCGATACCTGGGAGCCGGATCACGACGTCGACTACGGTGCCGAGACCACCTGGATGGGCACGGACAAGCGCTACTCCGGTGAACGCGACCTTGCCACCCAGCTCGCGGCCACGACCATGGGCTTGATCTATGTCAACCCGGAAGGTCCTGAGGGCCTGCCCGATCCGAACAAGTCGGCGCATGACATTCGCGTGACCTTCGGCCGCATGGCGATGAACGATGAAGAGACGGTCGCGCTGATTGCGGGCGGCCACACCTTCGGCAAGACCCATGGTGCCGGGCCGGGCAGCCACCTCGACAAGGAGCCCGAGGGTGCGCCGATTGAGAACCAGGGTCTGGGCTGGACCAGCGCCTACAAGACCGGCATCGCCGGTGACGCGATCACCAGCGGTCTCGAGGTCACCTGGACCACGAAGCCGACGCAGTGGACCAACGAGTACTTTGAGCACCTCTACAAGTTTGAGTGGGAGTTGACCAAGAGCCCGGGCGGCGCGCACCAGTGGAAGCCAAAGGGCGATGCGGGTGCGAACACTGTTCCGGACGCCCATGATCCCAATGTGAAGAAGCAGCCGGCCATGCTGACCACCGACATCGCCCTGCGCGCCGACCCGGCCTATGACAAGATCTCCCGCGACTTTCTGGAGCACCCGGAGAAGTTCGGCGACGCATTTGCCCGCGCGTGGTTCAAGCTGACGCACCGTGACATGGGTCCGCGCGCACGCTACCTGGGACCGGAGGTTCCGGCGGAGGTGCTGCTGTGGCAGGACCCCGTACCCGAGGTGGACCATGCCCTCGTCGACGAAGCGGACGTTACCGCCCTGAAGGCGAAGGTGCTCGAGTCTGGTCTGTCAGTTTCCGAACTGGTCTCGACGGCTTGGGCTTCAGCGTCGACCTTCCGCGCCTCCGACAAGCGCGGCGGTGCGAACGGTGCACGCATCCGGCTTGCTCCGCAGAAGGACTGGGAGGTCAACCAGCCGGCCCAGCTTGCGCGCGTGTTGAAGGTGCTCGAGAAGGTTCAGGGCGACTTCAACGCTTCGGCAACCGGCGGCAAGAAGATTTCGCTTGCCGACCTGATCGTGCTCGCCGGTAACGCAGGCGTCGAGAAGGCAGCGAAGGATGCAGGCGCGGAAACGACTGTGCCGTTCCTCGCAGGCCGCACGGACGCCTCGCAGGAGCAGACGGACGTGGAGTCCTTCAACTACCTGGAGCCGGTCGTCGATGGCTTCCGCTCCTACGGTTACCGCAATGAGGAGCCGGCGGAAGTGGCCCTGCTGGACAAGGCGCAGTTGCGGCGCCTCACCGCGCCGGAGCTGACCGTGCTGATTGGCGGCCTGCGCATGCTGCACACCAACTTCGCCGGTTCGAAGCTGGGCGTGTTTACCGACCAGCCAGAGCGGTTGAGCAACGACTACTTCGTGAACCTGCTCGACATGAAGTACACCTGGAAGGCGACCTCTGACGCGAAGGACACGTTCGAGGGCCGCGACCGGACCACCGGCGAAGTGAAGTGGAAGGCAACACGCGCCGACCTGATCTTCGGCTCCAATGCTCAGCTACGCGCCACCTCAGAGGTGTATGCCTGTGCTGATTCCCAAGCGAAGTTCGTGAAGGACTTCGTGGCGGCCTGGACCAAGGTGATGAACCTGGACCGCTACGACGTGACCGCGTCCGTAGTCTAGAGCTGGTGTTATCACGCAAACGGCCGGCTCTCAAGCCGGCCGTTTGCACAGCGCACCACTTCACTCTGCCTTGAAGGAATCTTATGACCGTAGCTGAACGCCTCTTGCCCGAACTGAAACAGCAGCTTGAAAACACGCGCAAGGTGCTGCACGAGGTACCCGACGGACGAAACGACTTCGCGCCGCATGAGCGCTCTATGCCGCTCACCCGGCTAGTGGGCCACACTGCCGAGTTGGTTGGCTTCGCCCACCTGCACCTCACCGTGCCCAGCATCAACATGGGCACACCGGAAGACCCACGCAAGATACTCCGCATGACCCTGAAAGCAGACATACTGAGCGAGTTTGAAGCGATGGCGGCCCGCCTTCTCGAGACGCTCTCGGCGACAAGCGACGACGCTTTCGACGAGGAGTTCCTTCTGCTGAAACAGGGCAACCTGGTACTGCGAACCACGCGCTACAACGCCTACCGCACCATCTTTCTGGACCACATGATTCACCACCGCGCCCAGCTGGGTGTCTACCTTCGGCTGCTGGGAGAGAAGGTACCGGCGACCTTCGGTCCTACCGCGGACGATAAGTAGCAGATGGCAAACCGTTGGACCACTTTCGCGACAGATGTAGGTGTGCCCCATGTCCCGCGTTTGGGACATGGGATTCTTTGAGGCCTCCCATGTCCGAAAGTCCGGACATGGGGCACACCTAGCTAGAGCACATAGCAGAGGAAAAGCAGGTTTCTACGCTACGATCCCATCGAAATGACGATGTGAGAGGCGGGCCCAAAAGTACAGACGCAACAAAGCCCCGGTCAACCCGGGGCTCTGTCGTTTGTAGAAGAGAGCTTACGAAGCGGACTCGACCGCGACCGGCTCGCCGAGGCTTACGGGCGATCCCGGCTTGCCCGCGGTCTCCTGGCCTGCCTTGCGGATGTCGATGCCGCCCTTGAAGAAGGCACCGTCTTCAATGGAGATACGTGCCGCGATCACGTCGCCGGTCAGCGAGCCTTCGCTGCGGATGTCGATCCGGTCGCTGGCCTGGCAGTTGCCACGCACCTTGCCCAGCACGACGATCCGGTCAGAGGCCTGGCAGTTGCCGCGTACCTTGCCGAGCACCACAATCTCGCGTGCGGAGATGTTCGCCGCCACCTGGCCGTTGCGGCCCACGGTCACGCGGTTGCCGGGCAGGTTGATGGTGCCCTCGATGCGGCCGTCGATGTAGAGCGACTCGGAGCCGGTCACCTCGCCCTTGATCATGAGCGATTTGCCGATGGTGGCCTGCTCGCCCGTGGCGGTGGCCGCCTGCGGGCTGGCCGTGCGGGTTGAAGGTGTATCAAAGCTCGGTGTGGAGGTGACGGGGGAGGCCGGGCGGATGGGTTCGGGGGTGCTGGGGTTGGTGCCGTTGCCGGCGCCGGGAGTGTTCGGTTTCCACATGGCTTTCTGGTGTTCCTTTCAGCGGGTCAAGTTACGGCGACGGGCGGGCTTGCTCACACCAGTCGCAAGAATCTCTAAGGGCATCTTACGCGCGTCGCTCCGTCCGCAAAGATTGCCGGTGCGGAAAACTCTTCGCAGTCCTGGAGGAATCATGCAAGGCACGGCGAAGGTTCGTTCGCTCGCTGCCGGTTATGCGAAGACGGAGCGGCGGCCCATTTGCGATGCGGCGTTGCAGGCGGTAGTCTCCGGCGTATGCGCCCGTGGTTCTTTGTGCAAGCGGTGATCGTCGGACTGGGCGTTATTCCGCTCTCCGCCGCAGTTGTGACGGAGACGAAGACGGCAAAGCCGCCGCGTGTTCACGCCGTGACGCTGGGTCCGGTGCGGCGTGTGCCGTTCGTTGCAGCCGATGTCGCCAAAGAAGACAAGACGGACGAGGCAGGCACGCTGCGCGTGCGAGCGCTCTTTGTAGATACGCGCCAAAAGGAGTGGACGACCGGCGAGGTGCATGACGTGACGGATCGCTCCTTCACCGTGCAGCGCGTTTTGCATGTAAACGACACCCTGCCGGAGGAGCATGGCACGCGCTGGGTCTGGCAGCCCGGGCCGTGGCTGCTGGTGGACCGGGTCACCGGTCGCGTGACGGCGCTGCACCTGCCCGACTTCGACGCTGCCGTGAGCAACGTGGGCTGGTACCGCGACTACGCGGCTTACTGCGGTGTGCACACGGCGGTGAAGAACGCCGGCTTGTCCGCTGTCGTTTGGCAAATCGGCTCACGACGGCCTGCCGTGCAGCGCACCGTCGGCAGGTGGCCGCAGGCAGAGCGTGTGCGCCCGGTATGTGCGGCACCGCACTGGCAGCGCGAGCCCATGCGCGTAACACTGCAACCAACGGGCGGAGATGCAATCAGCTTTGACGTGGTGGGCAGCTCCACGGCGCTGGTGGAGGATGGCGATGCAGACGATGACTGAAACAGAGGTCACGCCCGCACTGCAGCTTGAGCCGCTGCTTGAGGCCGCTGCCGTCGCGCACGGCCATCTGTGCGCGGGGCAGGTGCTGGGTGTGCGCATGGCCATGCACGCCTGCGGCCTGCTCGGCATCACCGACCCACGCGGTGCAGAGCGCAAGCGGCTGGTCACCTTTGTGGAGATTGACCGTTGCGCGACCGACGCCATCGGCGTCGTCACAGGTTGCCGTCTCGGCAAGCGCGCGCTGAAGTTTGTCGATTGGGGAAAGATGGCGGCGACGTTCGTCGATCTCCAACTTGCGCAGGGCGAAAACGTGTACCGGGGCGTTCGCGTCGCCGCACGCGAGAGCTCCAAGCAGCTTGCCCGCGAGCGCTACCCACATATCGAAAACAAGAACCACGCGCAGATGCTCGCCTATCGCGAGCTGACGGACGATGAGCTTTTCTCAACACAATGGGTTGAGGTGAGCCTGCCACCGAACGAGTTCCCCGGCTTCAAAGGGCCGCGCGTCGCATGCGAAGAGTGCGGCGAAGGTGTGAACTACCGGCGTGAGGTGGTTGTTGGTGGCCGCGTACTCTGCCAGGGGTGCGCCACACCGGAGCGTCGCTACTACCGTGTCTGCGACGAAGCAGTGTAGCGAGCAAAGCAAAGGGCCGGCACCTCCGTGCCGGCCCTTGAACGTCGAACTCTGTTACCGGCGGTAGCCGCCACGGTAGCCGTATCCGCCTCGGCCATAACCGTAACCGCGGCCGTAGTACCCGCCGTGACCGCCGTAGTAGCCACCGCCGTGGTAGCCGTAACCGCCATGGTAGCCACCGCCGTAGCCATA
>CAXTJS010000124.1:0-8639 GCA_964244605.1 uncultured Terriglobus sp. | reverse complement strand
CAAAGAAGATCGCTACCGTCTCTGGCATCAGCTTTACGCTGATCTTCTTTTCGTTGTTCTGGCTTTCAGAACGCAAATACGCCAGGGAGCAGGAACTGAATCAGATTCAGAGCAATCCCTACCCGGACGATCCTTTCCGTGAGAAAACGCGTGAGCGATTTCGGCTTGAGGTGCGACACGACCTGAGTCCCGCAAGCGCTGAGACGGAAGCTGGCGCCACGCTGCTGCATGTGGAGGAGCCCTCAAAGCTGCAGCGTCTCGATGCGGCTCTCGCGCAGCAGCAGCCGGGCGATCCGCCGTTGATCGTCGCCGTGGTCGACCACCTGGACTTCTCGCGTATCGAAGCAGATCCCGATGACACGGCTGGGCTGCCGGACAAGGTTAATGACCTGTTTAGCGAAGTCGTCTTCACCGCCGAAGCCGTCGGTCGGCGCGTGCAGCTGATCGCCTTTGACGGCGATGATGCAGCGGCTGTTCTGCCCATTGCGGCAGCCAGCCTGAAGGCACGACAGGCATAGCAGCATCGCGGCGGATCTTCTAAAGCGAAGAAGATCCAGCAGCATGGAGCTATGGCTTCAGATCACGAAGCTTGCTGGTAGACGCTGTACTGGCCGACTGAGCCCAGCTTCTTCCAGTGCGAGCGGAGCTCGATCACGATCTGCTCGCCGGGAACATACGCCAGTTGTTGCCGTCGCTCGCTGCGATGGAGCTGCAGAAGCCGAATCCATGTCCGGGTGTCCGGCTGCTCGTACTCGTGATTGAAGGCCCAGTCTGGAATGAGCAAATACGGAGCGGTACGCATGTCCGCAATCTTTCGCTGCACCGATGCGGCATCCCACGCACCGCGCATGTACACGGAGTAAGAGGGCTGCAACTCACCAAGGTGGAACAGTGCCTCGCTAACCCGCTGAGGCACCTGAACGGGGATCGCGACACGCCCGCCGCCGGTAAGTTGGCGGAGTTTGGCGAAATCGACACCGTCGTCTTTACAAGGCTCGCGCAAGAGCCAGGGGATCTGAGCGGCGTTGCGCGTAAGTTTGTCGACCTGGTGCAGGTGAATGGTGACGCCAAGCAGGCCGAGCCATGCATACCTCCAAACGCGGCGTCGGGGCTCAGCGAGAAGCCTCGTGATTGATACCAGCGAGAGGATAAAGACGCCCAGCCCGCCAAAAAAGGTGTGTAGCGGGTCGCAGCGGCCGAGTGCCGGGCCAAGCATCACGAGCGAACACATGTAGAACGCGAGCATCGTGGCTGCGTCTTTTCTGCCATTCACCCCGGGACGCCGCAAGTACGGTGCGACCGCCAGAGGCGCGAGTGCGACTGCCGCGACCAGCAACACCACAATGTGGAACTCCGCCTGCACAAGCATGTTCAGCCCGCCGGCAGACATATTCTTGAGCACGAAGAGTAAGTCACGGCTGACGGCAGTAAAGAAGGCGGCCGCACTTAGGAACGAGACACTCGGAAGCATGAGCCAGGCAGCGCCGTCATGCCATGCTCGATAGCCTCCATAAGCACATAAGCCAGCCAGCAGCGCGATGCCGAGCTCGGGCGAGATACTCAGCGCAACGACTGTACCGACCGCAAAAGCCGCAGTCTGCGCCCACACCGATCGGCATCGAACTCCCGCGAGCAGCAAGGTGTGCGGTAGGAGGAAGCGCAGCAGCGTGTAGTTGATGCCCAGGATCGGTGTAAGTGTGCCGTAGGTGCAAAGCAGCAGCATGCAACCGCGCAGTCCGCGCGTGATCGGCAGCCTGCTGAGCACATAGGCAAGCATGCTAATGCCGATGACCTGCATCACTGCAAGCGTGACAACGTAAGCCGCGCCGGCACTTACGTGAAAGTGTCCGAGAAGACGTTGCGTCCAGGCTGGCCAGTAGTACAGCAGGGGACCGTAGGGCCACTCAAAGTCACGGTAGAGTGTTGCTCCGTCGCGAACGCCACGGTTAAGCTGCATCAGGACGTAACTGCCATCGTCGTAGAAGACGTTGCTGTGTATCCAGTGCCCGCCGAACCAGGCAGTAAACGCGGCTGCGGCAACCATCGCGTAGCTTAACCATCGTGTTGGCAGCGGCTCGTACCGCAGAGGTTCGGCAATCGACTGCCTATTTCTCAGTGCAAGCATGGCAAGCACCGCAGTCCCGATGGCCATGGCCGCCATGCCTGCGATGCGATTGCTGAAGCCGTAGGTATAGGACGAAGAGAACGTAGGCAGTGGTGGCGGAAAGGCAAACGGCAGCAGGAAGACACCGAGCCATGTGGCCAGCACAACCCCACACCAGAACCACGGACCGACGAACCAGGCCCGTGTCGCGGCCATACGGGCGATCCGTCGTGTCGGGCTGAATGGCACGGCAACACTGGAAACAGAAGCGCCCATTCGGAGTCTATCGGCCCCTTGCTTCCTACCGTGAGTTCAGCCGCCTTCAGCGCTCCGATCGAAAATGACGCACTCTAGGAGTGGTCGAAATATCCCAATAAAGATGCTCCAGCGGCGCCTCAAATATCGCTTCTAAGCGTTGACCGTAATACCGGCACACCACTCTTCCAGGTTCTTCGTGACATCCTCGGATGGCTGCGGCCGGCCGAGGCAGAAGCCCTGCAGGTCCATGTCGCTCATCTTCAGCAGCGAGGCGATCTCCGCCTCAGTCTCCACACCCTCGGCGACGATGCGCTTGTTCAGGCTGTTTGCCATCTGCACGATGGCCTGAATGGTATGCACCACCGCGGGCTCCGTCTTCATGGCGCGCACGAAGCTGCGGTCGATCTTGAGGGTGTCGATGGGCAGCTTGTGCAAGACGCCCAGGCAGGAGTGCTCCATGCCGAAGTCGTCGATCGCGATGCGTACGCCGGCGGCGGTGAGCCGGTTCAGCTGCCGCTCTGCCTGCGCAAGGTCGCGCACCACGGAGCGCTCGGTGATCTCAAGCTCGAGCACGGTAGCCGGCAACGCCAGCCGGCTTAATGCCGTGAGCACCTCCTCGGCAAAGCACGAGTGCTCAATTTGCTTTGCCGACACATTCACCACGATGCGGGTGTCCTCAATGTTGTGAAGCTGCCACTTGGCTGCGTCGGTAAGCGCCTGATGGATGACCCAGGATCCCACGGAGTGGATGAGGGTGGTCTTCTCGATCACGCCGATAAAGGCGTCCGGCGTCACCATCCCAAGGATCGGGTCGTTCAGCCGCAACAGCGCTTCAAGCCCGCGCAGCTTGCCCGCGGAGGAAAACTGCGGCTGATAGAAGAGCCGGAACTGGCCGTTCTCCATCGCGCGCTCAAGATCAGCCGGCGTAAAGATCTCGGTTGTTTCGGAGCTGCGGTAACGGTTCTCCTGCTCGGTGCCGATGCGGCGCTTCGCGGAGTACATCTCAAAGTCGGCATGCTTCTTCAGCTCTTCGGCGGTTTGGCCGTGATCGGGGAAGAGGGCGATGCCGATGCTGGCAGATCCACTGAAGCGCGAGCCTTCGAGCACAAAGCTCGTCTCAAAGCAGCTCTCCAGCTGGCGTTGGTACGCCTCCAGTTCTTCCGTGCTGCGCACGTGCGTGGCGATCAGCAGAAACTCGTCGCCCCCGATGCGCGCCAGCGTGTCGCCCGGCAGCACCAGTGCCGAAAGACGAACGGCGATCTGCTGCAGGTAGAGGTCGCCGACCTTGTGGCCGAACTCGTCATTGACCTGCTTGAAGCGGTCCACGTCAATGTAGGCGACGCCTGCGCGTGAGCCCGTGCGCACCGCGTTGCGCAGCGCGATCTCAAGCTCTGCATCCGACGAGCGCCGGTTGGGCAGCGTGGTGAGCTGATCGTGGGATGAGGTGTAGTTCAGCTCCTCATACATGCGGCGCTGGTTTACGGTAAGCGTCGCGAGGCTGGCCGCAGCTTGCACCACCTTGTTCTCCGCCTCGTTCAGGGGCCGGTCGTAGATGCTGCCGGCGCGGAAGGTGCCCACCTGCCGGCCTTTGCTGTCGACCAGCGGCGCTTCATAGGCGATGCCAATGGGCGCAACACCGATGACCGTCGCCGCGTCGTGCGCAGCACCCGGCTCGCCGTCAAGCAGCGTGCTGCAGCAGCAGACGCCCGGCGCGAGCATGTCAACAAACACGTTAATTTGCCGCAGCAGCTGGTCCAGCGCGGCGTCAGAGTTGATGGCTTCCAGAAGACGGCTGCGTTCTCGCTCCAGGCGAACGGTGCTGCGGATGCGCTGGTTCTGTTGCGCGACGCGGCGGCGCAAGGCAAGCGCCCACGCGGTAATTACAAGGGACACAAGCAGCAGCGTGCCGGTGACAAGCAGCAGATGCGGAATGGTCCACCAGGAAGGCCAGCGCAGCACACGCAAGTCATCCCTGTTGCGCATGTCGAGCAAGAAGAGGATCGGTGCACGCGTGACAGCGCCGGTAAGGCCGGTGGTGATGCGGCAGATACCAGTCAGCGAGACTTCTGTGTTGAGGGGCAGGGCGTCGGGTGCAGCCGCTCCGTTAGGTACCTGCAGCACGGCCGTGACGGCATGCTTGTCGACGATCAAGGAGATGGTCTCGGACGTCTCCGAACGCATCTGGGAGACGATGCGGCCGCGAACCGTGATCAGGTCATCGCTGAAGGCCCCGCTTACCGCCTCGTTGTAGTTAACGGGTCGAGCGGCAACGGGGCGCACCTCAGCGGTGGGCACAACCTCTGTCTGCACCAGGCTGGGACCGTAGCCACCGTTATCCGCAAAGCCAAACAGGTCCACCACAGTTCCCAGCGGCAAAGGCTGGTAGCTGCGTGTGGCCGCGTACAGGCTCTTGTTGCCCTGCTGGATTACGATGGACCGGCCAGGCCAGTAGTAGGTCACGGCTCCGCGTACCCGCACGCGCGTTGTCTGGTCCACGACCGAGTGTGTCTTCATTACGTCGTCGACGCCGGTGAAGGGAATGCTGCTGAGTGACAGATTGGGTGCCTTCACGATGCGAATGTCTTCATCGGTATCGGTCGCGTAGAGGATGCTATGCATCATCTGCTTTTTCTTGTTCAGGCTGGCTGCGGCAACGCCCGTCAGGTCGACTTCCGCGTCCAAAAGGCTGGACACGTTAGCGAGACGGAAGTACTTGAAGTACACACGCACCAGGCCGCCGTTCATCAGCAGTTCCAGTTCGAGAAAGTGGTTGCCGTCGCGTTCCGTCACCAGCGCAGACCGGATGGTGCCGTGCAGGATGACATAGCGGCAGTCCCAGGTGCCACTCATGAGTTCGCCGTAACTTAGGCTGTCAAGTTTCTTGGCGCGAAGCGTTCCGAGTCCGTCCAGCGGCTTGATTTCGGGGTCGTTGGCGATGTTGCTGCGAAAGCTGGGTGCCGTGACGCCGGTGACCTCAATGCGGTCGCCGCGATGCAAGGGGTACGGCTTTGTGGTCTGCACATAGAGACCGCCGGTGCTGTCTGCAATGAAGAGGTTCTTGTTAACTGCGTCGTAGAAGGTGACCTCGGCCGTGAGGTGTACCGGCAGCTGTTTTGCCGCCATTTCGCCTGGCAAGTCGTGTATTGCTTTCACGCTGGTCAGCATGGCCGGGGTTTGCGCGGCAACGCGCCCGGGTAGCAATCCGGCAGAGAAAAGTGCCGCCGACAACACGGAGAGCACGCTGGCGATGAGTGTCCGGCGGTACCTGCCCGACGGGGTAGGGCTCAAAAGGCGTTTGCTGAAAGCGGAGTTGCACGAGAAAAGAGTCAAGGCGTTGCGCCGTCCTGTGCGATGCGTAGCCACTAGTGGAGCCCGCAGTACAACCTGCGGTTCCTAGGCTTTCCATGCATATCGGCGTGGCGGATGATGGCGTGAGGTGCCAGATGCAAAGATCTGCTCTCTTGCGTGGCACATGTTGCACGAGCTAAATCCCGGCCAGCCTCTCGCTCATCTCATTGTCGGGCGTCGGAGCACTCCATCTGCAGCGGCTCCGCGCGCGGGCTCTGAAGGAGACACGGGAATGGCATTCAGTTGGGAAAAGCTCACCGTCAAGTCACAGGGCGCGGTGCAGGCCGCCATGGAGATGGCCGCGGCGAACGGCAATCCGGAAGTACAGCCGCTGCATCTGTTGGCTGCGCTGTTGGAAGACCGGGAGGGCATCGTGCTGCCCGTGCTGGAAAAGCTGCACGTGCCGGTGCAGCAGCTGCTTTCTGGCGCGAATGATGCGATCGCGCGGCTGCCGAAGATACAGGGGGCACGCCAGCAGCCGTCTGTCGGCGTGGCGCTTACCCGTACGCTGGAGCAGGCCGGGCGCGAGGCGGAGAACTTCAAGGACGAGTACATCTCCACCGAACACCTGTTGCTCGCGCTCGCGGAGCAGCGCAACGATACGGTGCAGACTGCCCTTGCGGCAGTAGGCGCGACCCACGACGCCGTCTTACGTGTGCTGGCGGAGGTGCGCGGCTCGCAGCGCGTGACCGACCAGACGCCCGAGGGCAAGTACCAGTCGCTGGAGAAGTACGCGAAGGACGTTACAGCGCAGGCCAAGGCGGGTAAGCTCGACCCGGTGATCGGCCGTGACGAGGAGATTCGCCGCGTGGTGCAGGTCTTGTCGCGCCGCACCAAGAACAACCCGGTGCTGCTCGGCGAACCCGGCGTGGGCAAGACCGCCATTGTGGAAGGGCTCGCTCGTCGCATCGTGAGCGGCGACGTGCCGGAGTCGCTGAAGGACAAGCGGCTGGTCTCGCTCGACCTAGCTTCGATGCTTGCGGGAGCCAAGTTCCGCGGCGAGTTCGAAGAGCGCCTGAAGGCCGTGCTTAAGGAGATTGAGGACTCGCACGGGCAGATCATCCTGTTCATCGACGAGTTGCATACGCTCGTCGGTGCGGGTGCAAGCGAAGGCGCCATCGACGCGAGCAACATGCTGAAGCCGGCGCTGGCCCGCGGCACGCTGCGCACCATCGGTGCCACCACGCTGAACGAGTTCCGCAAGTACATCGAGAAGGATGCGGCGCTGGAGCGACGCTTTCAGCCCGTGTACGTCGGCGAGCCCAACGTAGAGGACACGATCAACATCCTGCGCGGCCTGAAGGAGCGTTATGAGGCGCACCACAATGTGCGTATCAAGGACGCCGCCATTGTGGCCGCTGCAGAACTCTCACACCGCTACATCGCCGACCGCTTTCTGCCGGACAAGGCGATCGACCTGGTCGACGAAGCTGCGGCCTCGCTGGCCATCCAGATCGGCTCCGTTCCGGTGGAGATCGACGACCTGGAGCGCCATGCGACCTCGCTGGAGATCGAGCGCACCGCCCTCCGCCGTGAAGAGGATGCAAACTCCCGCGAACGGCTGCAAGAGGTGGAGCGCGAGCTCGCCGAGTTGCAGGAAAAGGCAAGCGCATTGCGTGCCCGTTGGCAGCAGGAGCGCTCCGCTATCACGGACCTAACGGAGCTGAAGAAGCGAGTGGAAGCGCTCCGCTTCGAGGCGACGGAGCAGACGCGTGCGGGCAATCTTGAGCGTGCCGCGGCCATCCAATATGGTGAGCTGCCGCGCGCCGAAGCGGAGCTGCGCTCGCTTGAGGCCACGCAGGACAGCGGCAGCAAGCTGACCCGCATGCTCAAGGAAGAGGTCGAGGAAGAGGATATCGCCACTATCGTCTCGCGCTGGACGGGTATCCCTGTCTCCAAGATGCTCGAGGGCGAGGTACAGAAGCTGGTGGAGATGGAAGCGCGTCTGCGCGAGCGCGTTGTCGGCCAGGACGAGGCACTCTCCGCCGTGGCCAATGCGATCCGCCGTTCGCGCGCAGGGCTGAGCGATCCCAAGCGGCCCATTGGCTCGTTCCTCTTTTTGGGACCAACTGGCGTCGGCAAAACCGAAACCGCACGTGCCCTCGCCGAGTTCCTCTTCGACGACGAGAACGCAATGGTGCGCATCGACATGTCCGAGTACATGGAGCGGCATGCCGTCGCGCGGCTGATCGGCGCGCCTCCGGGGTACGTCGGCTTCGATGAGGGTGGGCAGCTGACCGAGGCGGTGCGCCGCCGCCCCTACGCGGTGATCCTGTTCGACGAGATCGAGAAGGCGCATCCCGACGTGTTCAACGTGCTTCTGCAGGTGTTGGACGACGGCCGGCTCACCGACTCGAAGGGCCGTACGGTCGACTTCAAGAACACCGTGCTCATCATGACGTCAAACACGGGCGCACACCTGCTCACCTCCGCGTGGGCCAGCAGCGAAGATGGCTTCAACGACATCCGCAAAGACGTGATGGACGAACTGCGCAAGGTCTTCCGCCCGGAGTTCCTGAACCGCGTGGATGACATCGTCGTCTTCCATCCGCTAAGCGAGAGCCAACTGGAGCACATCATTGACCTGCGCCTGCAAGAGGTAGAGCGGCTGCTGGCCGACCGGCGCATCACGCTGGCGATGACCCCGGCGGCACGGCATCTTGTGTTCACATCTGGCTACGACCGGGCGTACGGCGCGCGTCCGCTGAAGCGTGCGATCCAGCGTATGGTGCAGGACCCATTGGCCATTCGCATCCTCAGCGGTGAGGTGCTACACGGCGACCATGTCACCGTGGATGCGGACAAGGGCATGCTGACCTTTAAGGTTGCGGATCACGAGACGGCCGATGTGATTGCGGAGGAAGCGATCGCCCAGGTTTGAACCCGATGAGAAGGGCGGCTGCTAGCGGCGGGAGATCTCGTCGATACG
>CAXTJS010000123.1:0-8671 GCA_964244605.1 uncultured Terriglobus sp. | reverse complement strand
ACTTGGACATGGGTTCCCTGAAGGCATCCCATGTCCGAAAATCCGGACATGGGGCACACCCTACCGGTGACAGATGTTTTAGAAGTTTGTGCTTCGCGGCTTTGGAGTAACGGCGCGACGCGGATCTCGGGGGTCGACAAGAAGCTCAATCGGTTCGCCCGGCGTGAAAGCGCCGTAGCGCACCACCATGAGCTTTGCCGTGGTGCCACCCGGCAGCTCGACCTCGATCTCCCAGTTGGGCACGCGGTTCACCGAGCCGGAGCTACGCGCATGAATGACCCTGCCGACCACAGGCACGCCGACCCGCCTGATCCGCATGTTCCGGAAGAGCCTCAAGAGAGTCCAGCCAAGCGTGCCGGTCAGCAACAGCGCCAGAAACGAGAACGGCACAACCATCCACAACGGATGCGTCTGCGCATGCGGCGCGCAGAGCAGCAAGCCGACGATCCACCCGGGCAGGCCGATAGAGAACAGCAGCCACTGTGTCCGGTTCACGTGCTTCTCTTTCCGAGTGACTGGCGTTGCCTATGCCCGCTCTTACACATCGTCAAAATCACCCGGTGCTGCTCTAGCCCCGTTTACCTTATAGGTGTAGCCCTTGTCGGTCCTGCCTTTGCATCGTCATTTCGACCGGAGCGACGGGCTGTATCGTCGCGGAGCGGAGAAACCTGCTGTTTGCCCGGAGTGGCAATGGCTCCGAAAGCAACAGCAGGTTTCTCCGCTGCGCTACGCTCCGGTCGAAATGACGCTGTAAAGGGAGCCCGAGCTACACCCAAAGGGAAACGGCTCTAGTCTTCCTTCTTCTTATTGCGCGGCCGCACCTTAAACCAGATGGGCGATCCGATGAACTTGAACCGCTCGCGAATCATGTTTGCCAGAAAGCGCTCGTACGAGAAGTGCAGCTTCACGTCGCGGTCAGTGAACAGCACAAAGGTCGGCGGTGCCACCGCGGCCTGCGTCATGTAGTAAATGCGCACGCGCTTGTTGTAAGGCACGCCCGCACGCTCAAAGTCGATGCCGTCCAGAAACTTGTTCATCTGGCCAGTGGAGATGCGCTTGCGCCGCTCACGCGCCACGAGCTGCACCTTTTTGAAGACCTCTTCGACGTTGACGCCGTCCTTTGCGGAGATGAACAGCAGCGGTGCGTAGTCCAGGTACTTGAGCGCGTGGCGCACCTGCTCGGTGTAGACCTTTTTGTCCGCGGGCATAGTGGCTTCGTCGTTATCGGCGCTGCTGTCGCCCACGCTGCGGCGTGCGTTCTGCCGCTCCGTGGTGACGATGTCCCACTTGTTCACGACGATCACCACGCTGCGTCCGCTCTCATGCGCGTAGCCGCCGATGTTGGCGTCAAGCCCGGTCACGCCTTCGGTCGCGTCGATGATGAGGAGCGCCACGTCCGCGGCCTCAAGGTGCTTGCGCGCCATGATGACGGAGAGCTTCTCCGCCATCATGGTCGTCTTGCCCTTGCGGCGGATGCCGGCCGTGTCCACAAAGCGGAAGCTGTGATTGTCACGTTCTACGACCTCGTCCACGGCATCGCGCGTGGTGCCCGCGATCGGCGAGACGATGGCGCGGCCTGTGCCGGTGAGCGCGTTCAGCAGCGTGGACTTGCCGACGTTGGGCCTGCCGATAATGGCCACCTTGGTCTCACGGCTGATGTGCTCGCCGTGCGACCGCAGCTTGCGCTCCTTCTTCGGCTCGGCACCCTCTTCGCCGTCGCCTTCAAAGACCTCTTCCAGATCACTGGCCGCTTCCGGCTCCAGATCGGGCAGCGCGGCGGACACCGCATCCAGCAGGTCGCCCACACCCAGCCCGTGCTCGGCGGAGATGGCGAAGACCTCCTTGAAGCCAAGCGTGCGGAAGTTCTCCGCCTGCGTCGAGATCTTCTCCGTATCCATCTTGTTCACAGCGAGGAAGAGCGGCTTGCCGCTGCGCAGCAGGAGACGGGAAAGCTCAAGGTCGGGTGCGGCAAGTTCGCTGCGGCCGTCGACCACCATCACTATGGCGCCGGCTTCGTCGAGCGCGATCTGCGCCTGGCGGAAGATTTCGCTGGGAATCAGCGCTTCGTCATCGGGCACCACACCGCCCGTGTCCACGATGCGCAAGAGCCGGCCGTCCCAGTCGACCTCGCCGTAGATGCGGTCGCGGGTGATGCCGGGCTCGTCGCCCACGATGGAGCGCCGCGATCCGGTGAGCCGGTTGAACAAGGTGCTCTTGCCCACGTTGGGCCGGCCGCAGATCGCGAAAAGCGGCGCGGCGATGCTGTCGGACGGGCGCTGCGCTTCCTCGATGAGCGGCTGCATGTTGGCAAAGGCGTTTTCCGTCTCCGGGTCAGAGAGCGCGGCGGTGTGCACGCGCGGACGCTCGATCTCTTCCGGTGACTCTGAGGAGCTAAACCCACGCGAACCACGCGCGGGCCGCGGCGATGGCGGACGCATCTCCTTCGGCAGTGCGCCGGGCGCCATCTGCGCACCCGTAACCGAGCGGCCCTTCTGCCGCTCCGGCGACTGCGTACGCACTCTGCCTTTAGCGAACGCCGCCGACTTCTTCGCCGCACCAGCCTTGCGGCCCTTCGGCGAAGCCTTCCCGGTCGCCCCCGGTGCGGTGCGCGCACCCTTTGGCGTGGCACCCTTGTGCGGACGCGTCTGCGCGGAACGGTGCTTCTTGCCGAGACGCTTTTTCGGTGGTGCCATGGTAAGACCTGCCTGCACTCAGATTACAGACTGAGCAGGTATGGCATACATGTAGCTATCAGGACGTAGACATCTTCGTATCACTTGGCAAGGAATGGGCAGCGTAAACCTACGCTGCGTCAGCCATCCGCCCAGTGTCGAGGCGTTTGATCGCTTTGGAGATCGCCTTGCCCGAAGCGAGCCTCGCCTTGCTGAGGTCGTGGGAATGTTGCAGGCGGAGCCAAAAGTCAGCGGTCATGCCGAACATCTGTTCGACACGCAGTGCTACATCCGCTGTCATCGGCTTGCGTTGCTGAACGATGTCATAGAGCTGCTGAGCGGGCACATGGATGCGGCGGGCCGTCTCTGCGACGGACAGGCGATGCGGCTTCAGGAACTCCTCAAGCAGCATCTCTCCGGGGTGCGTCGTGACGCGCTGCACGTTCCATCCATTCGCAGGTCGCGTGATCAAAGTCTTGGTTACAGGCATGCGCTCTCACCGTGCAGCTTAATGGTAATCGACGATCTCGACCTGAGCCGGACCTTCTTCAGTCCAGACAAAGCAGACCCGCCACTGGTCGTTGATCCGGATGCTGTGCTGCCCTTCGCGATCGTCACTCAGCGCTTCCAGGTGATTGCCCGGAGGCACCTGAAGCTCCTGCAAGGCAGTTACCTCTTGCAATTGGTCCAGCTTCCGCAGAGCTACCGAGCGCACGTCGGTCCAGTATCTGGACGTGCGAGACCGGTAGAGCTGCTCCGTCGCTTTGTCGCGGAATGACTGGATCATGAGCTTTCTTCGCGCCGCGAGCTTACCATAGCAGTGTTCGCCTCTTCTTCGCGCAATGCCGACTGCCACTGCTACCGATGCACTGCCCACGCTGCGCGAGTTCTTCGCGCCGGGCGGCGTGCTGGCTGGTTCGTCACTCAATTATGAGCATCGCGCCGGGCAGTTTGAGATGGCGCGCGCGGTGGAGAAGGCGCTGGACGAGAAGCGCCACCTGATCGTGGAGGCCGGCACCGGCACCGGCAAGACGCTTGCCTATCTGCTACCGGCGCTGCGCATGGCGCGTGAGCGCGGGCAGCGCGTCATCGTCTCCACCGGCACCAAGAACCTGCAGGAGCAACTCTTCTTCAAAGACGTGCCCTTCCTTGAGTCGCTGTTGGGGCCGCTGAAGGTCTGCTACATGAAGGGCCGCGGCAACTACATCTGTAAGCAGAAGCTCTACGCGCTCAGCGCCGCGCCGCTGCTCAGCGAACCGGCGGAGATCAAGCAGTTCCACATCATCCGCGACTGGGAAAAGGACACCACCACTGGCGACCGCGCGGAGATCGTCGGCCTGCCCGAGCCTTCGCAGCTGTTCAGCAGGCTCGATGCGCGCTCAGAGGCGTGCCTCGGCCAGACCTGCCCCAACTTTGAGCCATGCTGGATTACGGCGATGCGGCGCAAGGCGCTTGAGAGCGACCTCATCATCGTCAACCACCACCTCTTCTTCGCGGACCTGAACATCAAGCAGCAGGCCGCGGGTGCGCCCGATGCGGGCATTCTGCCCGATGCGGCAGCCGTCATCTTCGACGAAGCGCATGAGATGGAGCACATCGCCAGCGACTACTTTGGCGTCGCTGTCTCACAGCAGCGCGTGGAGGAGCTGGTGCGCGACACCGACCTGCTGCTGCGCGCGAAGGGTGTCTCGTTCGGCTCGGTGGAGAGCGCGGCGGCGATGCTGCGCGAGCGGGCCCGCATGTTCTTCGGCACGTTGCCGCAGGAGGGCTTCGCTCTGGGTCGGCAGCCCTTTCACGATCGCGCCGGCTTCCTGGAGGAGCGGGGCGAGCACTACAGCACCTTTACCGTCGCGCTCGAGCGGCTCTTTGACGAACTGGAGCACCTGAAGGACGTGGAAGAGGCCGCCGGCCTGCGCCGCCGCGTAATGGACCTGCGGCTGAGCGTGCGCTTTCTGATGGAGTCGGCGGACATCAACACCGTCTTCTGGATCGAGCGGCGCGCCGCTGGCGGCGTAAAGAACGCCGCACGCAACGGCTCGGGTGCGCCCGCGGCCTTTCACACCTACCTGCAGGCTACGCCGATCGACGTCTCCGAAATCCTGCAGACCACGCTGTTCGCCAACTACGGCGCGGTGGTACTCACCAGCGCCACGCTCACGGTGCAGGGCGGCTTTGACCACATCAGCAAGCGGCTGGGCCTGGTGGGCGCGCGCGAACTCACCGTGCCCTCGCACTTCGACTACGGCAAACAGGCGCTGCTCTACCTGCCGCCCTACCTGCCCGACCCACGCGACAGCGGCTTCATCCCACAAGCTGCGGAGCGCATGCGCAAGGTGCTTGAGCTGTCACGCGGACGCGCCTTCTGCCTGTTCACCAGCTACGCGCAGATGCGTGAGATGTACGAGCGCATGCTGGTGGAGCTGCCCTTCCCGCTCCTGCTGCAGGGCACCGCCCCACGCAACGCGCTGATGGACGAGTTCCGCACCACGCCCAACGCGGTGCTCTTCGGCACCTCCAGCTTCTGGCAAGGCGTCGACGTGCAAGGAGAGCAGCTGAGCTGCGTCATCATCGACAAGCTGCCCTTCGCGGTCCCGAGCGACCCCGTGGTGCAGGCGCGCATGGAAGCGGTTGAGCGCAGCGGCGGCAAGCCCTTCTACGACCTGCAGATTCCGCAAGCCGTCATTGCGTTGAAGCAGGGATTCGGCCGCCTCATCCGCTCGGCGACCGACCGCGGCGTGCTGATGCTGCTCGACAACCGCGTACAGCGCCAAAGCTACGGCAAAATCTTCCTCGACAGCCTGCCACCCTACCGCATCACGCAGGACATCGGCGAGGTCGAGCGCTTCTTCCAGCCGGCACAGGAGCAGGCGTCGCGCAAACGTTAGGCTGCGTGTTCGCGCAGCCAATCGCGCAGGGCGTTCTCCATCTGCCTTTCCCAATCCGCGCCCCGCTCGCGAAATGCGGCAACAATCTCCGGAGAGAGGGCGACTGCTTGCTTTGCTTCCGGCGATTCGCGGTTAAGAGAAAGTAGACTTTCCTGCATAGCCAACGGCAGCTCTGAGAAGGGAATGAACTTCTTGAAATCCTCTTCTGTGAGCTCTGGAATCTCATCGTCATCGATGAGATCGTCAACGTATTTTGCGGAGGTCTTTTCCATTTCGTATCGCCTCTCGAAGGTTTGCTCGTCGAAAGCTGATGACGCGGAGCTTGTCCCCGTCACGCCTGTAGCAGAGGACATGAAGCCTGTCTTCCAGGTAGCCGATCGCGAGCTCACGCCACTCACCGTTGCGGTAGTACTGTTGCATCGAAGCCGGTGCGAAATCAAAGTCGTAAGCCTTATCGAAAGGCAGCCCTCGTTCGCGAACGTTCCGCTCGTTCTTCGCCTCATCGTAAACGATCCGCACGGCACCAGTGTAGCTAGAATCAACAGAGCCGCATGAGCCGCAACCTTTACATTCTCGCCGCGACAATGGCCTTCTTCTCGGTCGTGTCGTACGTGGTTGGGTTCAGCGGCATTGCGCATGAGCCCGGCTCGCCGGCGGACGCGAGCCTTTGGCAGATGATCGGCATCGTGCTGTTGGTGCTTGCGCTAATTGTTGCGCTCTTGGGTGTGTTGCAGAGCATGTTTGAGCAGGCCGAGCGCCGCAGCGAGCGCCTGCGACAGCAGGAGCGGCTGAAGCGGCGCGGGCCGGAGCGCTCCTAACGCGCATCTGGTTACTGCCGGGTTGATAGACTGGGTGTTGCCGCAAACGCGTTATTTCCCGAAGCCTGCGCGAACGGCAAGAGAGTGGACGACCTATGTATGAAGTGACGGTGGAAGCGGGTTTCTCCTCAGGCCACTACCTGCGCGATTACCACGGCAAGTGCGAGAACCCGCACGGCCACAACTACCGTGTGTTCATGACGCTTGCTGGCCCTGAGCTTGAGCCGAATGGTCTCTTGCTCGACTTCAAAATACTGAAGAACGTGCTCAAGCCGGTGGTGAATTACCTGGATCACCAGATGATCAATGAGCTTGAGCCGTTTACGACGGTGAATCCTTCTGCCGAGAACCTGGCGAAGTATTTCTTCGACGAGACGAATAAGCATCTTGCCGACGTTACTGGCGGCCGCGTGCGCGTGAAGCGCAGCACCATCTTTGAGACGGACACGTCGCAGGCCACTTATTACGTTGATTAAGTTATGCGCCTGATCGAGTTATACAAATCGGTGCAGGGTGAGAGTACCTTTACCGGCCTGCCATGTATCTTTGTCCGCTTTGCCGGCTGCAATCTGCGCTGCGCGTGGTGCGATTCGACTTATACCTTTACGGGCGGGCAGCCATTTACCGAAGACGAGGTCGTCGCTCAGATTGAGGCGCTGGTGCCGTGCACGCTGGTGGAGTTCACTGGCGGTGAGCCCATGCTGCACGCGCGTGAGCTGTTGCCGTTGATGCAGCGCCTGCTTGCCGACCCGCAGCAGCGCTACACGCTCATGATGGAGACCAGCGGCGAGCGTCCGCTGGGCGAGGTGCCCGCAGCGGTACACAAGATCGTGGACGTGAAGTGTCCCGGCAGCGGCGAGGCCTTTGGCTCCTTTCGCATGAGCAACCTCGACACGCTTACGCCGCGCGATGAGGTTAAGTTTGTGCTGCGTGACCGCCGCGACTACGAGTTCGCGCGCGACTTCATCCGCGAGCACCTCCAGCAACGTGAGCTTGCCGGCATTCTGCTGTCGCCGGCGTTTCTGCAGTCGCCGTCACCGCTGCGCATCGCCGATAACATGGAGCTGGACGCGCGCGAGTTAGTCGGTTGGATGCTGGACGACGGCCTACCCGCACGGCTCTCCCTGCAAATTCATAAGTTCGTGTGGGAGCCGCAGAAGAAGGGCGTTTAAACCACTACTCGCTACGACGAGATTCCCCTTCAGCTTTAGCCAGAAGCTGCACAGCCTTTGAGATTCAGCGGCTTTAGCCGCCGAGATAGAAGCCGACACGATCAAGCGGGATGGCTTTAGCCACCGAGATGATCATCCCAGCGGCTAAAGCCGAAGTCTTGCGTCCCGAAGACGTACTATCTCAGCGGCTGAAGCCGCGAACGTTGCCGAAACGGTATATCGTGCGGCAGATCGCATCTTCGCCGCTTGATAGGGTTGGCTTAGCATGGAGGTCATCATGCGCTTGCCCGCTCTTCTGTCCCTCGCACTCTGCTGTGCGCCGCTTCTGCACGCGCAGGCACCGAAGCCCATCCCGGTGAAGGTCGTCGTCGTGACCATGTTCGAGGTCGACAAGGACACAGGCGACTTCCCCGGCGAATTCCAGCACTGGGCCGAGGGCGAGCACCTCTCGCATCGCTACGCTTTGCCCACCGCTTATCACGACGCCATGATGAATGACGATGGCGTGCTGGGTATTGTCACGGGCATCGGAACGATTCGCGCCGCAGCCACGATCATGGCGCTTGGCAGTGACCCGCGCTTTGACTTTTCGCACGCGTACTGGCTGGTAGCGGGCATCGCCGGCATCAATCCGGCGAGGGGCTCGCTCGGCTCCGCGGTGTGGTCCGACTGGATTGTGGACGGCGATCTTGCGCACGAGATCGACCCGCGTGAAGCACCGAAAGAGTGGAGCACCGGCTACGTGCCGCTGCGCAAGTCCACACCCTACGAGCAGCCGCGCACGGACGATAACGGCATGGCCTTTCACCTGAACGAGCGGCTCGTCGGCTGGGCCTACAACCTGACGAAGAACGTGCCGTTACCGGACGATCCGCTCGTAGCCAAGCGCCGCATGCAGTTCACCGGCGAGATGGCGCACCGGCCGCCCTTCGTGCTGCGTGGCGACAACATCTCGTCCGCCACCTTCTTCCACGGCAAGCTCATGAGCGACTGGGCCGACAAGTGGGTCAAGTACCAGACGGGTGGCGCCGGCACCTACGCGGTTACGGGCATGGAAGACAGCGGCACGCTGCAGTCGCTGACCTGGCTGGCAAAGGCCGGGCGTGTCAACCTGCAGCGTGTGA
>CAXTJS010000122.1:0-8715 GCA_964244605.1 uncultured Terriglobus sp. | reverse complement strand
CGTCGTCGCGCTCGCCGGCGTACAGCGTCTGCACCGGGAAGCCCGTCTGCTGGCTGTCTCCCGTGCCCTGCAGGCCAACGACGATGCCGTAGCCGACCAGCTGATTTTCGCGGATGCCCTCGATGCTAGCAATGTCCTTCACGCGGGCGAGGCGTGGACCATTGTTCTCTGCAGCGAAGGCGCAGCTGCCAGCCAACAAAAGCAAGCCACAGAGCAGCTTCGTGATGATCCTGTTCTTCGTCATGGTCGTCCTCCCTTCCCGGCGTGTGATCGCGCGGCGTTGTTAAAAGATCAGTGCCTTTTCAAGCAGCCGCACCAGCACGTTGGGCCGATGCGTGTAGTCCGTCACGATGCCATTGCCGCGCACCTGCAGTTCAAGGCTTGAGATCGCGGTGGAGCGCACCTGGTTCTGCTGCGTGATGTCCTCAGGCCGCACCAGGCCGCGCAATACGATGGTCTGTGTCTGTTGCGAAAACTCAACCTGGCGTGCCGCTTCGATTAGCAGAATGCCATTGGGCAACACCTCGATCACTTCGCCCCCGAGGATGGTGTTCAGGCTGGAGTTGTTCGCGCTTTGCCCCTGCGCGGTAAGTGCGGAGTTGGCGCTGCGATTGATCAGGTTCTGCGCGGCGCTGGCGGCAGACAGCTTCGAGAAGAGCGACGTGATGCTGGCGTTCGCGCTGGACGAACGGCTTCCCTTCACCGCCCCATCGGTCGAGGACTCGAGCGCTTCGGAGACAATCACCGAGATCAGGTCATGCGGCTGCATGGCGCGCACATCGGCCGTAAAGCGGTTCAGGCGCCCGGCCTCTGTCCAGATCGCGCCCGGTTCCGGCTGCATGCCGGCGCTCGCCGCGTGCACACTGGCCAGATACGTGCTCAGCGCGGTCGTTGCAGGACCGGGCTTGCCACGTCCCGGAACCGGCAGCTTCGCTGTCTGCGCATGCACCATCATCGCGGAGAACAGGGCGAGCATCACGGCCAGTACGCCCGAGACGAAGCGCACCAGGAGCACGCGGCTGCTGACGTGCCGACCCTGCGTATTCTCGTCCAAGACCGTACGGATCACAGGTGCACCTCAACGCGATGAGCGCCCGTTGCAATGCCGTGGATGCGGCGCTGCGGCTGGTCTGCGGTGACCTCGCCATCCAGCAGGACTTCGACTTCACCGTTCAGCGCAGCCTCCGTAACGGCCTTGCCATGCAGGGTCATGTGCATGCTTGCGGACTGCACCAGCACGTCGACCGCATCGCCACGCCGAACAGCAACTGCGATTGGCTCATGTGCTGGCACGGCGGTAATTGAAGTCGCGGCGAGGGCAGACGCCAGAGGCGCAGCGATGGCTACGAGCGTGAGAGGGCGGCGTGAGTCGCTGCAGTCCGCCACGCGCACAAATGCCTTGCGCAGAACCGGGTCGATCAACACATCCTGCGCGCGATAGCCCTTGCCCGTGAGGGGAACCTCAACGCTGCCGAACACCGCGTGCGCAGCCGCATCCACCGAGGCAGCGCACAATGCGGGCGTGAGCACCACGCCTGCCGGATCGAGCGCGAGTGCATGCACTGGCCACGCTCCACCCAGGGCGGCGGCGAAGGCAGCAGTGAGTGAGCGGACGAGCGGCATCACGACCTCACCATGTTGTTCGCCTGCGAGTACATGTCGTCAGCCACGTGAATGACCTTGGAATTGCTCTCATAGGCGCGCTGCGCGAGCACCATCTGCACGAACTCTTCCACCACGTCGACGTTGGAGCCTTCAAGCGCTCCCTGCTGCAAGGTGCCCATGCCTGAGCTGCCGCCCGGCGCGTCCGTGATGGCGTTACCGGAGGCGTTGGTCTGCTGGTAGAGATTGCCGCCGATGGAGCTGAGCCCGCCGGGGTTCGGGAAGGTGGCAAGCTGCAACTGGCCGAGCTGCGACGAGGTCGTCTGGCCAGGCAGCTGCGCACTCACGATGCCATACTGCGAGATCGTCACGGACGTTGCGTTGCTTGGAATGGTGATGGCCGGCGTCAGCGTCTCGCCGTTTGCACTCATCATTTGGCCCTGGTTGTTCAGGTGAAAGCTGCCAGAGCGCGTGTAGGCCGTTGTTCCGTCAGGACGTGTAACCTGGAAAAAGCCTGCGCCCTGGATGGCAACATCAAGCTGGTTGCCGGTCTGGTTGAAGTCACCCTGCGTGTTGACGACTTCCGTCGCAACGGCGCGTGTGCCAAGACCGATCTGCAGGCCGGCTGCCGTCGTCGAGGTACTCTGTGCCGAGCCGGGCGTCACCAGGTTCTGGTACATCATGTCTTCAAACTGCAGGTGGCGGCGGCGAAAGCCCGCGGTCGCCGAGTTGGCGAGGTTGTTCGCCACCGTATCCAGGTTGGCCTGTTGCGCGCTCATGCCGCTCGCGGCCGTATACATCGCTCGAATCATCTGCTTGCCTCGCTATACACGGCCGAGTTCTTCGGCGGCTGTCTTGTCCAAACTGTTTGAGAAAACGGAGAGCGCCTTCTGCATCATCTCGGCCTGTCGCTGAATGAGCAGCAGCTGCATGGTGCCGTGCACGGCATCCTGATTTGCACCCTCGAGCGAACCTTCCTGCACGGTCGCGTCTGACTTCAGCGCCTTCGCTCCATCGCGAATGGTGAAGCGGTTGGTGCCTTCTGACTGCAGGTCTGCTGCCGCGTAGCTGACGATGCCGACCTTGCCGGCGACGGCACTGCCCGCCGCGGTGCTCACGCTCACGGTGCCATCTGCGCTTACATGAATGCTGCCAGTCGGGACTGTAATCTTCGCGCCGCTGTCGCTTAACACGGCTTCACCTTTGGCTGTTGAGAGCGTGCCGTCAGCGCTGCGTTGAAAGGAACCATCACGGGTCAACCGCGTTCCATTCGCGGTTGCCACTTGAAAGAAGCCGTTGCCCTGCAAGGCAAGATCGAGTGGGTTGCCGGTGGCCTGCAGCACACCCTGCGACAGGTCAAGCGACGTGCCGCCCAGAACGCCGAAGCGGTTCACGGCCTCTTCCATGCCGCCCTTCTCCACCGTCTCGGGGGAGAAAGCGGCGAGCACGCCGCGAAAGTAGTCGCGCTGCGCACGGAAGCCGTTGGTGTTTGCGTTCGCCAGGTTGTTAGCGGCAGTGTCCAGCGCCTGCGTTCTCGCCAGTACACCCGTGTACGCCGCGTACAGTCCGCTGTCCATGCCGGGAGTAAGTGCACGTCGTGCGCCAAAGCTCCGGCGGGCAAACTTAGAGCAGGCTAAGCTCGCGCCTCAGCCGGTAATGGCCAGACCGGCCGATCTCCGGGCAGAGTGAACAGGTAATCCACCACATCTGTCGTGTGCAGAGGGCCGCCCGTTGCCGCGGCAGGCTCAAGCCAGGCACGCAGCCACATCCGCCGCCCA
The DNA here is from genome assembly GCA_964244605.1 of uncultured Terriglobus sp. Taxonomy (GTDB): domain Bacteria; phylum Acidobacteriota; class Terriglobia; order Terriglobales; family Acidobacteriaceae; genus Terriglobus. The sequence continues at coordinate 5,335 of CAXTJS010000122.1, read as the reverse complement.
ACACGCACGGCACGCGACTCCACCGGCTGCAGCTGCTCCACAGTGCGCGCCATACGGCGGGTTAGCTCTTCCACATCCGTGCAGCGGATCTCCTCGGCGGGCGGCGCAGCCTGGAGCGTGAGCGTGTTCCAGGCGGAATCAATCGTCGAGGCGGATGCGATACCGCACTCCACCTCAGTGCGATGCATGCGTTCCAGCGCGAACGCGAGGGCTGAGTCGATGGAGTTCGCAGAAGCAAGGTGAATGCGACGGCCGATCATGCGCACCGGAATCATGCCGGACGAGCGCAGGATTGCAAGCGGAGCGATACGCAGCAGCCTGGGCTCCGGCGACTCCTCCAGGTGCCATACCGGGGCGTTCCATTGCGACGCAAGCGCAGAGGCGATGCGGCTCTCCGGGACGCCGAAGCGGCGAATCAGCACGTCGCCAAGACGAGCGCCGGTCTGCTCCTGAATGATGAGCGCGTCGCGCAACTGCTGCTGCGTGATGACGCCACGCGTCTGCAGGATGAGCCCGAGCGGCACGCGATGCCGCATGCGCGATTCACCTGCTGCACCGGTGCGGAACTCACGCGTCACCATGGCCTTGACGGTGTGCTGCAGACAGGCTCGGCGGCAGTGCCAACGGCCTTCCAGTTGCGGACGCTGACTGCTGCGCATACCGAGCAGCACCGAGAGCGGGCGACGTTCGCCACACGGGCACTGGCCAGCGGCATGCTTGTCAGCGCCGCGCAGCATCATGGGCGGCAGCGGGTTGCTGCGTACCGGCAGCGAAGAGGTCAGGCTTGTATCTACAGGAGGCATCGCACACTCTCTAATCTGGGCTGCGGTGGCAGCACCTCGGCAATCTGCAGGGCGAAGTTCCCGCCCAGAACAACCACTTCTCCGCGCGCGACGATCCGGTCGCCCACGAGCAGGTCAACCGAGTCCGAGACATGACGGTCCAGTTCAAGTACCGTGCCGGGCCCGATCTCGAGAGCTTCAGAGAGCAGCATCTCGCGACCGCCAAAGTGGAGCCGTACCTCCAGCTCCACGTCGAGCCATGGTGTCGGTGCAGCTGCGGCCTGCTGCAGGTGCGTGTTCGGGATCGATTCTTCCAGACTCATGCGAAACCTTCGTCGTTCAAATTTCGTTCACGACCGCCAGCTAAGCTGCGTTGCTGGACACGGTCACCCGCGCGGCACGGCGCTCGCCGGTGCGGACCGGCATCGCTTCAAAGAGGGCCTTGTCGCCAAGGCGAAGTTCGCCCGGTGTGTTCTGCGAAAGGGGCAGGCGCAGAATGGAGCCCGGCTGCAAGCGGAGCAGTTCGTCCGCTGAAACAAGCACCGGCGGGAAGCACATGCCTGCCTTGATGCGCGCGGCACTGAGCAGACCACGGATGCGGCTCAGTTCCTCTTCACTGCGCTGGCGCGGCGCGGCCCGGTTCGCGGCAAACAGGCGCAACGATGTATTCAGCGCGGACGACGGGAAGCAGAACGAAAGCTCCGCAGTGGCACTCGGCATCGCAAGCTCGAAGTGCAGCGAGACAATTTTCTCCTGCGCAGCCATCAGGGCGCGCTCCTGGCCGTCGCGCTCACGCTCGCCCATCTCAAAGCGAACGCCGATGTATTGCCACGCGGTATTCAGTTCGCGCATGACGATTTCGAGCACCGCAAGCAGCACCGCCTCCTCGATTTCGGTGAGGTCCCGATCAAGCTCGGCCACAGACCCGCTGCCACCAAGCAAGAGATCGACAACTTCAGAGACAAGACGGAACGGCCAGCGCAAGACGCCGCGCACGTGATGATCCGGTAACTCCACCGGGATCATGTAGCTGCGTTCCGGCTTCTCAAGAAACTGTTTGAAAGTTCCCTGCTGTGCCGGTTGCGGCGTGACAGCAAGGTTGGTTCTCAGCCAGGCAGAGAGCGTATTCGTCAGTGATCGCGCAAACTGCTCGTCGACAGACCGCAAAATACGGAACTGGTCCGTGCTGATGTGGCCGGCCTGTCCGAAGTCGAAGCGCTCCGGTGCCGTCGTCTCAAGGGTGTCTTCAGCGGGCACGCGTCTTCTTTCCCTTCTGCTCGATCGCCGGCTGGTTCTTGCTACGCAGATCTGCCATCGCAACACGAAGGCGCACCACCGCGGCGGAGTGGATCTGCGAGACGCGCGACTCCACCACGCCCAGCGCAAGACCGATCTCCTTCATGGTCAGTTCCTCGTAGTAGTAGAGAGTCAGCACCAGGCGCTCCTTCTCCGGCAGGCCCTCGATGGCATCGACGAGGTGCTGCTTCAGTTCGCCCTTGAGGCAGCGGAAGAGCGGCTCGTCCTCCGGCGAGCCGGCGACGTACGCAAGCTCGTCATCGCCTGAGTCTTCGTTACGCTCCATGTTGAGGCTGCCGATCTCGAGACCCTTCAGCTCGCCAAGCAACTGCTGATACTGGGTGAGCGACATTTCCATGCCCTCGGCGATCTCGCCTTCGGTCGGCGCCTTACCCAGCTTCTGCGTGAGCGTGCGGATCGTCTCCTCGACCGCGCGACCCTTGCGTCGCAGTTCGCGCGGGCTCCAGTCAAGCGTGCGCAGCGAATCCAAAATTGCGCCGCGGATGCGGAACTGCGCGTAGCTCTTGAACTGCACCTGCTTGGTGCGGTCAAACTTCGCAAACGCATCGATCAGGCCGACGATGCCGGCCGAGACGAGGTCGTCCATCTCAACATGCTGCGGCAGCCGCTCGTGAATGCGGCGAGCGACGAAGCGCACCGTCGGCAGATGCTCCACGAGTAGCCGGTCGCGCTCTGCGGCTGAGATGGGAGCAGGGCGCGACTTGTACTCGGATCCTGTGGCAAAATCAATGCCCGTGCTAAGCATGCCGACCGGCATCTCCGCGGTGGTGAGAAGGTCTGCCCGGTTCCGCTGTTCTTCGCTCATGGTGTACTCCGGCGTCACAAAGTGTCTGTTGCAAATCCTGATCAGGTTGCGCTACTGCCCTACCGTGCCAAGGCTGCGTACGCGTATTTCGGGCGGTATCTCCGTCGGTGACAGAACCGTGACCTTCGGCAGAAACGGTTCAAGCCACCGGCGCAGGTGGTACCGGGCCGGTGATGGACAGAGAAGCACGGGAAGGGCCGAAGCCTCGCCCTCGCCGGTTAGCCGTTTCACAGAGTCCAGCAGCTGCCGCAGAAAGCTCTGCGCATTCGGAGACGCCCTGCGGCCATCACCCAACAAGCGCTTCGCACCTTCCGGATCGAAGGTGTAGAGGATCTCTTCTTCGAGTGCGCGATCCAGCACCAGAACGGGCAAGCCGCCATCCGCATCGAGCAGCGGCTTGACCAGGCCGCGGCCCAGCGCCTGGCGCACCTGCTCCGTGAGAAAGACCACATGTTTGTTGGCGGCAGCGAACTCGACCATCGTCTCGAGCACGATGCCGAGGTTGCGTATCGAGACCTGCTCCCGCAGCAGCTGCTGCAGCACCTTTTGCACCTCGCCGAGGCTCATCAGCTTGGGTACGAGCTCCTCGACCAGCTTGGGATGGGTGTCGCTCACGGAGTCGAGCAGGCGCTTTGTCTCTGCGCGGCCCAGCAGTTCATGGGCGTGGCGGCGGATCAACTCGGCAAGGTGCGTACCGATGACGGCGGTTTGATCCACAACCGAGTAGCCGCTGGCGAGCGCCTGCTCTTCGAGCCCCGGCTGGATCCAGCGAGCGGAAACGTTAAAGGCAGGCTCACGCGTCTCAATGCCGGGTATGGGCCGCGCCTTCGGGTCGGTGTTGACGGCTAGCAGGCAGTTTCCTTCCGTCTGCCAGCGGCCGATCTCCGTGCCGCGGAGAGACACGACATACTCGCGCGGGCGAAGACGCAGGTTATCGGTGATGTGCACGGACGGCACGATGAAGCCGAGCTCCGTAGCCAGATGCCTGCGCAGTGCGCGCACCCGGTTCAACATCTGCCCGCCCTGCTTCTCGTCAACGAGCGGGATCAGTTGGAAGCCTATCTCCAGCGTGAGGTCGTCTACCTTGAGCAGACCCGCCAGGTTCTCGGTCGCGTTCGGATCGGCGGCCTTCGCCGCGGCCGCTGCGCCTTCCGCAGTCTCCATCGCTGCGGCTCCCTCAGCAGGCAAACGCCGAGCGAACAACAGGACCGCACCGGCAATGCTGAGGAACGCGAGCTTCGGCAGGCCCGGCACGAGTGCCATCGCCGCAAGTACGCCGGCGGCAAGGTAAAGCGTGTTGCGCCGCTTGAAGAGCTGCGCCCCGAGTTCCTGGTCCAGCGTGCCCGCGGACGAAGCGCGCGTGAGCACCATGCCGCCCGCAACGCTGACCAGCAGGCTCGGAATCATGGTGACCAAGCCGTCGCCCACCGTCAAGATCGTGTAAGTCTTGACCGCCGTCGCGAGGTCAACGCCCTGCTGCAAGACGCCGATCAAGAGCCCGGCGATGATGTTGATACCGGTGATCAGAATAGTCGCAAGCGAATCACGCTGGTTGAAGCGGGCGGCGCCGTCCATAGCACCGTAGAACTCGGCTTCCCGCGCGATCGCTTCGCGGCGCTTGCGTGCACCCTGCTCGTCGATGAGGCCGGCGTTCATGTCGGCATCGATGGCCATCTGCTTGCCCGGCAACGCATCAAGTGTGAAGCGGGCCGTTACCTCTGCCGTGCGCACCGCGCCATGGCTGACGACAAGGAACTGGATCGCAATCAAGGCGAGGAACAGCACGAAGCCAACGACATAGTTGCCGCCGACGACGAACTGTCCGAACGCCTCGATGACGGAACCTGCAGCATGCGTCCCCTCACTGCCGTGCAGCAGGATGCGGCGGCTCGATGCCAGGTTCAGCGACAGCCGAAAGAGCGTGAGCAGAAGCAGCAACGTCGGAAAGACGGAGAGCTCCGTCGCCTTGCGCACCTGCACCGCCGTGAGAAATACAAGGACGGACGCGCCGATAGAAAGCGCCAGCAGGATGTCCATGAAGAACGCCGGCACCGGCACCAGCATCACGAACACGGTGCTGATTGCGCCGAGCGGCAACAACATCTGCCGGATTGCGGCGGAACTCTTCAGCTTCTCGTCCATCACGATCTCCCTGCTGCTTGGTTCTGCGTTGTTGCAGTGCTGCCGCTCATAGCTGCGCCTCAATCGTTGCCGGTTCCATCACGATGCGGTTCGGCAACGGGAACCGCTCGGTCGCCATGCTTGCTGCGCTGTAGCCACCCGGCCCGTAGTTACCCTGCTGCTGCGTGCGCTGCGCACTCTGCCGGAAGAGGAAGGCCAGCACCGCAGCGACGGCTGCGTAGAGGTCGAACGGGATGGAGTGACCCTCTTCCACGCTGCGGTAGAGCGAGCGCGCGAGCGGCGGGTGTTT
>CAXTJS010000121.1:0-8762 GCA_964244605.1 uncultured Terriglobus sp. | reverse complement strand
CCGTGGCTTCGATATAGAGCTGGCCGCTTTGCGTCAGGTAGGCGTTGCCCTCGTCAAAGTACTTCATCTCAAAGAGCTCGCTGGTGCCCTCGCACGCGGCGGGCGTGAGGATGGGCGGATCGGTGCGGGTGAAGTCGCGCGTGTCAAAGAACTCCTGCGCGGCCCGCATGATGGTGGCGCGCACACGCAAAATCGCGGACTGCCGCGGCGTGCGCATCCACAGGTGACGCCGCTCCATGAGGAAGTCGGTGCCGTGCTCCTTCAGCGTGATCGGGAAGGGCTGGTCGTCTGGCACGCGTTGCGTGACCTCGACGTTCTCTACGTCGAGTTCGTAGCCGCTGGGCGCACGCTGGTCGGCGCGCACCTTCCCGGTAACGGTGACGCTGGATTCGAGCGTCAGGTTCTTGAGCGTCTCGAAGACCTGCTCTGAGACAGCCGCTTTGGGCACGATGCCCTGGATGGTGCCGCTGCCATCACGAAAGATGGGGAAGAGCAGTTTGCCACTGGCTCGCAAGTTATACAGCCAGCCGCGCAGGCGAACAGTCTCGCCTTCATGCTGGCCGATGTTTGCGATGGACGTGAGCGGAGCGGCGGCGGGTGTTTCGGTAGACATACAAATACGAGTGTAGTGCCCGATGCAGTAAGTCCTATTCGGAAGTGTCATCCTGAACAAAGTGAAGGATCTCAACTCTTCCCGTTGCACCGTTACTGAAGGAAGACGTGAGATCCTTCGCTGCGCTCAGGATGACACTTGTAAAAAGACCGGCTGTTAAGAGGTTCACTGCTCGAGCATGCGGAACACCTTCGCCGCCTGCGCACTCACCGTCTTCGCGTCGCTCTCCGGCTGGTAGCGGATCTCAAGCACACCCTTTACATCCGGCGCGAGTGTCGCGATGCCCTCGCGCACAACAGTCCAGTCGATCTTGCCTTCACCCGGCCAGCAGTGCTCGTCACGCTCGCCGCCGTTGTCATGCAGGTGCAGCTCGGCAATGCGCTTGCCGAGAAGGCTGAAGGCTTCCGTCATCGCCGGCATGCCGGGCAGGTTCATGTGGCCGACGTCGAGGCAGACGCCAACACTGTCAAGATGGCCGATGCGCAGGATGTCGAGCAGATGCTCGGGCGTGGTTACGTCGTTGTGCAGGGTCTCGACCAGCGTCTTCACGCCGAGTGGATGCGCAAAGGCCTTGATGTGTTCGACGGCAGTGAGTGACAGATCGAGCGAGCGCTCGTTCCAGCGGTCGTCCGCCGTGCCTAGGTGCAGCACGAGCGAGTCGACGTCGATCTGCTCGGCTGTCTCGAGCGCGCGCTTCACCTCGTCCATCGCATCGATGCGCTTGCTCTTGTCCGGGTCGATGAGGTTCAGCGTCGCGGAGACATACTTGCTCCACTGCGCTGGCGTGGTGCTGCTGTCGAAGATGGGCTGGTGCATGGTCGCGCGCACATCGTTGCTGCGAAACCACTTGCTGAGTTCCTTGATCTCCGCACGGTCGGTGTAGTCGAAGTGGTGGCGCGCGGCGAATAGCTCAATCGACTGCGCGCCGCCGGCGACCAGCGCGTCCAGCAGACCGGCATGCAGCCGCTGCTGCAGGAACACATGCGTGCTGATAGACCGAAGCATCTGTTGAAGGTAGCAGTGCGCACACCGCTGGGAGGAACCTGTGATGGTTCCTAAGTGTCCACACCGGGCTACGGCTTTAAGGCATGGTCGATAGCCGCCTGCGCAATCGGCATCATGATGGCGTAGCCTGCGGGCGTGGGGTGCACACCGTCTTTGCTAGTGCCCGGCTTCATGCCGCCCTGCTTGTCCACGAAGGCGGAGTAGTAGTCCAGATAAGTGCAGTTCTGCTCGGCAGCATAGCGCTTCATCCACGCGTTCAGGTCGCGGATCTTGCCGGCGGGCTCCAGGCCCTTGCGCCACGGGTAGTCTGCAACCGGCAGCACGCTTGCAAGGATCACACGGATGTTGTTTGCCTTCGCGATCGCGACCATGGAGCGCAGGTTGTCCTCAATCATGGGCAGCGTGGAGAGACCGGTGTTACCCGCAAGGTCATTCGTGCCGGCCAGGATCACGACCGCCGCCGGCTTGAGCGCCACGACATCCTGCTGAAAGCGAATGAGCATCTGCGGCGTAGTCTGGCCGCTGATGCCGCGGTTGACGAAGGGCTTTCCAGGGAAGAAGACGGAGTTGTCGCGGCGTCCCCAGGCATCGGTGATGCTGTCGCCCAGGAAGACGACGCGGCCCGGCTCCGCGGGAGGCAGCGTCGTGTTGTCCTCGCGGTAGCGAGCGAGATCTGCCCAGTCAGCAAGCTTCTTCTGCATCGCTGCAATCTGCTCCGGCTTCAACGACTCCACCGGCAGCACCAGCGTCGGATCTACCTGCGGTGGCTGAGCTGCCGCGGTAGTCGCCTGCTGCGCGGACAGCATGGTCTGCCCGAGCAGGCCGAGAAGAAACAAGAGAAAACATCCGAGCGCGCGCATATGTCTCCTGGTGCTACGCAGCAAGTGTAGCGGGAGCGCGTACGCGGGCTGCGCCTGCCGATTGCCAATCGCCGCCGGCCCCGCGCACAATGGGAGAACATGACTACCCCCCAGCCAGCCCTCGGTAAGCACCTCGCCCTCCTGTCCCGGTTCGCTGCAACTGTCGTGCTTTCCCTCATGGTGACCTCAAGCGTCACAAGGCATGCCATGGCGCAGGGGCCTGCCGTGATTGAGGTGCAGGCGGACAAGAGTCTGCACAAGGTGAGCCCGACGCTCTACGGGCTGATGACGGAGGAGATCAACTACTCCTACGATGGTGGGCTCTACGGAGAGCTGTTGCGCAATCGCACGCTGGAACATGGCTGGTCGGGCGTTGGCCGCTGGGATTCCGTTGCCGTGGGTACGGGCCGCGCGACGATGAGGAACGAGCCGAACGACGGGCCCAGCACCGACCTGCCGCGCAGCATTCAGCTGGATGTGAGCGCGGCCGACGCGCAGAACCCGGCAGGCCTGCGCAACGGCGGCTACTGGGGCATTCCCGTTCGGCCGGACACGACTTACACGGCTTCCTTCTTCGCCAAGAGCCCGGGGGAGAACGCCGGCCCGGTAACGGCCGCGCTGGTCAGCGACGTAAGCGGTAAGGTGCTGGCGCTCGCCAGCAGTGCGCCGCTCACCAAAGACTGGAAGCGCTACGAGCTGACGCTGCACACGGGCAAGCTGACGCCGTCTGCGCTGAACCACTTTCAACTGACCTTTCAGCAGCCCGGCTCCGCACGCCTGCAACTGATCTCGCTCTTTCCGCCGACTTATAAGAATCGCGCCAACGGCAATCGGCCCGACCTGATGGAACTGCTCGCCGGCATGCACCCGAAGTTTGTGCGCCTGCCCGGCGGCAACTACCTTGAGGGCGACACGCTGGAGGAGCGCTTCGACTGGAAGGCGACGCTCGGTCCGCTGGAGAACCGGCCCACGCATCGCAGCCCGTGGAACTACACGTCAACCGACGGCCTTGGCCTGCTCGAGTTCCTGGAGTGGACGGAAGACCTGAACGTGGAGCCGGTGCTTGCGGTCTACGCCGGCTACTCGCTGAAGGGTGCCCATGTGCCGCCCGGAGCTTCGCTGAAGCCATATGTAGATGATGCACTCGACGAGATCGAGTTCGTTACCGGCGACATTCACACCAAGTGGGGCGCGGTGCGCGCGCAGCTTGGGCATCCCGCGCCCTTCCCCTTGCACTATGTGGAGGTCGGCAACGAAGACAACTTCGACCGGTCGGGCAGCTACGGCGGCCGTTACGCGCAGTTCCATCGCGCCATCAAGGCAGCGTATCCAAGCCTGCAGGTCATCGCCACGACGCCAGTCACCACCATCGTGCCGGACGTGATCGATGACCACTACTACAAGCGTGCCGACGAGTTTTTCAGCATGCTCAACAAGTATGACAACGCGGACCGCAGCGGCCCAAAGATCTTCGTGGGTGAGTGGGCCACACGTGAGGGATCGCCCACCACGAACCTGGGCGCGATGCTTGGCGATGCCGCCTTCATGACGTCGATGGAGCGCAACAGTGACCTGATCGCTCTAGCCGCGTACGCGCCACTCTTCGTCAACGTGAACGGCGTGCAGTGGGAGAGCGACCTGATCGGCTATGACGCGATGACCAGCTACGGCGCACCCTCGTACTACGCGCAGGCGCTCTTCGCGGAGTCCCTGGGCACCGACGTTCCCGTATCGAGCAAGACCGGCGGCAGCGACCGCCTGTTCTACTCCGTCACCACAGACGCGGCGAAAAACAAGCTCTACCTGAAGCTGGTCAACGCGACCTCGGCACCGCAACCGGTCACGCTGCACCTGAATGGCACCGGCAAGCTGCAGCGAGAAGCATCCGTGGAGACACTCGGCGGCACTGACCCGGCAGAGACCAACTCCATCACCGACCCAAAGCGCATCGTGCCCGTGCATAGCAATCTGCGCGGCGTGAACAGCAACATGCAGCACACCGTGCCCGCTTATAGCGTGCAGGTCATTACGTTCACGATGTAGTCTGCTTTGCGATGTAAAAGGAGCAGCAGCGAACTACTCGCAGTGCCCTTGAAGGGCACGGCTTCAGCCGTGCTGCCCAACAGCTAGGTAATGACACGCGCGGTCACAGCGTGATGCGGGGATACCGATTCCGTTCCGCGCGGAACACGTACAGCGCAGGTATGCCAAAATCCAATGCAGCCCGGTAATCGGAACCGTCGCACCGCGCGGCACGAGCAGCCTAATCCCTCTATGGGGACATAAGGCCGCGCGCACAAATCTTTCAAAGGCTTTCGGCACGGCTGAAGCCGTGCCCTTTCAAGTGAACTCTTAGTAGGTACAAGCAATCACCGTTACTTGTGCTTGCCGATGGGTGCGGTCGACGAGAACATGGCAACGCTGACCGGTTCGAACTCGATCCTTGTCACAAAGCGTTGGCTGACCATGTCGCCGTTGAAGTAACGCGTGGTCGCAAAGGGCACGGGTGTGCCGGTTTCGCTGTGCCAGTCGCTGTACTCCTCACTGTCTTCGTCGAAGTCTTTGTACTTCTCGTTGCGCACCTGGAAGGTGCGGCGTATCGGCAGGTGCGTCTCGGCCTCAAGGTCGAGCGTGACGCTTTCGTTGGCGGCGTTGACGACGGTCACGGTGTCAGCCTGGCGGCGCGCAACGAGCTTGCGTCCGTTGTAAATGACGATGGCTTTGGGATCATTCACCCAGTTCAGGATGAGGTTGTCCAGCGAGTACCGTTGCCGCTGAAAGTACAGGTCGCGGTCCTCCGCGGGCAGATTCTTGCGGCCCTTGTAAGTGACCTCATAGCCCTCGGTCGGCGTCCAGATCTGCACGATGTCACGCTTCTTGGTAAGTTCGACGCGGTCCTCGAAGGTGCTGCCTGCAAGCGGGTGGTGGTACATCACGTACTCGGTGGAGCCAGTCGGATTGTTCTTGAAAAACGAGGACGTGCGGCCCTCAAGCCGGTAGTCCTGCCGCTGCATGCGGCGGTTGCCACCGAGGGCAGTCTGCATCTGGTTGAGCAGCTCGCGCGCTTTGGCATCTTCGGTGCCGTTGGGCGAGGTTTGCGTGACGACAATCTTGTCGTCCTTCTGCTTGGCATCGGTGGGACTCTGCGAGAAAGCCGAAGGCAAACATCCGAACACGAGCAGGCAGCCGACACACAGCATGCGGTTCCGCAACGAAGAGCAGTTCACCAAATCACCTCAGATTGAGACGTCAGCCCGCGAGCACCGCGCCGCCGTTCACGTTGAAGATCTCACCGGAGACGAAACCCGCCCAGGGCGTGCACAGGAACAGGATGGGCCCAGCAATCTCATCCGGCGTGCCGACGCGCCCGAGCGGGATGGTGCCGAATATCTTCTTGGACGCGTCCGCGTCGCGCAGGGTGCTTTCGCTCATCTCTGTGCGCACCCAGCCGGGCGCAACGCAGTTCACCGCGATACCCTGCCCCGCAAGCTCCGTGGACAGGCCCTTGGTCATGCTGATCAGCGCGCCTTTGCTTGCGGCGTAGTCGGTGTGCAATGCTTCTCCGCGCTGGCCAGCGGTGGAGCTGACCAGCACTACCTTTCCCCGGCTGCCGTCAGCATCGGGCGTCTGCGTCAGCATTTGCGCGACACCCGCGCGCACCAGCCCGAAGACGCTGTCAAGGTTTACGCCGAGCGTATTGTGCCACTGCTCATCCGTCATGCTGCCGATCGCAACGTCCTGTGGCGGCCAGATGCCGTGGTTTGCCACCAGGCAGTCGACCCTGCCAAAGGCCTTGACGGCGCTTGCAACCAGGGCATCGCCGTCGCCGGGTCTCAGCAGGTCCTGCTGCACGGCCCGGCAGAGTTCCGGGCCCCCGCACTCTGCCGCCAGCGCTTTTGCCTTCGCTGCAGCGGATCGATAGCTGAAGACCACGCGTGCACCAGCGTGCCGGAAGAGCCGCACCGTCGCCGCACCGATGCCGCGTGAGCCACCTGTAATCAGCGCGACCTTGCCGGTCAGCTGAAGCGTCACACCCGGATTGGCACCACTCATTTCCATAAGTCCATGCTAACGGCTCTGCTTGCACGAGCTGGCAGCGCAGCCGGAACAAGGTGGCAGATCAGTGCGCTTGCTAGGATGAAGAGTATCTCTCCAGATTTCAGAACCGCTTTGCGAGGGTGCCGACAATCGCAACCTTCTGCCGGGCGCGGACCGTTAAGGTGGCACTTGGATCAAGATCGTCTCGGTCTCATCGCTGGCAACGGCCGGTTTCCGTTTCTGCTGCTCGATGCTGCACGCGCGCACGGCTTGACCGTGATCGTTGCCGCCATCGAAGAGGAAGCCGATGCGGAGATGAACGAGCGCGCCGCAGCCGATCCCGGCATCCGCGTGCACTGGCTTTCCCTGGGCGAGCTCTCGAAGCTGATCGACACGTTTAAGGCCGAGGGCGTGACGCGCGCCGTGATGGCCGGGCAGGTGCGGCACAAGCAGATCTTCTCGTCCATACGGCCGGACTGGCGGCTTGCCAAGCTCTTGCTCAGCCTACGCACGCGTTCCACCGATATGCTGCTGGGCGCCGTGGCGAAGGTGCTGGGTGACGAAGGCATTGAGCTGATTTCGTCGACGGCCTATCTGGAGCCGCTGCTCGCGCAGGCCGGCGTGCTTACGCGACGAGAACCCACTGAGCAGGAGCGCGCGGACATCGAGTACGGCCTCACCGTGGCGCGCGGCATCGCAGGCTTTGACCTGGGGCAAACCGTGGTGATCGCCGCCGGCGCCTGTGTTGCGGTAGAGGCCATGGAGGGCACGGATGCAACGATCCTGCGCGCGGGCAGCCTGATGCAAAGCGTCGATGCGGATGCTGGGGCGTCAACGCTCGCGCGGGCCCTGACGGTGGTGAAGGTGGCAAAACCCAAACAGGACGTGCGCTTCGACGTGCCCGTGATCGGTGTGCCCACCCTTGAAGTCATGCAGCGAGCAGGCGCAACCTGCCTCGCAATTGAGGCGGACCGCACACTGATTTTTGACCGGTCTGCAGTCGTGGAGGCTGCCAATGCGGCGGCTATCGCGATCGTCGCCATGCCGGGGCTCGCAAAAGAACAGGCGTGAGCCGGCCTCCGATCGCAGCCCGCCCACATATACTCGACACGTAAGCCACGGAGGTTCTACCCATGCAGCGACTCGGTCTTTGGACGATGCTCGTCCTCGCAATCTTCGCCAGCATCTTTACCGCAAAGCGCGCAATGGCCGCCGCTGCAGAAGGCCTGCTTGAGCCCGGCGCAAGCGCACCCAGCTTCACGCTTTCGTCGCAGGAAGAGAAGCAGGTCTCACTCAAGGACTACAAGGGCAAGTGGGTCGTTCTCTACTTCTACCCGAAAGACATGACCAGCGGCTGCACGCTGGAGGCGCACAACTTTCAGCGCGACCAGGCGCAGTATGACAAGCTCGGCGCAGCCGTGCTCGGCGTCTCGCTCGACACGGCAGACAGCCACAAGACCTTCTGCACGAAGGAGAACCTCACCTTCAAGCTGCTCGCCGACCCGGAGCACAAGGTCGTGGACGAGTACGGCGTGCCGATCAAGAGCTTTGGCGCAAACAAGTTCGCTTCACGCGTGACCTATCTGATCTCGCCTGCGGGCAAGGTGGTGAAGGTGTGGCCGGAAGTGAAGCCTGCGAGCCACAGCGAAGAAGTGATCGCCGCGATTGAAGAAGCGAAGAAGGCGAAGAGCTAACTGGTTATCTGGCAATACGAAGGGTTAGCAGACGCAAAAATGCCCGGAGCCTCTTACGAGGAGCCGGGCATTTTTGCTTGCCTGAACTACGCCGCCACTGGGATCAGCAACGGGTTGCCGGTGTTGCGTTTACTTCGTGGTCTTCTTGGCTGCGGTCTTCTTCGCCGGTGCCTTGGTTGCCGTCTTCTTGGCAGGAGCCTTGGTCGCCGTCTTCTTGGCTGCAGTCTTCTTCGCCGGGGTCACTGACTTCTTGGCCGGTGCCGTCTTCTTGGCTACAGCCTTCTTCGCGACTGTCTTCTTTGCGGGTGTTGCTGCCTTCTTCGTTGCCACAGGTTTACCTCGTTGCGTGGATTGGGCTGCCTTCTTGCCGGCAACCTTGCCACCACGAACCGCCGTTACGGGCTTCTTCGTGGCAGACTTCTTCGCACCGCCGGCAGCCGTCTTCTTCGCAGGAGCCTTCACCGCTTTCTTTGCTGCCTTGGGTGCAATCTTTACGGCGGCCTTCTTGGCCACGGTCTTCGCTGCCTTCTGGGGCGCGGCTTTCTTTGCGGG
>CAXTJS010000120.1:0-8812 GCA_964244605.1 uncultured Terriglobus sp. | reverse complement strand
GCGGCGGAGTTTCGCGGCGTCAAGCCCGAGGGTCACGCGGCCGAGATGCTGGATGCAATCAAAGCGCTGTAAACCGTTCCGTCAGGCAGCGCTATCGAACTTCTCCCGTGCCGCTTCGACCCGCTCGCGGCTGAGCAGCGCCCACTTCGCAAGGGCGATCACAGGCACCAGCACATCCCGTCCCAGCGCGGTCAGTTCGTAATCGACCCTGGGCGGGATCGTTGGCGTGACTGTGCGGGTGACGTACCCATCGCGCTCAAGCCCTCGCAATGCAGCCGTCAGCACCTTTTGCGAGATGGACCCGAGGCTGCGTTTTAATTCGCTGAAGCGCATGCTGCCTCGCGAGAGCATGGCGATGATCAGGATGGACCACTTGTCGCCCACGCGCGCAAGCACGTCGCTGACGGAATGGCATACGCCGGTCGGCAGATCGCCGAAGTGGTTCACGCAGGTCCTGCGTACAGGCACTTTGAGGTGACCCGGTTTCAACAAAGTGCCTCCTTGTGCCGGGAGCCGGTTACTCCTACTCTCCTGGTATCTGAAGCATACCGCCTCCCTTTCACGGGGATGCGGCAGCTCGTGACAGAAGAGAGGCTCGATGCAGAGAAACGGGGTAAAGCGTGAAGAGACGGCGCTCGTAACAGGAGCTTCGGGCTACGTTGCGGGATGGATGATCGTCGGGCTGTTGCGGGAGGGCTACGCCGTGCGGGCGACGCTACGCAATCTATCGCGGCAGAACGAGGTCAGAGCTGCCGTGGCGGCCAAGGGCGTCTCCGTGGAAGATCTCACCTTCGCCGAAGCCGATCTTCTTCGCGACGAAGGCTGGCATGCAGCGTTGGCCGGGTGCACCTACGCGCTACATGTCGCTTCTCCCATGGGCCAGGGAGCGCCCAAGGGAACCGATCTCGTTACGCCGGCACGCGAGGGCACCCTTCGCGTTCTTCGGGCCGCGGCTGCGAACGGCGTGCAGCGTGTAGTCTGCACCTCTTCCGTTGCTGCGGCCCAGGCTACCGCGGCTTCGGATGGAACCGAACCGCGGGCCGATGAAACAACGTGGACAGACCTGCGGGGGAGGGGCGTGGGGGAGTACATCCGATCAAAGACCCTGGCCGAACGGGCCGCATGGGAGTTTATCGAGAAGGATGCATCCGGTCTCACGCTTGCGACGGTGTTACCGGGCATGATTCTTGGTCCCGCCATGACCGGCAACATCTCGGGCTCGGTGGGTGTCGTAGCCCGGCTGTTGACGGGCAAGACGCCTGCCCTGCCCTACATTGGCTTCAGCATCTCCGACATAAGCGATCTCGTAAAGCTGCACCTGAAAGCGATGGTTTCACCGGCAGCGGCCAACCAGAGGCTGATCGGTGTGGGTGACTTTCTGTGGCTTTCCGAGATGGCTGAGATCCTGAGGGAGCGCTTTCCGGAGTGGTCGTCGAAGATTCCCCGCAGGCGGTTGCCTGACTGGCTTCTGCGGCTGCTTGCGCCTTTTCAGGAGGAAGCAAAGTTTGCGGTGTCTATGCTCGGCAGACGCCGGGAGTACAACGCAGGCAAGGCATCGGCGCTGCTTGGCTGGCAAGCCCGGCCGTCGCGTGATGCTCTGCTTGATTGTGCGAAGAGCTTGATCGACAGCCAACTGGTCTAAGCTGCGTCCGGACGTGAAGCGGATGCAGGTTCGGCGCTCTCAGCACAGGCCTGTACTGTTACGCCGCGGGTAAAGTGATGGGCTCGTCGGATGTAAAGACAGCCTCAGTCCCACGGGCGGGAGCGGCGTCCGGAAGTTCCTTCTTACCCTCTTGCCCCTGCGCGCTGATCGTCTCTGACAGCAGGTTATGCGGCCCCACCGCAACCACCTGTAGCGACAGTTCGCCATAGCTCAGGATCGCCCCGGCCCTGGACGCCTGCACGACGGTAAGCCGTACCGGTGTGCCTGACTTCAGCTTGCCGACAGCCTCAGTCAGGGTACCGTCGAGCATGTCGCCATTGCGTGCGTGGCCCGAATCGACCGTTTGCTTCAGCCGCACCCGCAACGGCGTTCCGGACGGAATGCCGACCGCGTTGGCGAGCGACGCTATGGGCAACAGCGGCTTGTCCTCAGATGGCTGTCGCTGCATCGAAGGACGGCCGATAATCTCGACCTTGCCGTTGCCCAGCGGTGCCGGCGTGGCATTTGCACCGCTGCTCGGCTGACCCGGCGTGCCCCCGCCCGTGCTGCCTCCCGGCGTGCCGTTCGAGCCGGATCTTCCGGGTGTGCCGCTGGTGCCGGGTGCGCTGGCGGCAGGTGCGGAGCCGTTCGCGCGCGATGGCGACGCGCCCTGCGTGAGCGTGGTGGACTGTGTGCCGTTGCCGCTTGTTTGCGCGCCGGTACCCGCTGCGGGCGTCGGCGTCTGGGCAACCGCCGCTCCGGCGAACAGCATTGCGGCCACGACCATGGCGGTTCTTGACATACCCATGGGATGACCCACCCATGGACGAGGTTGCAGCCGTGTGCCGAACAGTGGCACCGCTCCGCTTAGTCGCCGGGTGCTGGCGCGGGATGGAAGCGCCCTGCAGCCTGCTTCTCCGTCCGCTTGCCACGTGCCCTCTCGACGAAAGCACGGAAGCGGTCCATGTAGAGGTAAACCACCGGCGTGGTGAACAGCGTAAGGCATTGCGACACCAGCAGCCCGCCCACGATGGTGATGCCCAGAGGCCGGCGCAGCTCAGAGCCGGTGCCCGTGCCGAAGGCGAGCGGTACCGCGCCCAGCATCGCCGCCATGGTCGTCATCATGATGGGCCTGAAGCGCAGAAGGCAAGCTTCGTAGATCGACTCCTGCGGCGTCTTGCCGTGTTCGCGCTCGGCGACCAGGGCAAAGTCGATCATCATGATGGCGTTCTTTTTCACAATGCCGATCAGGAGCACGATGCCGATCATGGCAATGACGGAAAGGTCAGTCTGCGTGACCAGCAGCGCCAGGATCGCGCCCACACCCGCCGATGGCAGCGTGGACAGGATCGTAAGCGGATGAATAAAGCTTTCGTACAGGATGCCGAGCACGATGTAGACGGCGGTGAGTGCCAGCAGAATCAGGATCGGCTCGGAGGCAAGCGAGTCTTTGAACGCAGCAGCCGTTCCCTGAAAGCCACCCGCAATGGATGCAGGCATGCCGATCGAGTTGCGCGCGTGATCAATGGCGTTGGTCGCCTGCGAGAGCGAAATACCCGGTGCCAGGTTGAACGACAGCGTCGCTGCCGGTGAAAGTCCCTGATGATTGACCTGCAGCGGAATGCGCTGCATCTCAAAATGCGAGATGGCTGAGAGAGGAATCTGCGCACCCGTGGACGCCTTCACGTAGATCGTCTTCAACGCGTCTGGCGACTGCTGAAACTGCGGCGCCACTTCAAGCACGACATGGTACTGGTTCAGCGTTTTGTAGGTGGTGGATACCTGCCGTTGCCCGAATGCTGCAGACAGCGTCTGATCTACGGCAAGCGAGGTGATGCCGAGCCGTGATGCCGTGTCGCGGTCAATGACGAGCTGAGCCCGTAGACCTTTGTCCTGCTGGTCCGTGGCCACATCACGCAGCTCCGGCTCCTTCTGCATGGCCGTCATCATCAGCGGCGCCCAGTGGTTCAGGTCGGTTACCGAATCGCCCGTAAGCGTGTACTGATACTGCGTGGCGGACTGCCGGCCGCCGATGTTGAGCTCCTGCGAGGACTGCAGGTATGTGACGACGCCCGGCACGCCCGAGAGCTTGGGGCGCAGCCGATTGATGATGTCGTCGGCGTTCTCACCTTTCCGCTGCGGGAGCGGCTTGAGGAAGATAAACATGTTACCGCTGTTGGAGGCACCGCCGCCTGGGCCGCCACCGCCCACGGAGCTCATGACGTTCAGCACGCCGGGATCGCTCTTCACGGTCTCGGTCATCTGCTGCACCTTTTTCTTCATCGCGTCGAAGCTGACGTCCTGCTGGCCTTGAATGCGGCCGCCCAGGCGTCCCGTGTCCTGCTGTGGAAAGAAGCCTTTCGGCACCAGGACGAAGAGGTAAATGTTGAGCAGAAAGGTGCCGATGGTGATGAGCAGCACCGGCAACTGGTGGCGCAACACCCAGCTCAGACCGAGCTCATACTCCTTCAGGATGAAGTTGAAAAAATGCTCGCCAAGCAGGTAGATGCGGCCATGTTTGCGCGCGGAGTGCGCTTGAAGAAAGCGCGCCGACAGCATCGGCGTGGTGGTGAGCGAGACCACCAGCGAGACCATGATGGCAACCGAAAGCGTCACCGCAAACTCGCGGAAGAGCCGGCCCACGATGCCACCCATCAGCAGGATCGGGATGAATACCGCGATCAGCGAGACGGACATGGAGAGCACAGTAAAGCCGATCTCTCTCGATCCAAGCATCGCCGCTTCGTAGGGCGTCATGCCTTCTTCAAGGTGGCGCGAGATGTTTTCGATCACCACGATCGCGTCGTCGACCACGAAGCCGGTGGAGATGGTCAGCGCCATCAGCGACAGGTTGTCGAGCGTATAGCCCAGCAGGTACATCACGCCGAAGGTGCCCAGCAACGAGAGCGGCACCGACACCGACGGGATCAGCGTGGACCGCACCTCACGCAGAAAGAAGAACACCACTAGGATGACGAGCACGATGGTGATGAGCATGGTGCGCGTAATGTCCTTCACCGACGCGCGCACCGTCACGGTGCGGTCAAGCGCGACCTGCAGCTTGATGCTGGGCGGCACGGAAGCCTGCAGCACCGGCAGTTGCTTGTTGATGTTGTCGACGGTCTCAATGACGTTGGCACCGGGCGACTTAAAGACGATGATCAGGATCGCCGGCTTGCCGTTGTACATGCCGTAGGTGTGAATGTCTTCGACGGAGTCGACGACGCTCGCCACGTCCCCTAGCCGCACGATACCGGCAGCATTCGTGCTGGTGGTGGCAACGTTGGAGGCGTTGGTGTTGATAGCCGCGGAGCGGAAGCCGTTACCGGTGTTCGTCGCCGCCGTAGTGGGCGCACCCGTGTTGCTGGTGAAGTTGGATACGGCAGCCGAGGTCGTCACGCCAGCACCAGTGGTGCCTGTTGCCGACCCGCCGGAGGTGCTTGCCTGCGTGCTGCTGGTGCCGGTAGCCGAGGTCGATGAGCCCGCGCCGTTCGCCGAGCCTGATCCGCTGCTGCTACTGCCGCCTGAAGACGTGCCCGTAGTCGCGCTGGACACATTCGACTGCAAGCCGTTGTTCGCCTGCGCGCTCGAGACCGCGCCACGGCTGGTGGCCACGACCAGTGGCCGGTACGCATCGGCACCGAAAAGCTGATCGCTGGTGGAAACAGCCCAGCGTTGGTCTTCTCCGTTGAGGTAGCCCTTGGGCTGGTTGACGTTAAATGTCTGCGCTGCAGCGACCAGCGCGTTTAGCGAAAGGCCGTAGCTGGTGAGCTGCGACGGGTTTGCCTCCACACGCACGGCAGGCTTGGACGAGCCACCGACGAAGGTTTGTCCCACGCCTTGCACCGACGCGAGCTTCTGCGCCAGGATCGAGTCGGCCGCGTCGTAAAGCTGCGGCACCGTGAGCGAGTCGCTGGTCAGCGCCAGGATCATGATCGGCGCGTCAGACGGATTGATCTTGCGGTAGGTCGGATTGCTGGGCAGGTTGGCCGGCAGCTGCGCACGCGCGGCGCTGATAGCCGCCTGCACGTCGCGCGCCGCGCCGTTAATGTCGCGCGACAGATCGAACTGCAACGTGATGTTCGCGGAACCCTGCGATGACGTGGAAGTCATCTGGTTCACGCCAGCAATACGGGAGAACTGCCTTTCCAGCGGCGTTGCGACGGACGACGCCATCGTCTCAGGATCGGCACCGGGCAGACCCGCCCCAACCGAGATCACTGGAAACTCAACCTCCGGCAGCGACGACACGGGCAGCATGCGGTACGCCACCGCACCCGCAAGGATGATCGCGATGGACAGCAGAAAGGTCGCAACCGGCCGCTTGATGAAGGGTGCCGAGAAGTGAACGCCTCCGAGCGGCCCACTCTGCTCTTCGAGCGACGCATCGTTCTCACGCCGATCCTGCGCCGAGGCACGGTCCTGCGGGGCGGAGTCGCCAGCGCGCTTGTCAGCCCCTCGCGTGCCCTCGCCCGCGTTCAGCTTGCCGGCATCGCCGGGTTGCTCACGGTCAGTGGGCTGTGTCTCTCCGGGTTGTGCGTCGGTGTTCATTTATGCTTCTTCTCGCCCTGCCAAACCGGAAATGTTTTCTTCTCAAGCTGCATTGCCCCGTGCAGAATGCGTGACACAAAGATCAGACTCTCTATCTGGTCGAAGAACACCAAGTGTCGACCAACGAGAAGCTTCTGAATCGTTCTGGTGCCGATCTGCACTGTCCTTCCCCTTTGCTCTTCCGCTCTCAAGCTCGCGAACGGACCTCTGAAGAAGTGCTGCGTAGGTCTCTGCCTGGTCGATGCTCCATTTCTCTTGGTGTACTTCACGATCAAATCCAAATCGTTCTTTGCCAGCTTTGAGAACTCCAGAGCCACTACGCAGCCTCATGAGCTCTGTCGCTGGAGGCAATGGCCTGATCTTCGTGTTCACGTGAGTCTCTCAGGCGTCGGAAGATGTCATCGAAGATCTCATCCACGCTCATGCCCGACGGCCCGCTCTCAAAACCGGCCTCTATCATGCCGCTTAAGCCGGAGGATCTTTCCTCCTCGCTTAGGCCTGCGTCCATCACGGTAAGTGCCTGCTCGATGACGGCCTCAATCGATGGCAGCTTTCTGGCATACATAATCTGCTCGGCCATCTGCTCAAACGGGTGCTCCAGCTCTACCTGCATAGCTCCTCCTGATTCAGCTTAGTCCGCCGGCACAAAGTGCGGCTCGTTCTCGTGGGCGTGCTTCCGGAACTCGCGGTCGCTCTCTTCCGTGCCGAAGTAACGGCGGCCGATGCGGTCGAAGAACAGGTAGACCACCGGCGTTGTGAACAGCGTGAGCACCTGCGACACGATCAAGCCGCCCACGATGGTGATGCCCAGCGGACGCCGCAGCTCTGACCCGGTACCCGAGCCAATTGCGAGCGGCACGCCACCGAGCAGCGCGGCCATGGTCGTCATCATGATGGGGCGAAAGCGCAAAAGGCACGCTTGATAGATGGACTCCTCCGGGCTCTTGCCCTGCTCGCGCTCAGCCTCAAGCGCGAAGTCGATCATCATGATGGCGTTCTTCTTCACGATGCCGATCAGCAGGATGATGCCGATGAGCGCGATCACGCTCAGGTCAGTACCGGTAAGCTGCAGCGCGAGGATCGCGCCGACGCCCGCCGAGGGCAGCGTGGACAGAATCGTAATCGGGTGAATGTAGCTCTCGTACAGCACACCGAGCACGATATACACCGTAACCAGTGCCGCAAGGATCAGCAGCGGTTCGTTCGTGAGCGATGCTTCAAAGGAGGCCGCGGTGCCCTGGAAATCGGCATTGACGCTGAGCGGCAGGTTCAGTTCCTTTTCCGCCTTGCGCACCTGCTTCACCGCATCGCCGATGGCGTACCCGGGTGCCAAGTTGAACGACAGGTTTACCGCCGGGAACTGCCCCTGGTGTGAGATCGCAAGCGTTGCCGCCTTCTGCTCAAAGTGCGTGAAGGTCGAGAGCGGCACCTGCGTTCCGTTGGAACTCTTTACATAGATGTTGTCGAGCGCGGCAGGATTGCGCTGGAACTTGGGCGACACCTCAAGGATCACGTGGTACTGATTCTGTTGCGTGAACATCGTGGACACCTGCCGCTGCCCGAAGGCGTCGTAGAGCGTGTCGTCGATGTTTTGCGGCGTAATGCCGAGGCGTGACGCGGTGTTGCGATCAATGGCGAGCGAGGCCTCAAGACCGTCCACCGTCTGATCGGTCGCCACATCGGTCAGCGCGGGGAGGTGCCGGAACTTCTCCATGATGATGTTCGAGTACTGGATCAGTTCATCCGTATTCGCATCCTCGATGGCGTACTGGTATTGCGTACGCGCGGTGCGGTTCTCCACCGTGAGGTCCTGCAGCGGCTGCAGGTAGGCCTGAATACCCTCCACCTGGTTAAGCTTCGGCTGCAGCCGGCGGATCACGCCAACGGCGTCCGTCGAACGCTGCTCCTTGTCACGCAGGTTGATCTGGATGCGACCACTGTTCAGGGTGGTGTTCGTCGCGTCGATGCCGATGAACGAGCTGATCGACTCCACGTCCGGGTCGGTAAGGATCTGCAGCGCAAGCGCCTGCTGCTTCTTCGTCATGGCGCTAAAGCTCGTGTCCTGCGGCGCATCCGTGATGGCCAGCAGCACGCCCGTATCCTGCACGGGAAAGAAGCCCTTCTGCACCACGCTGTAGAGGAAGAACGTGAGCAGGAACGTAGCCAATGTGACCAGCAGCGTGAACACCTGGTGGCGCAGCACCCAGCGCACGCCTACGCTGTAGCGGTCGATGACCCAATTAAAGAACTCTTCGCTCTTCTTGTAGAACTTGCCCTTCTCGTTCTCAGGCGTGTGCTTCAGCAGCTTGGCCGCCATCATGGGCGTCAGCGTCAGCGAGACCACGGCCGACATCAGGATCGTGACCGAGAGCGTCACGGCGAACTCGCGGAAAAGCCGGCCGACGATGTCGCCCATGAAGAGCAGCGGGATCAGCACGGCAATGAGCGAGATGGTCAGCGAAAGGATTGTGAAGCCGATCTGCTCGGAGCCCATCAGCGCCGCGTCGAGCGGTGAATGCCCTTCCTCGAGATAGCGGTCGATGTTCTCGACCATCACGATGGCGTCGTCGACCACGAAGCCGGTCGAGATGGTCAGCGCCATCAGCGACAGGTTGTTGA
>CAXTJS010000119.1:7578-8880 GCA_964244605.1 uncultured Terriglobus sp. | reverse complement strand
CATCTCCCTGACCGTCGCCGCCTTCGATGCACTGCCCAACGCCGAGGCGAAGCTCACCATCGCCATCATCCCCCATACCTACGGTGCCACCAACCTGCACACGCTGCAGTCGGGCGACGAAGTGAACCTTGAGGTAGATGTGCTTGCGAAGTATGCCGAGCAGCGCAGCCGGCTCACGCAACACAGGGTGGAAACCATCACGGAGCTGTCCTTGATTGCGGAAGGCTTCTGAGAGTTAGTGCACACCTCCTTGTAAGCGTGCTGGTCGTGCTGAGATCCGTTACACGTTCGCCAACGTTGGCAACTCCATCTGTTCCGCAGTGGACTCGTCCACATAGGGCTGAAAGTGTGCTCGGCAGCGGGCCTCATACATGCCTGCCGCGCCCACCATCACCAACTCCGTGCTGCTGCCGAGCCGCTGCGTGTGGATCGCGGGTGCGCCACAGGTCATGCAGACCGCGTTCAGCTTGGTGACCTTGTCCGCGAGCGCCATCAGCGCCGGCACGGGACCGAAAGGTTCGTTGGCGAATGTCGTGTCGAGCCCGGCGAGGATGACGCGCTTGCCGAGCGCAACCAACTCCAGCGCAAGTGGCTGAATGCCGTCATCGAAGAACTGCGCTTCGTCAAGACCGACGACCTCAACCTCGTCGACCAGGTTTGACCGGAAGAGCGCCTCGCGCAGGTGGTCGGAGTTGGGGGTGACCACGGCGGCCTCATGCGTCTGCTCGGAATGCGACGCGATGGCGGTGCGGTGGTAGCGCAGGTCGATGTCAGGCTTGTAGCAGGCCACGCGCTGGCGGGCGATGCGCGCGCGCTTGAGCCGGCGAATCAGCTCTTCACTCTTGCCGGAGAACATGGGCCCGGTGATGACTTCAAGGACGCCAGGCGCGGGTTGCTCTGACCGGCTCGGCGGCGATGCGTGGCAACCTGAGTCGTTGTTGGGCGAAGCAGCGTTCATCTCCGTTCATGGTAGCTGCGCGATGTGTGGAAGATCAGGCCGGCCCGTGCTTCTCAGGCGTTGCAAGTGCTTCCTCAAACTTGTGTACGAACTCCGCAACGTGCAGGCCATCGGCAAGCCCGTGATGCACATGGATCGAGACCGGCATCGTGCTGCGACCGTTCGCCTCCGTGATCTTGCCAAAGGTGATGCGGGGAGCAGAATCAGGCGTGGAGAGCCTGCGCGCGTGCGAGATGGAGGTAAAGTCAAACCACGGCATCACCGAGTAGCGGATCAGGTTGTCCGCAGGCGGCCGATCAAGGCCGCTACCTTCCTTCACACGCTGCAGTTCGGGTGACGCCGCT
>CAXTJS010000119.1:0-7568 GCA_964244605.1 uncultured Terriglobus sp. | reverse complement strand
CAGACCGGGGTAGTAGCGATAGTGGCCGAAGCCGATGGTGCCATCCGGCCGCCCGACGGCGCTGCCCGCGTGAATCGTCTCGTACTGCCACACGGTATTGCCATCAATCCGTGTGCGGAAGTTCTCAACCTGCTGTGCAGCCACGAGAGATCGATGGACGAGCGACAAAAAGACGGACAGCTTTTGCTCACGGGCGAACCGGAAGGTTGCCGTGCAATCCACGCGGAGACACACACCGTGGTGCGGCTCCTCAAAGGTCTTGAAGAAGGTGACGAGATCGCGTCTCGGCCAAAGCTCAAGGTCCACCTGCTTGCGCTCCGAAGCAAACAGATCCGGAGCTAGACCCTGCTCATTCTGCATCAGCGATGGGCTGCCACAACTCGAAGCGGTTCCCTTCCGGGTCAGTGGCCCAAGCGAAGCGGCCGTACGACTCGTCCATGCGCTTCTCGTCGACGATTGCGCCTGCAGCCTGCAAGGCCGCCACGACGCCGTCGATATCGTCAACACGGTAGTTCACCATGACGGCCTGTCGGCTGGGACCGAAGTAGTCTGTGTCATCCGGGAAGGTGTTCCATGCCGTTGCACCCGTCCCAGCAGGGATTTCATCGGTCCACTCAAGGCTGGCACCTCCCCATGGACTGAGAACGATGCCAAGGTGCTGCGCGTACCAAGCCGCAAGCGCCTTATGGTCTTTCGCTCTTAGAAATACTCCACCGATACCGGTGATGCGCGCCATGCCTCTTGCTCCTCCGCTAGAGGCGTTCTACTACAACGGCTGTGCCGTAGGCCAGCACTTCCGTGACGCCCTGCATCACCTCGTTCGCGTCGTAGCGAAAGCTGATGACGGCGTTGGCGCCATGCTCGGAGGCGTGGTCGCTCATGCGCGCGAAGGCGTCGGAACGCGTCTTCTCGCAGAGCGTGGTGAACAGCGTGATGTCACCGCCGACAAGCGTCTGAAAGCTTGCGCCGATGGTGCCGAAGACCGAACGCGAACGAACCACAATGCCGCGAACGACGCCGAGATTGCGCACGATGCGGTGTCCCGGTAGCTCAAGCGCGGTAGTGACCATCTCCGGTGCTACAGGCATGCAAGGTCTCCTTTTGTCGGGGTGGCTACGCTTTCTTGCTTCGGTAGAGCCCGATCAGGTGGTTGGTCGAGCTGTCATGCTTTAGCTCGGGCTCATCCTTGTTCTCAAGCTCGCTTAGGATTTTGGTCGCAAGCACCTTGCCCAACTCCACGCCCCACTGATCGAATGAGTTGATGTTCCAGATCACGCCCTGCGTAAACACGTTGTGCTCGTAGAGCGCAATCAGCGATCCGAGCACCTCGGGCGTGAGCTCTTCAGCCAGAATGGTATTAGATGGCCGGTTCCCTTCGAATACACGGTGCGGCACCAGCGCATCTGCCGTGCCCTCCGCTTTCACCTGCTCGGCCGTTTTGCCGAAAGCGAGTGCTTCCGTCTGCGCGAAGACGTTGGCGATCAGCATGTCGTGATGGCGGCCAAGCGGGTTGAGCGACTTATAGAACGCAATGAAGTCACAAGGGATCAGCCGCGTGCCCTGATGAATGAGTTGGTAAAACGAGTGCTGGCCGTTGGTCCCGGGCTCACCCCAGTAGATGGGACCGGTCTCTGTGTCCACGTGCTTGCCCTCGAGCGTCACGTGCTTGCCGTTCGACTCCATGGTGAGCTGCTGCAGGTAGGCGGGAAAACGCTTGAGGTACTGCTCGTAAGGCAGCACCGCCACGGTCTGAGCGTTGAAGTAGTCCGTGTACCAAACGGTCAGCAGCGCCAGCAGCACGGGCATGTTCTGCGCCAGCGGAGCCGTCCGGAAGTGCACGTCCATCTTGTGGAAGCCCGCAAGCATGCTGCGGAAGTTCTCCGGTCCAACCGCGATCATCGTTGAGAGGCCGATCGCCGAGTCCATGGAGTAGCGACCGCCGACCCAGTCCCAGAAGCCGAACATGTTCTCGGTGTCGATGCCGAACTTGGCGACTTCCTTCGCGTTGGTTGAAATCGCGACGAAGTGCTTCGCGATCGCAGACTCATCACCGCCGGTCTTCGACAGGAACCACTCGCGCGCAGAATGCGCGTTGGTCATGGTCTCAAGGGTGGTGAAGGTCTTGGACGCGATGAGGAAAAGCGACTCTTCGGCGTTCAGGTCCTGCACGGCCTCCGCGAAATCGGTGCCATCGACGTTCGAGACAAAGCGGAAGACCATGTCGCGTTGCGAGTAGTGCTTCAACGCCTCGTAGGCCATCACCGGGCCGAGGTCGGAGCCGCCGATGCCGACGTTGATTACGTTCTTGATGCGCTTGCCGCTGGCACCCTTCCACTCACCGCTGCGGACCTTGTCGGCGAAGCCGCTCATCTTGTCGAGCACCGCGTGCACCTGCGGCACCACGTCTTCACCGTCCACGATGATGGACTCGCCCTTCGGCGCACGCAGGGCCACGTGCAGTACGGCGCGGTTCTCCGTGGTGTTGATCTTCTGCCCCGTGAACATGGCCTCGGTCGCTTCTTTCAGACCAGCGGCCTCGGCCAGCAAAATCAGCAGCTTCAGCGTCTCGTCCGTGACGCGGTTCTTGGAGTAGTCCAGCAGCAGGCCTTCGGCCTCAAGCGTCAGCCGCTCGCCACGCTTCGGGTCTTGCGCGAACAGCTCTTTCAACTCTGCCTTGCCCACTGCCGCGTAGTGCTCTTCCAACGCCAGCCACGCCTTGTGCCGAACTTCCGCCGTACCCGCTACCGCCATGCCGTTCTCTCCCCGTGTTGCTTTTATCTACAGTACGACGCTGCGGCCCCGCTGCATCGCTGCTCGCATCTGAACAAACTATGGATCAGCAAGAAGCCGGCAGCATGTTCACGCAATTCCTCGATGCGCTGCCGAAGGGCAAAAAGACGGACATTCACATCCTCACGGATGCAGACGCGGACGGACTACCCGCGGCAGCCCTTCTGGTGCGCGCTTTGCACGCTGCCGGATACGCGCATGTGACTTCGGAACCACGTAAGAAGTTTGAGAACGCCTGGATGCCTGAGGTGCATGCGCGATTGCGGGAGCGCAATCCAGAGGCGCTGCTGATCGTGGATCTCGGTACACGGCCCGACGCGATCCTGCCCGGTGTCCCGACGCTGCTGATCGATCATCACGCGCCATTCGGCACACCTCCCGGAGCTACGCTGCTCACCAGCTACGGCACGGAACCCACCGCTACCAGCGGCCTGCTGGCGTGGTGGTGCGCGCACGCCGTCGCACCCGACCTTGCAAATGATCTGCAGTGGCTCTGCGGCATTTCGCTCCTGTCTGATTTGGGCGACAAGGCACCCTTCCCCGACCTTGCCGAGAGCAAGCAGCGCTTCGGCTCAACGGCCATGCGCGATCTTACGACGCTACTGAACGCGCCACGTCGCTCCGCCGAGGGTGACGCGACGACCGCGCTGCGGGTGCTGCTGGACGGTGCGTCGCCAAAGCAGATTCTCAAGGCGAATGACGAAGCCCTGCAATCATTGAAGCTCGCCAAGGTTGAGGTCAGCGAGGCGCTCGCGATTGCGCGCAAGGCACCGCCAAAGTTTTCGGCGAAGTGGAAGGATGAACTCGGTGCGGACATCATTTGTGTGCGTATCGACACACCCTGTCAGGTGCATCCGCTGGTTGCGCAGATCTGGAAACCGCGCTTTCCGCAGGCCGTGGTCTTCGGGATGAACGTCGGCTTCCGGCCTGGCTACGTGCACTTTGCGGGACGCGCTCCGAAGCACGTGAACCTTGTGCAGTTTCTACGCAACCACACCCCTGTGGGTGCGGACGGCACCTTCGGCGGCGGACACGACCAAGCGTCCGGCGGTGCCCTGCGCGTGCCGGTGTGGAACGAGTTCGTCGCGGAGCTTGGTTTCGGACCGGAGATGCAGGTGGCCTGGGTAGCAGGCTGAAGGCTCACCCGAGCATGCACATCGATTACGGGAAGGGCACAGCTTCAGCTGTGCCTTTCCCGTTTACCGCCAAGTAGTCTAGGTGTGCCGGACTCGTTCGGCATCCGGCTGTAACGATAAAGGCTCGGGGCATAAACCCGAGCCTTAGCCGAACAGAAAGGAGGTCTTGCCTTATGACCAAGGCCGCTCCGGATGGAGCAGACTCGTATTCTGCTCAAACTCCTCGGCGCTGTTGTGTGGCTTGCGATTCAGGTTATTCGCCTGATACGCCTGCTCACTAAGCTCCGCGGAGTAAACCCACTGAAAGCTCCGGCTTGCTTGCAGGCTTGCCGGGGCCTCAGTGGTTATGATGCTACCGCCTGAAAGAGACGTCAACTCTTTCTGCAGCCGTTATCGGCGACGACGGCCTCCACCGCTACCCGAACGTGAACCGCCTCCACTACGCCGTCCCTGCGGACGGCTCGGAGCCTCGGCTTCCTCGTGCCCCGTACCGGCGGCGTTGGTCTTCCAGGTTCGCGTCTCCAGCATCATCAAATCGTCGACCTTGCTGGTGTCCACGGGAGCGTTGCGCTCTTCCTTGGCGAGGTCCTTGTCGGCCACGCGCCAGTCGAAGCTGATCTTCAGCTCGCGCTCCATGCGGCGGGCGTCTGACTTCTCCTGCGGCATGACAAACGTAGTGGCGATACCGGTTGCGTTCGCGCGGCCAGTGCGGCCAATGCGGTGGATGAAGTCGTCACTCGCGCCCGGCAGGTCGTAGTTCACGACGTGCGCAATGTGCGAGATGTCGATGCCACGCGCGGCTACGTCCGTTGCGACAAGGATGCGGCTCTTGCCCGTGGCAAACGCCTTGAGCGCCGCGGTGCGCTGCCCCTGCGAGCGGTCGCCGTGAATGACGGAGCTCTCATGGCCGAGCTTTTCCAGCTTCTTGGCGATGCGGTCGGCCCCGTGCTTGGTACGTGAGAAGACGAGGAAGGTACCCTCCTCTTCGCGCAGCATCTTGTCGAGCAGGCCAAGCTTCTGGTCCTGCATGACCATAAAGGCGCGCAGCTCCACACGCTCGTTCGGCTTGGAGGTGGTGCCGATCTCCACACGTACGGGCTTGTAGACGTAGTCCTTCACGATCTCGCTAATGTTCGCGTCGAGCGTGGCGGAGTAGCACATGGTCTGCCGATCCTTCGGCAACGCGCCCACGATGCGGCGGATGGCCGGCAGAAAGCCCATATCGAGCATGCGGTCGACCTCGTCGAGCACCAGCATTTCCACGTGGTTGAGAGTGATCTCGCGGCGCTTCAGGTAATCCTCAAGACGGCCTGGCGTGGCGACCACAAGACGCGGTCCGCGGCGAATCGCCTCAAGCTGCGCGTGCTCGCTAAGACCGCCGCAGACCAGCACGGAGTCGTTCTTCGCGTTCGGCACAATCTTGGTGTAGGCCTCAAGTACCTGCATCGCCAGCTCGCGCGTGGGCAGCAGAATCAGTGCGCGCACAGGCGAACCGGAGCGGCGCTTGCCCTCGGGCGGCGCAGCGAGCGGTGTGGCATCCATGATGTCGATCATGGGCACCAGGAAGGAGAGGGTCTTGCCGGTGCCGGTTGCGGCCGTGGCAAGCACGTCAAAGCCCTCAAGCGCCGGCGGAATTGCCTTTGCCTGGACGGGCGTGGGTGTGACGAAGTTGGCGGCGGCAAGGCGCTGCTTCAGCTTGTCGGAGATGTCGAAGTCGCTGAACTTGGTACCGGTGACGGCGTCGGTCGCGACGATGTGCTTGTTCTGTTCGGTGGGTGCTTCGAGAACTGCAGAGTTGGCGGTGTTGCCGGAGGTGCTCGGTTTCAAAAAGTTCTTTCTGTCGTGTAGGGCGGCCAGCTTCTTGTGAGCGGCCTGCCTGCCAAGTGCTGCGGTTTGCAGGTGTGCCCTGCTCCTCTTTGGCTTAGCGGAGCGGCACCATGGATTCGTTCGTATCAGCTAACCCGTCTTGAACAGGCACGCTGCTGCACGGCGAGGTCTCGCACTGAGACCGGTCAAGCCAGAGCAACCAACGCTTCCTCTCACTCGTTCGAGGATGGCATGCAGCGGTGGAGTACTGCGCCGCGGTCTCTGGCCAACCCCAATCCACACTGGGCGGTTCCCGCGACGGAGAAGTGGCCAAATCCGCCACTGAAGAAAGTCTAGCACCCCTGTCAAGCAATGTTCGCCTGCGCAGATGAAGGCCGGAGCTTTTCAAACGGCGAGTACACTGCGCGTATCCATGAACCAACGACAGCATCGATGGGCGATCCTCGTCCTCTTTCTGCTTGCCTCGGTGCATTGCACGCGTAGCATCTTCGTCGATAACGTCAGTTTGCTTGACCTGCAGCGTTATGAGCAGGGCCTTGAACGAACACCTTTCCAGAGCCGTGTTGCGATGATCCCCGTGCTGCGGTGGGCACACAACAACCATGCGCTTACGCGAGCCGCAGCCTTTTTGGATGGAAGCCTGCGGCGCACACCGCATTTCAGCACGCCCCCGGAAGACTGGACGCCTGAGAAGGTAGCCTGCCTTTTGCTCGGCACGGTAGCTGTGCTCGCGGCTGTTGCGGCAGGAATCCGGTATGGCGACCGGCACTTTCGCACGCTCTGGTGGCTGCCCTCCGCACTGATGCTGCCGATGCTCTACACGGCCAACGCAGCACGTTCTGAAATGCAGTTCTGGTACCCGTATGATCTGCCGCACTTCGCAATCTTTGGGCTTGCGGCCTTGTGCCTCCTCGAAGATCGTCCCTTGCCGATGCTGTTCCTCTTTATGCTGGACACGCCGGTGCGTGAGACGTCGATCTACCTCATCCCGCTCACGCTCGCGATGGGTTTTGATCGCGGTCAACAGCGACGTGCCATCATCACGGCAGCAGGAATGCTCGCGTTCTGGCTGCCGATCCACTACGCCATCGCACGCCGCTTCGCGGCAAACCCGAGCGACACCAACATCTCCCTGCTCGCGGTGGGGCGCGCCGTGGGCAATCCGCTGCACTGGCCTCAAATCGCCAGCGCCTTCGGCTTTCTCTTGCTGCCCCTGCTGATGAGCTGGCGCTATCTCACGCGCAGCCAACGCTCGTTCTTATTGGGTGCGGCACCGTGCGCGGTCATCACGCTGCTCTTCGGCATCTGGTACGAGACACGCATCTGGAACGAGTGGATCTTGCCTGTATCGGTGTTGGCGGCAAGTGCTTTCGTGAAGCGGTACGCGCTCAGCACTGACACTTCGATGGAAGAAAGGGTACTCACGCACAAGCCGCTGACCGGCTAGCGCTGCAGGAACCTGTCCGCGGCGCGTAGCGACAGTGCCAAAATCGTGAGCGCCGGATTGCAGGAGAGCGACGTGGGGAAGATCGAGTTATCCACGAGCCACAGGTTCGGCACGTCCCAGCTCTTGCCGTAGGGATCGACGACCGACTCAGCAGCCGATGTACCCATGCGGCACGTGCCCACTGTGTGTGCCGTGCGCTTGGAACTCCACAGGTCGGTGCCGCCTGCGGCCGCGAGAATGCGGCGCATATTCGCTTCAGCATGGTCGCTCATGCTCAGCTCGTTCTTACCGAGCGAGAAGGTGATGAGCGGCTTGGGCAGGCCGCGGTCGTCAAGCTCGTCGCTCAGTGTGACTCGGTTGTCCGGGTC
>CAXTJS010000118.1:0-8934 GCA_964244605.1 uncultured Terriglobus sp. | reverse complement strand
GAAGGCCACCGCTCCCTCCCTTTCTCGCTAACTTCACATTCGTAAGACACTATCTAGTGCTGTGCCCACAGAGCCGTCATTTCGACCGGAGCGCAGCGTAATGGAGAAACCTGCTTTCACTTTGAGAGCCGCCGCCGCTTCGGGCAAACAGCAGGTTCTCCACTACGCGACGATGAAGCCGTCGCTCCGGTCGAAATGACGGAGCAGAGGCAGGTCTGAGGACGCACTGCTGAGGGCTCCTGATCGTCCAACCGCGCTCTACTCCGGCGGCGCACTCACGTCATGCGCAGGCCGCGGAGCTGGCTTCTTCGCAGGCGCTTTCGGCTTCGCGTCGGCTCTGGCTTTTGCCCCTGCGGCCCTTGCGTCCTCCTTCGCCTTGGCTGCCGCAGCCTTTGCATCGGCCTTGGCTTTCGCCGCTTCGGCCTTCTTGCGCTCGGCTTCTTCCTTCTTCTTCGCAGCGGCTTCGGTCGCGTTCATCACGCGGACAACGCCGATGCCGTGTGCCCGCTTCCAGCGGTCGTAGCCGGCGTAAAGGTTGTCGACAAACAGGCGCGCCACGATCACCGCGCCGTCGGGCGTGGGGTGGATGAGGTCGGCCGTGATGAGCCGCGGCTTCGCGGCGTACCAACGCGCCATGGTGCCGTCGCCGCCCATCGCGGCAAAGGTGTTGAAGAAGGCGCAGTGCGTGTCCGCTGCAACCTTTTGTTGGATGGCAACGATCTGCGGGATCGCCGGGTTGGTATGGATTTCGTTCAGGCCGCCGTGCTCGCCGCGGTCCATCGGGCTCATGATGAGCACGGGCACGCCCGGCGCAGCAGCGCGTGCCTTGTCGATGGCCAGGCGCAGCTCCTTGTCGAGCGTGGTGACGAGGCCGCCGAACTGGCTCTCGTTGGTGCCGTAGTTGATGACAATGAGCGACGGCTTCGCATGCTGCAGCTCCGCCTTCCACGCGTCGGGATCGAAGGTGCGTGAGAGCACGGTCGTGGTTGCGCCGTTGAGGCCGAGCGAGTCGTAGACCACGCCGCGGTCGCCCCGGCGAAAGTCCACACCGAAGAGCTTCACCGTGCCTGAGGTGACGGCGAGCTTCACCGTCGTTGTGCCTGCGGGAAGCACGGCAAGGTGAGACGACGGCACAGCTTCCGGGCCGTCGGTTAAAACGGTGGCAACGACATCGCTACCGGCAGAGACCGTGAAGCTGCCGCCACCCGGCGTGGCAAGGTATTGCACATCGACCGCGGTCGCCGGAGCGCCTGCCGCGTCCTTCAACGTGTAGGTCGTCTGCGCGCCATCGCCGCCGCTGAAGGTGGCGCCGCCCAGGCCGTAGACCGCCTGCTTCATCTTGCCGACACCAGTTGCGTCCTTCTGGCTGGATGCCCAGCCCTTGTCGCTGATGTCGACGTTGCGGTGGCCGTACCAGGCCCACGGCTTTGCGCCGAGGTTGAAGCCGTGGCCGGCATCGCCGAAGCGCTCCTGCAAGATCTCGCGGATGTCGCCGGTGATGAGGTCGGCGGTCGTGGGCGAATCGCCATAGTGCAGCACCGTCACGACCTCAGGTTGCGCGTGTTGCTGCAGCGTCCAGAGCTTCGCGAAGAAGGGGTCAAGCGAGTCCGTGTCGTCCTGCATCACGGGCGAGATCGCTGCGACTGTCTTGCCGCCCCCCTGAGTCTTGCCGTTCTGCTGGCTTGGCCCCGTGCCGGAGCCACCCTGCGCCTGTGTGATCTGCACCCCGTTCAGCGGTGTCTTCGGCGTGATCGGGATGGGCCGCTGCGGCAGCTTCAGCGTCGCAGCGTTGCGCACCAGGAACGGGAACTGCAGAAAGTCGATGCCGCGCGTGCGATTGCCGGCGCTATCCGGCCACCAGTGCACGGCGAAGAGCACGACCACGGCCGTGAGCAGCGCAAGCGCCGCCTTCCACGGAAACCGGCTGCCTCGCTGACCCGCTGCCTCGCTGCCTCGCTCAGAAATTGCCATACACAAACCCCGCCGATCCCTGACCCGCAAGCGATTGAATCAGCACCACCACACCCGCCAGCGCCGCGCCCTGCAGCCAGAAGGGCACCCGGTCTGCGGCGCGTGTGCAGGCGGCAAACCTTTCGTTCGGAATGCAATGCGCTAGCGCCGCAAAGGCGAGCACGCCCCACAGCAGCGGCGTTACGTTCTCAGCGCCGGGCGTGTGCGAGGCGATCTGCTGCAAGACCAGCTTCGCTGTCGGCAGGTCCTGCGCGCGGAAGAAAATCCAGGTAAAGCAGACAAAGTGGAAGGTGAGCAGCGCACCCGCGATGCGGCCCGCAACCGAGCCTTCCTTGCGCGCTACACCGCCGCGGTTTCTGCGCCACAACGTCAATAGGTAGAAGCACCACAGGCCGAAGCCGTGCAGCGCTCCCCAGATGAGGAAGTTCACCGTAAAGCCGTGCCACAGGCCGCCAAGCAGAAACGTGAGCACGAAGGCGTAGCCGTAGGTGACCGGCGGAAAGGCACGGCTCTTCGGCAGCGATTCGAACAGGTAGTCCGTCAGCCAGGAGGAGAAGCTGATGTGCCAGCGCTTCCAGAAGTCCTGCAGGTTAACGGAAAGGTACGGCGTGCGGAAGTTCTCAGGCACCTGGAAGCCGAGCAAGAGCGCCACGCCAAGCGCGATGTCGGTGTAGCCGCTGAAGTCGAAGAAGAGCTGCAGCGCATAGCCATAGACGGCCAAGAGGTTTTCAAGCCCGCTGTAGAGAAGCGGCGTATCGAAGACGCGGTTTACGAAATTGTCGCCAAGGTAATCCGCCACCAGCAGCTTCTTCACCAGCCCGGTACCGATCAGCAACAGCGCCGCGGCGGACTGCTCGCGCGTGAGGCTGAACGGCTTGGCCCACTGCTTCAGCAGCTTGACGGTGCGGGGGATCGGTCCGGCCAGGATGACGGGGAAGAACAGCGCCGACGAAAGATAGGCCAGCAAATTTCTTTCGGGCTTGGCATCGCCGCGATACACATCGATCGTGTAGCTAAGTGATTGAAAACAGTAAAAACTCAGGCTTAGGCTGAAGAGCCAGGACCACTTGCCGCCCTGGAAGGCAGGCAACATTTTGAAGCCGACGAGTAGTCCGATATTCAGCAGGAGTGATAGGCTGACCAAGGTTCGGCGGTAACCGGGGGTCTTGCCTTGACCGCCCAGTGCACGGCCGAGCGCGTAGTCGATCAGAGCAGCCAGCGGTAACAGCAGGTAGACGAGACCGAACTTCGCCAGGAAAAAGAGATTGCCGAGCAGCAGAACTACTTGCTGGGCTCTCCGGAACCGAACAAGCGCCCAGAAGAGCGCAACCTCACACAGAAAGAAGACGAAGAAGACAGGGGAGCTCAGGGACACTGCTGGCCGGTTAAAAGGACCGTGCGACCTTTTCTTTCAGGAAGGGCGCCGGCAAGGCTCAGAGCAACGGCGTCCCTGTGACCAAAGCAACATAGAACCTCGTTGGAATGCAAGTCCCTGGTAGTGTCTTCGTCTTAGCAGGAACCAGCTTGATCAGCAGTCGCTCCGGAAAAGACCCGGTTGTACGCACCAGCACCCACCCTCTGGCGAGCGCAAGCTCCCCGTCTACAGCTCACTCTCTGCCGCTGTCTCTTCGCCTTTTGCACCACCCGGTGCGCCACCTGCGCGGCATCTTCCGGCTGGCTCGCCGCCGACGCACCTTCGCCTTTGCGCTGCTGGCCGGCTCGGCCTCCACGGCAGGTGCCGTAGCCGCGACTGTGGCCGTAGTGACCGTGCATCACATGCGCACCGTTCCGGTAGAGCCCCTGGCCGTAGCCAAACCGCTCGCGCCATCCCCTCAGGTCTTCGCCAAGACAGCGCCCAAGCCGAAGCATCACCTCTTGGCGGACGCCATGCACATGCACCCGATGCGTGGTCTCGCATCGTGGTACGGCTCGGTGCTGCACGGCCACAGGACCGCATCCGGCGAGATCTTTCAGGAGGCAGAGCTGACCGCCGCACACCGCACGCTGCCTTTCGGCACCCTGGTGCGCGTGACGGACCTGCGCTCATTGCGCTCAGTGGTGGTCCGCATCAACGACCGCGGCGTACTCGCCCCGGATCGCGTGATCGATCTCTCCTCTGCCGCAGCGGAGGAACTTGGCATCCTGCGTGCGGGTGTGGCCAACGTGAAACTTGAGATTCTTGAGCGGCCCGCACAAAGCTAGACCAACTCCACTTAGATAAAGGTGTGCCCCATGTCCCGCATTTGGGACATGGGATTTCTGGCTTTCCATGTCCGAAAACCCGGACGTGGCGCACACGTCGTCGGCGAGTCATTCGGTCCCGCTGTACCCAGGTGGAGATGTCCAAGCTTCACGCCGCGTAGGCTGAATGCATGCAGGAGCAGCCACGCATCCTCGGCCTGGACATCGGCGACCGCCGCGTGGGGGTCGCCCTCTCCGACCCGTTCGGCACCATGGCGCAGCCGCTGCTCACACTGGTTCGCTCAAGCATGCGGCATGACCTGAAGTCGCTCGGCCGCGTCTTGCGCAAGCATGCCGTCACGGAGATCGTCGCCGGCAACCCGCTCTACATGAGCGGCGATCTGAGCCCGCAAGCGATCAAGGCGCAGGCCTTTGCCGAAGCCGTGCGTGAGGAGTTCGGCCTGCCGCTGCACCTGTGGGACGAACGCCTCACGACGACCGAGGCGCACCGCCAGCTTGACGATCTGGGCCACGCCGCGATGGGACGCAAAGGCATCATCGACCAGGTTGCGGCCGTGCTGATCCTGCAGGCGTTTCTGGATGCACGACGGCTGGCGCGAGAGCGCGAAAGGCAAGCTTGTCTGTAGCTACTTGGGCTCG
The DNA here is from genome assembly GCA_964244605.1 of uncultured Terriglobus sp. GTDB lineage: Bacteria > Acidobacteriota > Terriglobia > Terriglobales > Acidobacteriaceae > Terriglobus. Next base: position 4,122 of record CAXTJS010000118.1, on the reverse strand, counting down.
GGGTTCTTTCTATAGCTTTGTCATTTCGACCGGAGCGACGGCTTTATCGTCGCGCAGTGGAGAAACCTGCTGTTTGTCCGGAGCGGCAAGGGCCCTCAAAGGAGAAGCAGGTTTCTCCACTCCGCTGCGCTCCGGTCGAAATGACAATTTTCAGGGCTGGTTCTGAGCTACACCCGGTGCTAACTTCCTCACTTCCCGAGCTTCTCGGCGAATCTTTGCTGCCGTTCTTTGGCAGGTGTCTGAGCAATACAGTGCCGTGCTCCCGTACTGCTTTGCCTTATGTTTCTTTTCGCAGGGAATGACTCCACCGCATTGTTCACAGGGCTTCTCTACGTGCGGAACGCGAGCAAGCCGCTGCGACAGGTCTGCGTGGCCTATGTGGTACAAGCCGCAATCGCAGCAGGTGTAGGCCAGCACAAGCTCGCCGAGCTTGTTGCTGACCCGCTCGGCTTCGCGCTCCGCTTTGGCCATGGAACGAAAGCCGTACTTTCCGGCGCAGCGTTGAAAGTGAGCCGGATTCGTCCAGCCAGCCGAGGCCATGGAAAGATTCTGCATAGAGGTGTCCGGCTCGGCAAGACCCATCTTCGCACCTTATAATCAAAAGCTCAGGCTCGTGCGCCGCCGCAACTTCGCAGGCCGGGCGCGCATAGCAAGCGCACACGCCCTCTCGCCTGACGCACTCCATACCCCAGGACACACCCATGCTGCACATCACCAAGAAGCTGGAAGAAGAAATCAAGGTGCTTGAGCATGAGCTCACCACCGAACTGCCCGCCGAGATCAAGAAGGCCGTCGCGCTGGGCGATCTGAGTGAGAACGCGGAATACCACTCCGCGAAGCAGCGGCAGGAGTTTGTCAACGCGCGCCTGGGACAGCTCAAGAAGCGCATGGGCGAGCTATCCCTCGTGAACCTCGACAACATCCCGCATGGCAAGGTGGGTTTCGGCTCCACCATCGTGGTGCATGACGAGTCGAAGGACGAGGACATCACCTACCGCCTCGTCACCAGTGAAGAGAGCGACGTCACGAAGGGCCTCATCAGCACCACCTCCCCCATCGGCCGCGCGCTTGTGGGCAAGGAAGTGGGTGACACCGTCACGGTGGTCACACCCAACGGCAAGCGCGAGATGGAGATCCTGAAGCTGGCCACCATCCACGACGCCGAAGCGGCATAACTATCTTCATGTCCTACCCTAACGGCGTCATTTCGACCGGAGCGACGGCTCATCGTCGCGGAGTGGAGAAACCTGCTGTTTGCTTGGAGCGGCAACGGCTCTCAAAGAAGCAGCAGGTTCCGCTATGCTGCGCTACGGTCAAAGTGACGATTTTCGAGATAGGTTGAGCTACACGTCAAAGAGAATGCTTTAGCCGTTGGATGATCATCCCATTGGCTGAAGCCACTCTTTTATTCTGATTACTCGTTCTATCTCCGCGGCTGAGGCCGATTGTGCTTCAACCAGCGCGCTGCTTCAGCCCGTCAAACAGCACCCGAATCACCGCATAGCATTCGCAGGCTTCTTTCTCCAGGCCTGCGCGGTCGACCACCTCGATGCCCGCGCGCATCACACGCAGGTGCCCGGCACGCTCCATCTGCTTGAGCGCGACGTTGAGCGTGGGCCGGCCCACGCCGAGCATTTCGCCCAGAAACTCCTGCGTTGTGCGGATGACGCAGCCGTCGATGCGGTCGAGCACCATCAAGAGCCAGCGCGCCAGCCGCGCATCAATCTGGTGCAGGCGGTTGCAGGCGCTCACCTGCTGCAGCGCCAGCGCCTCATACTGCACGCAATGCAACACGCTGGAACGAATCTCCTCGTTCTGCAGGAAGATCTGTTGAAAGCGATGAAAGTTCATGCGCATGGCATCGCCGCTCATCTGCACAAAGCAGCGTGACGAGCCGCGGCCGGGGCCAAGCAGGTGCAGCTTCTCCGGGAAGCACTCTCTGCCCGTGAGCAGCACCTCAACTGTCTGCCCGGACAGCATGCTGGAGACGACCGAGGCAATCCCGTCCTCCATGAAGTGGACGTACGCAGGCTCGGCGTTCTCGTCAAACAGGAGCATGCGTGCCGGCAGTTCCACGCATTCCAGATGCGGTCGCAGCAGCAGAAGCGCAGCCGGCGAGAGACCCTGTAAGAAGGTATTGGCAAAGTCGTGCGTCAAACGTTTCTCCTTGCGGCGCGATGAGCGGGTTGTGCCGGCATGCGTCGTTTTCAGACCGTAGCAAATCAGGTCCGCCTTGAAAAGACGCTTTCACTGCAGAGCAAGACGCCTCATCTCGCGCGTATGCGATAGAACACCGGTACTTCGCCGAGCGTCAGACAGAGAAGAGGAAGAGCATGCCGCCAGTACACGATAGAACCATCGTCATCCGTGACACGCAAAGGATTGCCGCTCCGCTCGAGCGTCTCTTCCTGCTGTCGACGTCCGTACCGCTGGTGAAGAAGACACTCGGCTTCAAACCGGTGGAAGGTGTCACGACCGGTCACGTGGTGATGGGCAGCCGTGTGCTTTGGACCGGCTGGCTCTTTCTGCTGCCGCAGCGTCACTTGACGCTGATCACGGGCTACGCCGCGCCGCATCAGGATGAGGACGGCACCGAGCGGGCCTTCTTCCAGGACACCCAGGAAGCAGGCCGCTTTCAGACCTTTCAGCACGATCACCACATGTCCGGGGAGCCCGACGGCGGCACGCTGCTGGAAGATGAGATCCGGTACACGCTGCCCTTCGGCGTACTCGGCTACTGGGTAGCACGCTTCATCATGCAGCCGTTTATCCGGCGCACCTTGCGCTCGCGCTTTGAACTCATACAGCGCACCGCCGAGGGCGAGGGCTGGCACGACTACGTCTGAACCTTTCACGCCGCGATCTTCGAGCCATGCAGCGCCACCAGAGCATCCAAACGCTCGGAACGAGGTGAACGCGCATGAAAGCAGTTCTGCTCAACGAATACGGCGGCCCGGAGAAGCTGCACTATGTGACCGATGCACCCGAGCCCACACTTGCCGAAGATGCGGTGCTGGTGGCCCAGGCCGCGACCAGCGTGAACCCGATCGACTGGAAGATGCGTTCAGGCGCGGCGGCTTCCATCTTCCCGGTGACCTTTCCCGCCGTTCTTGGATGGGACAGCAGCGGCATCGTCCGCGCGGTAGGCAGCCGCGTGGCGGGTGTTGCCGTGGGCGACCGCGTGATGGCCCTTGCCCAGGGAACGTATGCGGAGCTTGTCACCGTTCCGGCAGAAAACATTACGCACGTGCCCGACGGCCTTGACCTGATCGACGCCGCGGCGATGCCGCTGGTCGCAGCCACGGGCGATCTGCTCATCCGCGAACAGTGCGCCCTGCAGCCGGGACAAACGGTGCTGGTGGCGGGCGCGCTGGGCAGCGTGGGCCGCTGCGCCGTGCACTCGGCAAAGACGCTGGGCGCCAAGGTGATCGCGGGCGTTCGCAAAAGCCAGTTGGAGGCAGCAGCGGCCCTCGGCTGCGATGGAGTCGTCGCGCTTGACGACGAGACGGCCATGCGCGACTTGGGACAGATGGACGCCGTCGCCGACACCGTTGGCGGACAGACAGCAGCGACCCTGCTCAACAAGGTGCGCGATGGCGGCATCTTCGGCACGGCTTTGCAGCCGCCTGAGGGTCTGGCGCTGCACCCGTCCATCCGCTTCGCACACGTTCAGGCTCATCCCGACCCGATCCGCCTGAAGAGCTTTGCCGAAGACCTGCGCGACGGCAAGTTTGCCCTGCCTATCGCACGCCGCATGCCGTTGGAAGAGGCGGGTGCGGCACAGGCCGCGGCAGAGAAGGGTGCGAACGGTAAGGTGCTGCTGCTTGTGCTTTAGATACGGAAGTCAATGAGGCCGTTCTTTGCCTCACCCTCCGCATTGTCACTTCGACCGGAAGCCGCGCTCTTGCGGCTAAGGTGGGTAGGACTACCGCAAAGTTCCCGGGCCACCCGCCCCACCGGCGACGTCCAGGGGAGGCGGGCGGTCACGACCTCATCGAGTGTCGGCACGGCTAACGCGCGATCGCCGTCAACGCAGGCAAGAGACCCATCACGTCAGTGTGCTGGTGGTACAGCGAAGGCGCACGCGACGATCTGGTCGACATCGACATCGACATCGACACC
>CAXTJS010000117.1:2793-8945 GCA_964244605.1 uncultured Terriglobus sp. | reverse complement strand
AGCTTCGATGTACATCGTGGTCGAGGGCGAAGACCCAGGCTACGACATCTTTGTGAACGGCCGCGCGCTCGCCCGCAATGAAGACGCGCTGGAACGAGTCGCCATCAACATCGGCACGCGGCCTTTGATCGAGTACTTTTCCGCCGATCAGAACTCGATGGCATTGCTCATTGAGGAGGGCGCGGGCGATCCTGACTTGATTGACAAGCTGCTGCCGCCGCAATGGTATGCCGCAAAAGACGGCCTTGCCACGGTGCAGGCACTGCTCGCGCAGATTGCGCGCGAGCCTGCTGAACTGGGCAGCGAGACCGAGTTCATCCGCGAAGAGCTTCAGGAGTACGAGGTCGTTCTGAGAAAGACGGCGGAGCGTGAACTCCGCTGGCATCTTGCCGTGAGTTGGAGGTAGAGCAATGATCGTCACAGAGCCGCAGCACGTCGAGTTGGCCACGCCGTATGGCCCCATGCGTGTGCACGTGGTGCGCCCGGTCGCAGCGGGCAGGTACCCTGCTGTGATCTTTTACTCGGAGATCTTTCAGATCACCGCGCCCATCCGGCGTACCGCGGCAATGCTGGCCGGGCACGGCTACGTCGTCGCGGTGCCTGAGGTTTATCACGAGTTTGAACCGGCGGGCACCGTGCTTGCCTATGACCAGGCCGGCAGCGATCGCGGGAACCGCTGGAAGTACGAGAAAGAACTGGCGAGCTACGACGCGGACACACGCGCCATAATCGACCATCTGAAGACGCGAGAGGACTGCACGGGCAACATCGGCGCATTGGGTATCTGCCTTGGCGGCCACCTGAGCTTTCGCGCGGCGATGGAGCCAGAGGTGCTTGGCACCGTCTGCTTCTACGGCACCGACATCGCGCAAGGCTCACTCGGCAAGGGCAAGCATGACGACAGCCTTGCGCGCGCGGCAGAGATACAAGGCGAGTTGCTGATGATCTGGGGCAGGCAAGACCCGCATATCCCACTGGAGGCGCGGCGCAAGGTGCTAGCCCGGTTCGACGAACTCAACCTGAAGTACAGCTGGCATGAGGTCAATGGAGCACACGCCTTTATGCGTGATGAGGGGCCGCGCTACGACCCGGAACTTGCTCTGCACCTTTACCGCGAGATGCTGAACTTTTTTCACCGCACGCTGAGCACAGCGAACCGTTAGGACACGGCGCTATGCAAGGTAGCCCCTGATCCAGGGATCCTGCGAGCCAGTCAACTCCAGCGTCGTTCCATCGAAGACGATGTGCCCGTCATGCAGGATGAGGAAGCGCGTGTTCTCATCCACGCCGCCGTCCGGGATCAACTCCATCTCGTTCTTCTCGCCGTTGAAGCGATGCGTTGCGAGCACGAAGGCGTCCTGCAGGCGATGGGTGATCATCAGTGATGTGGTGTGCGCCATGTCACGCTGCTTCACGACGAGTTGCACGATGGTCGTGGACGTGATCGGGTCAAGGCCGCCCGTAGGCGAGTCGTAGAGGATGAGGTCGGGCTGCGTAATGATCGCGCGCGCGATCGAAACGCGCCGCCGCATGCCACCCGAGAGCTCTGAAGGGAACTTGTCGATGGCTTTGCCGAGCTCGACAAACTTCAGCGCCTCTTCCACGCGCTTGTGCGACTCGGAAGGGTCTGCGCCTTCCTCATTGAGTCGGTAGGCGACGTTGTCTTCCACGTTCATGGAATCGAAGAGCGCCGACTCCTGAAAGACCATACCGACGCGCCGGCGCATCTTGAAGAGATCCTTTTCCGGCATCGTGGTGATCTCTTCGCCGAAGACGCAGATGCTGCCGCTGACCGGCTTGACGAGCCCGTTGGCCAGCTTCATCAGCACGCTCTTGCCGCTGCCAGCAGGGCCAAGCAGAACGGTGGTCTGGCCGGGCGCGACCGTGAACGAGATGTTATCGAGAATGACGTTGCCATCGAAGGACATGGTGACGTCCTTGAAGGCGACTACAGGCTGATTTGGATCGACGCCCTGCGGCTTCTCATCCTTCTTCTGCTTCGGGTCAGGCATCGTCTATCTTCCGAAGAGGCCGATCATCGTGCGGCTGATCAGAAAGTCAACCACGATGATCAGCACAGACGAGACGACGACGGCCTGCGTCGTGGCGCGGCCAACGCCCTGCGTGCCACCCTTGGTGTTCATACCGAAGAAGCAGCCGACGCTGGCAATGATGAAGCCGAAGAAGATGGGCTTGGTAAGGCCCTGCACCACATCCGCATAGACGAGCGCAAAGTAAGTGGAGTGAAAGTAGCTTGAGAAGTTAAGACCGAGCAGAAAGACGCTGACAAGCGCGCCGCCCGCGACGCCGACAGCGTCTGACAGAATCGTCAGGAAGAACAGCATGAATACGGTCGCCGCGATGCGCGGCAGCACCAGTTTGCGTACGGGATCGACACCAAGTGCGCGCATTGCGTCGACCTGCTCCGTCACCTTCATAGAGCCAAGCTCAGACGCCATGCCCGATGCATTACGCCCGGAAACCATCAGCCCTGTCAGTACGGGGCCGAGCTCTTTCATCATGGAGAGCGACACCAGCCGCCCCGTCATGCTTACGGCGCCGAACTGTTGCAACGACGTAGCGGATTGCAGGGCTAGAACGCAGCCCGTGAAGAAGCCGGTCAGGATAACGATCGGCAGAGATCCGAAGCCGATGGAGTCCATCTGCAGAAAGATGTCGCCCCAATAAATCGGCGGCGTAAAGAGGCTTGCCAGCGCGCGAAATGAGAGCAGGGAATACTCCTGCAGCCCTGCAATCTGTTCCTTGGCGAACTCTGTGGGTGAGGCAAACTTCATCGCGTGCGTATGCGCCTATTCTGTGGAGACTTCGGGGTCAGTGTATGTGATGCGCGAAGCCCCCTCGTCGTTTCGTCTGACCTGGATGCGAAAATAGAGGGAGTGGCAGACCAGATGCAGGCCGTTGTGCTCTATGGCAGGGAGGACCTCCGGCTGGAGCAGGTTCCGGTGCCCAAGCCGGGCCAGGGCGAAGTGGTGCTGAAGGTTGGCGCCGCCACCACCTGCGGTACAGACCTGAAGGTCTATCGCCGGGGCTACCACGCGCAGATGCTGCAGCTGCCCGCGTACTTCGGCCATGAGGTCGCCGGAACAGTCGCGTCTGTGGGTGAAGACGTGCAGAGCTTTTCGGTCGGCGCTCGCGTTGTCGCCTTGAACTCCGCTCCGTGCGGCAATTGTTACTTCTGCAAGCGCGGGCAGGAGAATCTTTGCAGCGATCTGCTTTTTAATAACGGCGCCTATGCGGAGTACATGCGCATCCCTGCGCGCATCGTGCAGAAAAATATGCTGCCGCTGCCGGATGGCTTGCCCTTTGAGCACGCAGCGCTTACCGAGCCGCTTGCATGCGTGGTGCGCGGCTTTGAAGAAAGTGGTGCGAGAGCTGGGGACACGCTCGTTGTGATCGGCGCGGGGCCCATCGGGCTCATGTTTTTGCGCGTGGCACAGCTTGCCGGCTGCCACGTAATCGCCGTTGTGAAGCGCCCCGACCAGGTTGCGAGTGCACGCCGGTTTGGGGCACATGAGGTCGTGCAGCTTGCGGATGGCATTGATCCGGTAGAAGCAGTCCGCGCGCTGACCGAAGATGGTGTGGGCGCAGACATCGTTGCCGAATGTGTGGCCACGCCCGAGACGTGGGAGCAGGCGGTGGCGATGGTGCGCAAAGGCGGTACCGTGAACCTCTTCGGCGGTCCACCGTCCGGCACAAAGGTCGCCTTCGACACGAACCGTCTGCACTATGGAGACATCACGCTGAAGGCCAGCTTCCATCACACACCCGCCACATGCAGGCGCGCATTTGATTTGATCGCCAGTGGTGCCGTGCAAGCAGCCGACTTCATCACCGCGCGCGCCGCGCTTGCCGACGTGCCGGACGTGTTCCGGCGCATGATGGTGCGCTCGGCTGAGGGGCGGCTCGACATCAAGACGGCCATCCTGCCCGTAGGTGTCCAATGACAGTCGCGACTTCGCCGAACCGTCTGGAAGGTGCGCCCGTCGCGCTGCTTGAGCCAGTGATGCCTCCGTCGCTTGCAGAGGCGAAAGCCTGGTGCAAGGCGCTAGCGGAGTCGCACTACGAGAACTTCCATGTTGCGACGGTGCTGCTGCCCAAGCGGCTGCGACCGCACTTCCATGCGGTGTACGCCTACTGCCGCGTTGCCGATGACCTGGGTGACGAGGTAGCGGACACTGCAGTCGCGACACGGTTACTGCAGACCTGGTCAGCGATGCTGAACGAGTGCTTTGACCAACACTTGTACATGCGACACCCCGTTTTCATCGCCTTGCGCGAGAGTATCGTGGCGTGTGATCTTCCGCGCGAGCCGTTTCTCGATCTCGTCCGCGCGTTCCAGCAGGATCAGGTGAAGACACGCTTCGCAAACCTCGGCGAGCTGATGGCGTACTCCGAAGATTCTGCAAATCCGGTGGGGCGTCTTGTCCTGCTGCTCTGCGGTTACCGCGATCCTGCGCTGCATGCGCTTTCTGACCGCACCTGCACTGCGCTGCAACTCGCAAACTTCTGGCAGGACGTCAGCGAAGATCTTTGCGAGCGCAATCGCGTGTATCTGCCGCAGGATCGCATGGTGGCGCATGGCGTCGACGAAGCAATGCTGCGTGCCGGTGTCGCGACGCCGGCGTACCGCTCATTGCTTAGTGAGCTGGTCGAAGAGACCCGCGCGATGCTGCTGGAAGGCGCGCCGCTGATTGATGAAGTCGACCGCGAGCTTGCGGCGACGCTGCGCCTCTTCACCGAGGGCGGCCTCGCTATCCTGCGCGGCATCGAGCGCATCGGCTTCAATACGCTGGGGCAACGGCCCGAGGTGACCAGGACAGAGAAAGCCAGGCTGCTCGCCGGCGCGGCGCTGGGCAAGCTCGGCATCCATCGTGGTTCACGGGGGCTTCGCTGAGTTCGACCGCACAGACCGTTGCGCTCGCTGCGGCCTACGCGGATTGCCGCGCCATCGCGAAGCGTGAGGCGAAGAACTTTTACTACGGCTTCATGGCCCTCCCGCAGCGCAAGAGCGACGCCATGTGTGCCATGTATGCCTTTATGCGGCGGGCTGATGATATCTCCGACGACGAGTCGCTATCTCTTGCAGAGCGCCGGGTGCTGATGGAGCGATGGTGGTCGGCCTTCCGCAGCAACAGCGCACTCGAAGCGCTGGATGAATCCGTGTTTCTTGCTGTTCGCGATGTGCAGCAGCGCTTCGGCATCTCCGACCATTTGCTCGACGAGCTGGTGCAGGGCACTGCCATGGACTTGCTGCCTGATCCGCCTCCTGGCGTGACGCAGCAAGAGATAGCCGGTCGCAGCTTTGATGTTTATGAAACGCTTGAGGCGCTCGAACGCTACTGCTATTTGGTCGCGTCTGTTGTTGGCCTCGTGACCATTCGCATCTTCGGCTATACCGATTCCCACGCCGAGCAGTACGCCATAGAGCTCGGCAAAGCGTTCCAGTTCACGAATATTCTGCGCGACGTAAAGGAAGATGCGCAACGAGGACGGGTGTATCTGCCAGTAGAGGTTCTCACCGCGCACGAATCCTCACCGGAGCAGGTGATCGAAGCCATGCACCCGGGCTCTGCCCATTCGTCTCTGCATGCAGCTCTGCACGATCTTGCCGGTCGTGCGGAGCACCTCTACGCCGCGCAGTATGGCTTGGTTCCGCTGCTCGATGCGGACAGCCGGGCCGCCATGCGCGTGCTGATTTCGATCTATCACGCGCTGCTGAGAGAGATCGAACGCTCCAACTACCAGGTGTTTGCGCGAAGGATAAGCGTGTCGACACCGAAGAAGGTGTTGCTGCTGCTGCGCGGAATGTTAAGCCGACTGGTGCCCGCGTGACGACGTCGCGGTATGACGTCGCCATCATCGGTGCGGGGCTGGCAGGGCTGGCCGCAGCCTCGGCACTCTCCCGCTCTGGTGCTTCTGTTGCGCTGATTGACCGCAAACCGTTTGTTGGTGGCCGTGCCTACTCGTACCTGCATCCTGCGTTGGATGAGGTCGTGGATTCGCAGCACGTGATGGTGGGCTGTTGCACGAACCTGCGGCATCTCTGTGCAATGGCGGGCATCGCGGACCGCATCCGCTGGTACGACACCTACACCTTTCTGGAACCCGGTGGGCGACGGTCGGTGTTGAAG
>CAXTJS010000117.1:0-2783 GCA_964244605.1 uncultured Terriglobus sp. | reverse complement strand
ACCGGGCGGCCGCCGCTCGACGCTGACGCCAACCGCGCTGCCTTCGCCGGGGCATTCGTCGCCCTCGTTCCTGCGCGCGCCCATGCTCGGCTTCGCGGACAAGGCCGGCATCGCGCGAGGTCTGCTGCAGTTTCTGCGCGGCTACCCTGCGGGTGACGAAGAAAGCGTCGCGCAGTGGCTCGCGCGCACAGGGCAGACGGACTGCGCCATCCGGCATTTTTGGCAGCCCGTCATCGTGGGCGCCCTGAACGACAGCTTCGAGCGGTGTTCGTTGAAGTATGCCGGGCAGGTCTTCCACGAGACCTTTCTGAAGTCGGCGGAGGGTGGCCGCCTCGGCATCCCGGCGCTGCCGCTGTCAGAGTTCTACGCGCGGGTCTCCGACGATGTTGCCGCACACGCTGGTGTGCTGCACGCAAAGAGCAGTGTGCAGGCGCTCGCGCGCGAGGCCGATGGCTGGGCCGTCACGCTGCAGGATGGCACCTGCGTGGTGGCTCGTTCTCTTGTGCTCGCCGTTTCGTTCGAGCATGTGGCAGAGCTGTTGCCGAAGACTGTTTTGGCGGAGGCTCTTCCGCACGGAACAGGCATCTTTCAGCACTCGCCCATCACGACCGTGCACCTCTGGTACGACCGCGAGATCACGGAACTGGACCATGCCGTGCTGCTGGACACCACCATCGAGTGGATCTTCCACAAGTCGCGCATCCGAGGCTGGTCGCCGGAGCGCGGCTCGTATGTGGAACTGACGATCTCGGCTTCGCACAAACAGCTGCGTCAAACGCGCGAAGAGATCCTGTCCAGGGCACTCGAAGAGCTGCAAAGCTTCTTCCCCGAGGCGAAGCGTGCGATGCTCCGCAAGAGCGGCGTGCTCAAGGAGGCGAAGGCGACCTTCTCCGTCGGTCCCGGTCTGGATGCGATGCGGCCGTTACAGCAGACAGCGGTGCCCGGCCTGTTTCTGGCGGGCGACTGGACGCGCACGGGATGGCCTTCCACCATGGAGGGTGCGGTGCGCAGCGGCTATCTTGCAGCAGAGGCGGTCGCTGCGGCATCAGGGCAATCGCAAACGTTCCTGCAGCCGAATCTGCCGCCCGCCGGCCTCATGCGTTTTCTAGCGCGCAAGTAGAGCGACACCGGCGCACACGAACAGTGCGGCCAGCCAGCGCCGCCGGTCTACGTTCTCTTTCAGGAAGAACTTCGCCGCAATCGCAGTAGTGACAAACGTGAGGGAATTAGTGGCGGGCGCGACGAGGCTCAGGTCCGCGCCGGAGAGCGCCAGCAGCAGTGCGAAGAAGCTGACGGCCATGCAAACGATGCCGCCCAGCAACCATGGCGATGAGACCACCGCCTTTACTGCTCCAAGCAGTCCGGCCCGTGCACGAATTGCATCAAGGTCGCCGACGCGGGTCATGGCTTTTGAGATCAGCGTCTCGCCGATGGTCGCGCCCAGCACCATGACGGCGATCATGCCGAGCGTCGCAGGTTGCACGAGCGTCATGGCTGCTTGCCCTCCAGCTCGGCGACGGCAAGATGCTCCGTGCGCGATGGGCCGTTTGCGATGAAGCCAACGCCGGCCACAATGAACAGGATGCCCAGCCTGCGCATGGGCGAGATGCTCTCATGCAGCCAGATGCGGCCGATGAGCGCGGTCACCACGTTTCCGAACGCTGTGGCCGGCTGCACAAAGGTAAGGTCGGCCCAGCTGAGGGCCGTCATGTACGAACCCATGAAGCTGATGAGCACCGCGATGCCACCCATCACCCACGGGTTCAGCAGGCAGTGCAGCAGCGTGCCGAAGTGCCGCCACGAGAGCGGGCCCACATCGTGCATACCGCGGCTGAGCAGGGCATCGCCAATGGAGGCACCAAGCATGACGGTCGCGAGAACAAGGTATTGCGAGAGTGCGAGGCGGTGCGACTTCTTTTGCGTCGTTTGCAAAGGTGAAGCCGGCACCTCTGTGCCGGCTTTACCTTTCTTCTGAGACAACTCAGGCATTCATGCTGACCGATTCCTGCTGCTTGAGCGCGTTCTCTTCGCGCTTGGCGCGGGCAGCCTTGTTGCGTTGCGACCGCAGCTTCATGAACGACTTGGCCTCGACATAAAGACGGGGAACGTCGCGATTCACCACTGCCTTCCACACCACGCGGAACGCCGCCTTGGGCCGAAAGTAGTACTCGTCGTAGAAGCGGTGCACCATCTCCATCACGTACTCGGTCGGCAGGCCGGGGTACTCAATGTGCGCCATTTGGTGGCCGCCGGTGTCGTTCATGATCTCGTTTGTGATGAAGCCGTTCTTCTCGGCGTAGTCGTAGAACTCGGTACCCGGGTAAGCATGCGCGACAGAGACCTGAATGGTCTCGCAGTCCAGCGTCTTGGCGAAGTTGATCGTGTTGCGGATCGACTCTCTTGTTTCGCCAGGCAGACCGAGGATGAAGTCCGCGTGGATCACGAGGCCGAGGTCGTGGCAGTCCTTCACGAAGTCGCGCGCACGCTCAACCGTGGCACCCTTCTTGATGTTCTTCAGGATTTGCGGATCGCCGGACTCGAAACCCACGATGAGCAGACGGCAACCCGCTTCTTTCATGGCCTTCAGCGTCTCGCGGTCCGTGGTGACGCGTGACGTGCACGACCACGTGATGCCCAGCGGCTTCAACTTGGCGCAAAGTTCGACCGTGCGTGCTTTCTGGATATTGAAGGTGTCGTCGTCGAAGAAGAACTCCTTCACATCCGGGAAGTTCTCCTTCGCCCACTTCATCTCGGCCGCCACGTCATCGGAAGACCGCTTACGC
>CAXTJS010000116.1:0-9037 GCA_964244605.1 uncultured Terriglobus sp. | reverse complement strand
CGGGCGATTGAATGATGCCGGATGAGAGAAACAGCCCCTCGATGTAGTTGCGCTTGTAGAAGTCCAGCGTGAGCGTGACGATCTCTTCCGGCGTAAAGCGTGCACGGCGAATGTCGCTGGAGACGCGGTTGACGCAGAAGACGCAATCGTAGGTGCAGAAGTTGGTGAGCAGCAGCTTCAGCAAGGAGATGCAACGGCCGTCTGGCGTGTAGCTGTGGCAGATGCCGTTGCCGTCGGAGTGACCGATGCCTTTACCGTTGCCGCTACGCTTCGCGCCGGAACTAGCGCACGAGGCGTCGTACTTGGCCGCGTCGGCCAAAATCTCGAGCTTCTGCTGCACCGTTAAAGACGTCATAGCACCTCTATTCTAGCGAAGAAGAGGCGAAGTCGTTCTCACCTACGGCATGAGATGCATGCTTCTCGCGAAGTAAGAGCTAGTGTCCGGCGAGCTCCTCCGGAAAGAGCCGGATGTCCACCACGTTGCGGTACTTTTCCGCAAAGTCCATGCCATACCCGATGACGAAGCGGTTTGGGATGGAGAAGCAGACATAGTCGGCCTCGATGGGCACCAGGCGGCGCTCCGGCTTATCGAGACATGTCGCGATCTTCAGGCTGGCCGGTTTGTGCTGCAGCATGAGCTTTCGCAGATAGCTAAGCGTGAGGCCCGTGTCCAGGATGTCCTCGACGACGATCACGTGCTTGCCCTCAATCGGCACATCGAGGTCCTTGATCAGCTTTACGGCGCCGCTGCTCGTCTTGCCTTTGCCGTAGCTTGAGACAGCGACGAAGTCGAAGGTATTGTCGACTTGAATCGCACGGGCCAGGTCCGCCAGGAAGATTGCCGCACCCTTCAGAACACCTACGAGCACGATGCTCTCGCCCTGGTAGTCCTTCGAGATCTGCGCGCCGATGGTGCGAACGCGCTCCCGGATCTGTTCTTCAGAAAACAGCACTTCACATTGCGAGGCGGGGACAAACACGGGCGCGCTGCTGCTATCAGACATGCACCCTAGCCTAACCGTCCTTCACCACATCGCCAAGCGAGAGCAGTGGGGCGTCCCCGTATACTCCACAGAGCGCCACGCGGAACGCCAAGCGCTGGTTTACGCACCACGAAAGAGCAATATGTACCCCTACCTGCATCTCGGCTCACTGACTCTCGGCACCTTTGGCATTCTGATGTGGCTCGCGGCTGTCGCTGCGACCTACGTGCTGCACCGCGCCTTTGTTCGCGCGCAGATCACGGCGGATGCCATCGTCGTGGTCGCGACTGTCATGATCGCAGGTGTCATTGGAGCAAAGGTCTGGCACGAGTTGCAGAACCCCTTCCAACTGGGTGTCGCAATGCGCGGCATTGTTTCGCCCGGGCTCTCGCATCCGGTCGATATCCTGCTCAACTTTCTGCACTGGTTTCAAGCGGGCTTTGCCTGGTTCGGCGGGCTGTTGTTCGGTATCACCGCGCTGCTCTGGCAGGGCAAGTCGCTGAAGACCGGCGCGTTGCGCATGCTCGACCTTGCCGCGCCCGCAACAGCGGTCGGCTATGGCGTGGGCCGGATTGGGTGCCTCACCTCCGGCGACGGAGACTACGGCATCAACACCACGCACTGGTGGGGCGTGCACATCCGCAACGACGCGCTTGACCCGCCACAGCCGAACCCGCCCGGCCTCCTGGTAGAACCGACGCCGGTCTACGAGCTGCTCTTCGGCTTGGCGCTAGGCTGGTACCTGTGGGTGCGCGGCCGCAAGCACCTCTCACTCGGCCAGCTCACCGGCGAGTACCTGCTGCTCAGCGGTATCGGGCGCTTCCTGGTCGAGTTCATCCGCCGGAATGAGCGCCTGTACTTCGGCATGTCAAATGCGCAGGTGGCGGCGTTGCTCACCATCGCCGCAGGTGCCGTGCTGATCGCGTATGCGAAGTCGCGTAGGGAAGCCGTTTACACCGAAAGCGAAGCGGCTGCGGCTTCACACTAAAGCAGCTTGAGAAACGCCTTGGCTTCGGTCAGTTCCGGGAAGAGCCGCTCCTCCGCCTGAAACTCGCGCGAGTGCACGCAGCGCCGGCCTCCCTTCACCTTCACAGGGTGCTTCAGGTGCAGCATCTCGTGGTACATCAGGTATTCGATGGCGTAGCGGGGCACCTCTCGCTTGTCGAAGACGCGGCTCACCACGATGGTATTGTGCGCTGCGTCGTAATGACCGAGCAGGCGACGAGCGTGGTGACCGCTCCAGGTGAGGATGGGTCTCCCTAGCAGGCCGTGGAAGAAGCGGTGGTTCACCGTCTCGAAGACCTCGTCCAGGTTGTAAAAGATGCCCTCAGCGGTGGTGATCTGCTTGCGGCCACGCGTCTGGCGCATCTGTTCCGCCTGGCGGCTTACGGCTTCGCTGGAGGTGTAGCGCCGGTACCGGTCGGCATGGCCGCGCTCTACCGGTTTGCGGTAGAGCTTGGCAAGCAGAATGTGCGCGATGGCCTGCAAGACACTTTCAGGAGCAGCCTGTAGCAGGTCTGAGAGGCGCACCAGCAATTGACCCTCACGTAGCCGAATCGTCGTATTCAGCGAAACGAAGCGACGGAAGCGGATGTCGAACGGCGGCATCGGCGCGCGCGGCCGCAAGTCGCGGTAGGCGCGCGCGAACACAAGCTGTAACTCAGGAGATGCGACCACCTCTTCAAGTTTAGCCGTTCACTCCATAACGAACGGAGACCCGACGCTAGTGAGGTACCTCGTACTGCTGCGGCGGCGGCTCCTTCGAGGGCGGGTGCTCCTTGAAGTACTTCTGCTGCTCCGGGATGAGCTTGGTGGCCTCTTCCTTCAAGTCGGCGACAGCCTCAAGTGCCAGTCGGCGCGTGAGCTTGTAGCGGTCGTTCTCCGGCGGCTGCTTCAGCACGCTCTCCCACCGCTCTGCTGCGGCAACCAGCTTGGGCAGCGGCTTGCGCAGGTCTTTGTGCGCGCTGCTGTACTCGTCGATGTTGTCCTCGAGCTCGTTCACGATGCCGGAGATCTCATCCATGTTCTGATGGACGTCTTCCGCGCGGCCTTGCGCGCGCACGTCTACCAGCACCCGCTGGATGCGCTCAATGCGCGTGTCGATGATCTTTTGGAAGACAACAACGCGCTCCGCAGGCATCGGTGCAGCTTCGCGGACCGCTTCCACTTCAGCCTCGGAAAGGCTTGCCGAACCACGTTGCGCATGTGCGACGAGCGCAGAACAGACAAGCAGCACGGGAAGCGCCCATCGCACCTCCCGCTTCGCTCTGCTCAAGAGTTCGATCATGCTGTGAATAGGCACGGGGCCGAGCTACTTCGCGAAGATGAGAGCCAGCAATGAGCTCTGGGCGGTGTTCAACCGCTTCAGCGCATCCTGCACATGCGGCTTCACGTCCATCGATGCCGCGCGAACCATATCACTCAGGCGGCGGTTCGTCATGTGCAACAGGAGCTCCGTCTTCTTCAGACTTTTGCTCTGCTGCAGACCGCTTTCCATTTTTGCCGTGCAGGCCTCTATCTTCACCAGCGTTTGCTCGGCCTCTTCGACCTGGCCGTCCGCGATTTGCTTACCCGCGAGCAGCGTCATCTTGTCCGCGAGCTCGGCATAGAGCAGGGCCTGCTCGCGAATGTTTGCGGAAGAGGCGCGCTGTTCCAGGCTGGTGAGCGCCTGTGCGTCCAGCACTTCGGCACCCGACGCGGCATAGGCGCGAACCGACCCAAACACAACGCCGCAACACACCGCGACACGAAGGCCCTTACGAGCGCCCATCTTCACTGCCCTCAAACAAACTGCAACGTGCATCGCACACCTCCCCGCAGGGGGCCTACTTTGCGCGACTTAAAGTCTGCAGGCGTTGCGTCGCCTGCCACTCCTCGTCGGGGTACTTCTTGTTCGCCAATTCCAGGAACTGGCGATAATATCCAGCAGCTTGGCTGGTATGACGCAAGCTATCATGCGCTGTTGCCAAAAGAAAAGCGCTTGGCGCGTCCATCGGCAAATTTTCATTACGAATGAGTACCGCACGCACAACTGTGTCCGGATGGTGGTTCGCGGAGGCGGCAAAGGCGAGCTCCGCCGCAGCTTCGCTCCTGGCCTGCTTCGTGGCAAAGGTCAGCGGCAATGCCTTTTCCAGCAGCGTCTCCGCTTCGGCATTACGCTTTTGCCGGATCAGGCTATCGCCCCACTCCGCCTGCAGGTCGCCGTTTTGCGGCTCGGTTTTGGCAAGCTGCAGAAAGAGCGGGTCCGCCTTGGCAAAGCTACCGGTCGCCACGTATGTTCGGGCTAGCAGACGCGTCAGTGGAGCGGCTTTTGGATCGGCCGCATGTAACTTCTCCAGTACCGGCAACGCCTCTGCAAACTGCTTTTGGCCGACCAGCAACGCGGCCTGCTCCGTGAGCAGTTGCGGATCGTTCGGGTGCTGCTTCAAGCCAAAGTCGAGCACGGTCTGCGCCTCGCTGGACTTGCCTTCACGCACCAGCACGCGCAGGTACTCCACCTCGGCCTCGATCGCCTCCGGTGCCATCCGCATCACCTTCTCGTAAGCCTGCTCCGCAGCAGCGTCATCGTGCAGTGCCTCGGCGATCTCACCGCTCAGCAGCATGTCATCCGGACCTTCGTCGCTCAGCTTGATGGCTGTGAGCAGTTCTTCGCGTGAGCGGTCCGGAGCGCTGGACAGATCGATCCGGGCGAGCGCGCGCAACGCCTGTGCCCGTGCAGCCGCGTTGTCCTTGGTTTCGGGCAGCTGCACGGCCTCGCGCAGCAGCTTGGCCGATGGCTCCGAGTCACCGTCACGCGCCAGCAGCAAGCCAAGCGCGACACGCGGCTCTACCGCAGAACTATCGGCTGCATCCGCCTGCTCGTATGCGTGCTTTGCACCCGCTTTGTCCTGCAACGCTTCAAGGGAAAAGCCGAGATCATAGAAAGCATGCGCGTTCTTCGGCGAACGGACAGTGATCGCCCTCAGAGCGTCGACCGCACCCTTCCAGTCCTGCCCAAGCATCCGCTTCTCCGCCGCGGCGACTGCCACCGCATCCGCATTGGCCGCAGTTTGCGCCGTGCCTGCATCGGCGGAGGAGCTTGTGCCGGGAGGCAGATGCCATTGGCCGCACGCCGTTTCACCGCTAAGCACCAGCAGGCTGGCCGCAATGAAACAGGCGGCGCGACCGCTCTTCATGCCGCTGTCCTGCGGGCTTCGAGGACAGGACGCAGCCACTGCCCGGTGTAGCTCTCCGGCACGGCGGCGATCTCCTCGGGGGTGCCAACAGCGACCACGCGGCCACCAGCCGAGCCGCCTTCGGGGCCCATGTCGATGACCCAGTCCGCGCACTTGATGACATCCATGTTGTGCTCGATGACGAGGAGGGAGCCGCCGCCGTCAATTAGCTTGCGAAAGGCCTGCAGCAGCTTGGCGACATCATCAAAGTGCAGACCCGTCGTGGGCTCGTCAAGGATGTAGAGCACGCGGCTGCCGACCTTTTTCGCGTCCGGCTTGCCGCTGCCGATGCTGCGGATGTTGGCCAGGTGCGCGGCTAGCTTAACGCGCTGGGCCTCGCCGCCGCTCAGCGTCGTTGCCGACTGACCGAGCCGGACGTAGCCGAGGCCGACCTCGTCCAGCACCTGCAGGCGATCCACGATCTTGGGATGGCCCGCAAAGTAATGCAGCGCGTCTTTCACCGTCATGCTCAGCACGTCGAAGATGTTGCGGTTTTTGTACTTCACATCGAGGATGGCGGTTTTGTAGCGGGTGCCGTTGCACTCCTCGCAGGGCAGCTCCACGTCGGCGAGGAACTGCATCTCGACGGTCACGGTACCGTCGCCCTCGCACACATCGCACCGGCCACCCGGCACGTTGAAGCTGAAGGATCCGGCCGTGTAGTTCTTGCGCTTCGCATCGGGCTGCGCCGCGAAGAGCTCGCGGATGACATCGAAGGCTTTCAGGTATGTCACGGGATTCGAGCGGGGCGTACGGCCGATAGGCGACTGGTCGACCATGACGACCTCGCGCAGGTTCTGCGTCCCCAGCAGCTCGCGGTAGAGCTTGGCCGCATCGCTCGTTGCGCCCTCCATGCCGAGCGCAAACTGCAGCCCGCGGTAGAGCACCTGGTGTACGATCGTCGACTTGCCCGAGCCGCTCACGCCCGTGACGCAGCACAGCATGCCAAGCGGGATATCGAGGTCGACCCCGCGCAGGTTGTGGATGCGCGCGCCGCGCAGCTTCAGCATCTCGCGGCCGGGCTCGCGCCGCTCCACCGGGACGGGGATCATCACGCGGCCGGAAAGATACTTGCCGGTAATCGACTTCGGGTCGTCTTTCACCTCGGCAACGGTGCCACTGGCGAGCAGCTCGCCGCCGAGCTCACCCGCACCGGGGCCGAGATCGATGAGCCGGTCTGCCGCGAGGATGACATCAGGATCATGCTCGACGACAAGGATCGTGTTCCCGAGGTCGCGCAGGTCATGCATGATCTTGACCAGCTTGGCCGTATCACGCGAGTGCAGGCCGATGGATGGCTCATCAAGCACGTAAAGCGCACCGACCAACCGCGAACCGAGTGAGCTGGCAAGCTGGATGCGCTGCGACTCGCCGCCGCTGAGGGTTGAGCTCAGGCGGTCCAGCGTGAGGTACTCAAGCCCGACCTGCTCCAGGAAGCCGATGCGCTGCCGCACCTCTTCCAGGATCTTGCCCGCGATCTCCATCTGCGACGGCGTGAGCGCGAGGGCGTCAAAGAACTCGCGCGCGCCTGAGATCGTAAGCCCACTGGCTTCGCAGATGTTCTTCTCCTGCAACAGCACGGCGCGCGCCTCGGCCCGCAGGCGCTGGCCGCGGCAGTCCGGGCAGGGCGCGTAGCCGCGGTACTTCGAAAGGAAGACGCGCACGTGCAGCTTGTACTTCTTCGTGTCCATCAGCGCGAAGAAGCCGCGGATGCCGGTGAACGTGCCCCTGCCGTCCCACAAGAGCGCCTGCTGCGCGGGTGTGAGATCAAACCACGGCGTCTTGAGCGGGATGCCGTTTGCCTGCGCGAAGCGCTTCATCTCACCATGGTTGGCGCGATATTTGGGCGTGCACCATGGGGCGATGGCGCCATCGTCGAGCGACTTCGACTCGTCCGGGATGATGAGCTTGGGGTCGAAGTCGATGGTGTTGCCGAAACCCTGGCAGCGCGGGCACGCGCCGAACGGGTTGTTAAAAGAGAAGAGGCGCGGCTCCGGCTCGCGGTATGCGCGGTGGCAATCCGAGCACTCGAAGGCGGAAGAGAAGCGCATGCGCACCGGCTCTTCTTCGCCGCGTGGTGCGGTCTGGAAGAGGATCTCGTTGGCCTCGCGGTAGCCCGTCTCGATGGCGTCCACGATGCGCGAGCGCACATCGGCACTCACGCTGAGCCGGTCTGCCAGCACAAAGATGGGCTGGGCAAAGTCGAGCTCCAGCAGCGACTCGGGCGTGGAGAACTCAACGATGCTGCCGTTCTGGAAGAGACGGTTGTAGCCGCGCTGACGCAGCTCGGTAAGCCGAGCCTTCAGCGGCTCTGAGACGTCAAGCACCTTCGGCTGCGTCTCAGCCTTTGCTGCCTTCTTGTTCGCGAGGTTCTTCGGCTTTGCTGCGGCGGGAGCGGGTGTGCCGTCGACTGCGGGCGGCAGGAACTCCTGCATGGGCTCGAAGACGATCTCACGTGGCGTGATCGGGAACAGCGCGTAGACGCGCGTGCCTTCCTCTAACTTGAGCAACGTCTCGGCGATCTCGTCGACCGTGTCGCGCCGCACAATGCCGCCGCAGTGCAGGCAGGTGACGGTGCCGCAGCGCGCGTAGAGCAGGCGCATGTAGTCGTAGATTTCGGTGGCAGTGGCGACGGTCGAGCGCGGGTTGCGGGTCTGGTTTTTCTGGCGGATGGCGATGGCCGGCGCGAGGCCTTCCATGTGGTCGACGTCGGGCTTCTCGATGCGCTCGAGGAACTGGCGGGCATAGGCGGAGAGCGACTCGACGTAGCGGCGCTGGCCCTCGGCGTAGACGGTGTCAAAGGCGAGCGAGGATTTGCCCGAGCCCGAGACACCGCTGACGACGGTGAGCTTGTTGTGCTCGATGTCGACGTCGATGTTCTTGAGGTTGTGGGTGCGGGCTCCGCGAATGACGATGGCATCACGCACTGGGTAGATGGGCCTCACTGGGGTGATTGTCGGGTTGGGGGCGGAAGATTTCGAGGAGGAGGAGGCAGGCGCCGACAACGATGGCGGAGTCGGCGACGTTGAAGTCCGGCCAGTGGTAGTGGGCGATGTGGACCTCAAGGAAATCGATGACGTGGTGAAGGCGGATGCGGTCGTAGAGATTGCCGATGGCGCCGCCGAGGATGAGGGCGAGGGCGACACCGGAGAGGGTAATGGCGGCGGCGGAGCGCCAGAGCATGATGCCGACGACTATGACGGCGGCGATCGAGAAGGCGATGAGGGCGATGCGAACGGTCTCGGGGTTGGCGGACTCGGCGAAGGCGGAGAAGGCGGCGCCGGTGTTGAGGACGTGAGTGATGCGGAAGACGCCGGGGATGACGGTGTGGGCCTCGCCCATCTCGAGGTGGCGGCTGACGAGGAGCTTGGTGACGCGGTCCAGGAGGATGACAGCGAGTGAAATGGAGAGGAGAGTGATGCGGGTGCGGGTGGGGTCGGCGCTCCCACTTGCTGCGGCAAGGGAGGTATTGGTCATGCCGCTTCTCCGCTCTTATCTTCAGGCTGCGCGTAAGGAGGAAAGCCGATGGCGGTGAGGGCGTCGGCGCAGCGCAGGCAGACGGTTGGGTAGACGGCGGAGTCGCCGACATTGGGGACGTAGCGCCAGCAGCGTTCGCATTTGGTGCCACTTGGCTTAGAGATCTTGACCCGCACGGCCCAGGCATAGGCCTCGTCGTTCACGGGGCTAGACGAGAACTCTTGCTCGAAGCGTCCCGGATCGATTGTGTCGTCGTGCGTGGAGACACTGACCTCGGAGACGCCGAAGAGTTCGGGGAGAGTGCGTGCGTAGCGCTCGAGCCGCTGGGGGTAGGTGGGGATCGCCGAGGCGATCTCAAGATGA
>CAXTJS010000115.1:7236-9061 GCA_964244605.1 uncultured Terriglobus sp. | reverse complement strand
CCTACTTTCAGGACGACTTCCACATCACGCCGAACCTTACGCTGAACCTTGGCGTGCGTTACGAGATCCACCCAGCTGTGCATGAGGCGGATCACTCCGTCGCTGGCTTCGATTTTGCGACGAAGACGATTCTGCTCGGCGAGCCGCTGCAGAAGCTGATCTCTACCGGTCAGGCGATCCCCTCGGTTGTAGCGCAGGAGCAGGCGCTTGGTGCCAAGTTCGCCTACGCCGGCGACGTGGGCCGTCCGCTGGATGTGATCAACGGCAACTTCGCCAACGTTGCACCACGTATCGGTTTTGCCTGGAAGGTCTTCGGCGACCGGCACACCACGGTAATCCGTGGCGGTTTCGGGCACTACTTCTATCCCACGGCGGTGCGTAACTTCTACGGCAACGCGCGCAGCACGGCGCCCTACCAGGCCACCTTCAGCACCGACCTGACCAGCGCCTCCACCTCGCCGGACGGCCTGCCCAACTACCTGTTGCGCTCGCCGCAGACCATCGTCGCGGGTCAGAACAGCAGCAACGCCGTCAACTCCGGCAATGCCTCTTCCATCACGCCGGGGCTTACCGTCTCCACGCTGGAGCAGAACCTGCCCACGGAGTATGCACGGCAGACCAACCTCACCATCGAGCAGCAGTTCAAGGGCCGCTCGGCGCTCCGTCTCAGCTACCTGCAGAATGACGGCGTCAACCTGCCGCAGTACTGGGAGTACAACACCGCGCCGCCGGCCATCGCGTACTACCAGCAGACGAACAATCCCACGCCCAGCGGCTACTACTCCGGCGTCGCGCGTAACGTGTATGACAATCGCACCTACGGCACGGTGGAGCAGCTGCGCGGCACCGGCTACAACCACGACTACAGCTTCCAGGCGAACTTCCAGCGGCTGTATGCGAACGGCTACTCGTACCAGATCTTCTATGTCTTCTCGGCGGCCTTCCGCAACGGTGACAACGGCTTCCGCGACAGCTTCGTGTATCCGCTCGCGTCGTTCACACCGGGCTCCGTCAACTTCACCAGCCAGGATGATGAGAACCACCGGCTCAACTACGTCCGCGACGTAAACATCCCCAAGCACCGCATCCGCGGCAACTTCATCTATGACCTGCCGCTCGGCAAAGGCAAGCGCTTCTTCGGCAACAGCAACGGCTTCGTGGATGCGCTGCTCGGCGGTTACCAGCTTGCGGGCTACTACGAGTTCAAATCGACGCTCTTTCAGCCAAACTCAGGCCTCTACGGACCGATCACCGCGCCCTTCAAGCTCTACAAGCACGCGCAGAAGGTGCAGGACTGCACCAACGGCATCTGCTCGCCGGGCTACCTCTGGTACAACGGCTTCATCGCGCCGGGCCGCCGCAACAACAGCACCAACGGTGTGACCGGCCTGCCCAGCGATTACACGCCTTACCAGACCTACTACGACATGAACACGGCCAGCGTGAACTATCTGACGAACAACAAACAGTTCAAGCTGAATGATGGGTCG
Source organism: uncultured Terriglobus sp. (assembly GCA_964244605.1). Classification (GTDB taxonomy): domain Bacteria; phylum Acidobacteriota; class Terriglobia; order Terriglobales; family Acidobacteriaceae; genus Terriglobus. Next base: position 7,571 of record CAXTJS010000115.1, on the reverse strand, counting down.
ACGGTAAACACGACGGTGAATCCCGGTCCTGGCAACGTAGCCAATCCGTTCTTCAAGACGACGCTTGCCGGCCCGAATGTCTACTCGTTCGACGGCTCGCTCTACAAGGTCTTCCGCCTGACGGAGAAGACTGCGTTGCGCACCAACGTCGACGTCTTCAACCTGTTCAACGTACAGGGCGATGTCTTGCCGGACTCGCTGACCGGTATCCAGTACACGACGCGCGCTGCGGCCAACACGCCAAGGCAGATTCAGCTCTCGCTCAAGCTCGTCTTCTAAACCCTGCAGCGGGGCCGGCAAGCAGCGGCTGCAACAGGGGTTTTTCATGGTCGAGC
>CAXTJS010000115.1:2610-7226 GCA_964244605.1 uncultured Terriglobus sp. | reverse complement strand
GAGGCGCAGGTGTCGCTGCACCGCCTGCTCGATAGGAGAGCCCACCCGTGCACACTCGCTCGCTCTTACCCAATCCGCTCTCGCGCCGCAGCTTTCTGGGCGGCACCGCGGCAGTCGCCGCCTTGGCCGCTACCGGCTGCGACCATCCCGTACCCGACCTCGGCATCACCGCTGCCGCAGGCATCCCGGAACAGGATGTTTTGAACTTCGCCCTGAACCTGGAGTACCTGGAAGCCGAGTTCTACCTGCGTGCCGCAACGGGCACCGGCCTGTCCGCCGCTGACGCCGGTACCGGCGCAGGCACCGTCACCGGCGGCGCAAAGGTAACCTTCGCCACCGTGGCGGACACCGAGTACGCCAACGAGATCGCGCAGGAAGAACTGAACCACGTCCGCTTTCTGCGCACCGCGCTTGGCGGCGCTGCCGTCTCGCGGCCGGCGATCGACTTTACTGCGGGCTTTGCCGGCCTGGGTACGGCTGCCAACATCAGCATCGCGCCGTTCAACCCGTTCGTCGACGGCAACAGCTTTCTGCTTGGAGCCTTTGTTTTTGAGGATGTGGGCGTGACCGCCTACCGTGGGGCGCTGCCTGCGCTGACCAAGGGGAACCTGATTGCCGCATCCGGCATTCTGGCGATTGAGGCATACCACGCCGCGCTCGTCCGCACCCGTATCTACAGCATCGCCACGACGACGGGCAACACGACCTACCAGACTGCCGCCAACAAGATCTCGGCCTTGCGTGCCCAGATCGGCGGTGGTGCCGAGACGCAGATCGGTGCCGGTTCTGACGGCAGCTCGACCGTTCCCGCGAACGGTCTCGCCGCGTTGGACACGGTGAACTCCATCGGCTTCTCGCGCAGCACCGACCAGGTGTTGCACATCGTGTATGGCGCGGCGACGGTCGGCCTGACCAAGGGCCTGTTCTTTCCCAACGGCCTGAACGGCAACATCAAGACCAGCAACTCGTAACACCAGACTCCAACGGAGTTCGTGAGGAAACATGCCCACACAGGAAACCCGCACCGTCGATTCGCTCATTGCCAGCCGCCGCACCCTGCTCTCCGGCGCGGGCGCGCTGTTTGCGGGCATGGCGCTCGCACCCGCAGCCTCGGTTGCGCAAACGACGACGCTGACCGACAACGACTACCTCAACTTTGCGCTGAACCTTGAGTACCTGGAGGCGCAGTACTACACGCTGGCCGCGCTGGGCGTAACCATCGACGTCGCGACCGGCCCGACGAACCCGATCAACTCAAACACCGGCACAGCCGCGGGCACCGTGACCGTCAAGCAGAATCCCAAGGTGGCCTTTGCGGATACGCGCATCCAGGCGTACGCCACGCAGATCGCAAAAGACGAGCGCAGGCACGTCAACTTTCTCCGCAACGTGCTCGGCGTGGACGCGGTCGCCATGCCCAACATCGACCTGCTCAACAGCTTCAACACGCTGGCCGTCTACGCGGGGCTGGGTGCGGGCTTCGATCCGTTTGCGAATGACGTGAACTTCCTGCTCGGCGCCTTCATCTTTGAGGACGTGGGCGTGACCGCCTACAAGGGCGCGCTGCCCTCGCTCACGCTGTCGTACAACACCAACCAGACCGCGGGCATTCTTTCCACCGAGGCGTACCATGCGGGCATCGTCCGCACCCTGCTCTTCGGGCTGGATGCGGCCAACCCCACGGCCGGCATCGCCGCATCGGCAACCAAGATCGCCAACGCGCGCGCAAAGCTCGACGGCACCGCGACGGGTACGCCGGACGAAGTCGGTTTGGGTGTCGTCAACGTCGCGCTCAACGGTACGGCGGCCATCTATCCGGCGTCGACGACCGCACCGGGCGATGCGAACACCATCGCCTTCAGCCGCACCGCAACGCAGGTGCTTTCTGTGGTGTATGCGGGTTCCGGCAAGGGCGGCTTCTTTCCCAGCGGCTTGAACGGCAACGTCAAATAGCACCGCGCACAAGTCGGCTGCAGCGGGACGGCCTGGCTGCTACGCCGTCCGCGAAGCGTCTCGGTGCGCTAAGCGTTCGTGTTCTGTCACATACCGTGGAGGTCTTTCGATGTCGCACCCCCGCCTTCGCGGAGTCATTCGCGCACTAGCCACGCTTGTGGCGATGCTCTTTCCTGCTGCCGCTTTGCTTGCGCAAGGCGGCTCGCAGGCCATGGCGGCGCGCGCGGCCACCGCGCATTACGACGACAAGGGCACTCCCATCGTGGCGAGCAAGCCCGCCATGTACTTTGCGGTCGATTCGGTTGTCGGCCGTCCCTTTGCAAAGGACCCGTCCGTCGTTCGATTCAAGGACGCGTACTACCTCTACTTCACGCAGGGCCGCCGCCGGACAGGCGCTGACGCTGCGGACAAAACCGCACCTGTCGTCGTCGGCACCATCGGCATCGCCCGCAGCACCGACCGCATCCACTGGACGGTGGTGGGCGAGCTTGCGCCCACGCAACCTGCAGAAGGCCGGGGCATCGCCGCACCCGGTGCGCGGGTCATCCGCGGGCAGGTTCACCTTTTCTACCAGGGTGGAACCGTCATGAAGCAAGACGCGATCTGCCATGCCGTCTCCGATGATGGCATTCACTTTCAGAAGGACGTGTCGAATCCGGTCTATCACCCGACCGAGATGCCGTGGTCCGTCGGCCGCGCAATCGACGCAGAGGTTTTCGTCCATGGGGATTCGCTCTTCATGTTCTTCGCCTCGCGCGATCCGGCCTTCAAGCGGCAGATCGTTGGCCTCGCCAAGGCACCGCTCGCCTCCGACTTCAGCCGGAGCACCTGGACAGACGTGAGCAAGGACCAACCCGTGTTGGCACCGGAGATGCCGTGGGAGGGCGATTGCATCGAAGCGCCAACCTTTGCGGAGCACAAGGGCCTGCTCTACCTCTTCTACGCGGGCGCCTACAACAACTCGCCACAGCAGATCGGCGTGGCGACCAGCACCGACGGTCTTACATGGACTCGCATGAGCGACCGTCCGCTGCTGGCGAACGGCGCGGCAGGTTCGTGGAATCAGACAGAAAGCGGCCATCCCGGCATCCTGCAAGACGACGACGGGCAGACCTATCTGTACTACCAGGGCAGCACCGATGAGGGGCGCACATATTACCTGTCGATGTTGAAGGTGAAGTGGAAGGGCAAGCGGCCGGTGCTGGTAGCACCGTAGCCTAGTGGAGCCGATGTTTGAGGCTGCAGTAGAACCCGGGTGCCCCATTCTTCGCGAAGCGGAGGGTGGGGTGAGCAGCGCCCTTGCATTCTGCGGTGGTAGAAAAAACCTGCGGTGAGGACGGGAAAGCGGTTCGTGCTTTCGCACGAATGGACCCCACCCTTTCGCGATGAAGCCTGCGAAAGAATGGGGCACCCATGATGGTGGAAGGCCCCCGACTCTGTGGCGCTTCGCCCACCTTAGCTTGGCGAAGGTGGGTCACCCATGCTGTGGCACCCGAGATGACGCAGCTGCCTAAGCAGCAGCCTATCCGGTCACCACCTGGTACGGGCTGTACGTCTCGCCCACAATCTTTGAGAACGGCACATACGTGCGGTCGCCGGTTGCGGTTGCAACCGTCCACCGGTTCTGGTCGGTCTGCCGCGCCCCAAGGAGGGCCGACTCCTTCACAGGCACGGCTGCACCCATGCCGTAGAGCAACACCGGTCCGCGTAAGAGCGCGACGGTTCCCGGTGTTTCGGGTGCGATCGGCTGCATCCGCAGAACAAGCGGAAGCTCAAGCGTCAGGCGGTCGTGCTTGCCCCAGACCCGCTCGACCGTGGTGAAGCCTTTTACCGGTGTTGGCATGGGCAACGGCTTGCCGTTCAGCGTCATGCGCGCGCCGCTGCCCGCCCATGCGGGTACCCGGAACGACAGCGCAAAGCGCGCTGCGTGCGCCGGACGCACGTCGAAATGGATTGCGTTCTCGAGCGGATACTCGCCGCTCTGCTGCAACTCAATCGGCAGACCCCGGTCCTCAAAGCGCACCGTCGACGGCGTGTACAGGTTCACGTAGAGCCCGCGCGCGCCATGCAGGTAGGCATTGATGCGGTAGTCCGATGCCGCCTGCGCCAGCGTGCCGGAGCAGCAGGGCCAACGTGTGGCGTGGTACTCCTTTTTCGCGTCGAAGTTGTAGTCGGAGTAGTAGAACGAGCGCCCGTCCGGCTGCAATGGAAGCGAGCCGAGGATCGTGTTGAACATCACAGCTTCCATGGAGTCGCCGTACCGGCCGTCCCCCGTGATGGAAAGCAGCGAGCGCGTGATCTTGAAGTGGCCGTAGGCGCCGCACGGCGTCTCAAACGAGCTGTGGGTACCGTGCAGGCTCTGCGCCAGCTCACCGCGTCCCGGCGTTACGAATGCCTCGTTCGGTCCCCAGCCGCCGCTGGCAAAGCTCTGCTGCTGCACAAAGTCGAAGCCGTTCACAGCGGCACGCAGCGCCTTCTCGTCGCCCGTGACCAGGTAGGCCTGCGCGGCGGAGTTGAGCGCGTTTAGATGGCTATAGGCATGCAGCCCGGGCAAGACGTTCTCGCCCTGCGCAAGCGGATCGAGAAAGCTGCTGTGCATGAACTTGAGCGCGAGATCGCGATAGTAGGTGTCACCCGTGCGCTGGTAGGCGAGGAAGTAGTTC
>CAXTJS010000115.1:0-2600 GCA_964244605.1 uncultured Terriglobus sp. | reverse complement strand
TCCGGCAGCGTATAGGTCTCGTCGTAGGCGTAGGTTGCGTCGCGCGTGGTGCGCTTCTTCTGCTCGACGCGCGATAGCGCCTTCTCCGGCAGGTGCGGCTGCGCAAGTGCGTTCACCTGATGCAGCACCTCTGCCGCGTTCTTGTCTCCGCCGAACTGATAGGCATCGACAAGGCCGCAGTTCAGCTTCTCAAGCGTGTAGGCGGGAAAGCGGTTGTCGTCGTTAAAGAAGCTGCCCTTCGCATCGAACGAGTCGCCGAGCCCGGCAACCAGGCTGCGCACGCGCGCACGCATCGGGTCGGAGTTGTCGATCGCCGCAGTGCGGGCAAAGGCAGAGAGCCACTGCCCAAAGGTGTGGCCGGGGCAGTACGCATACGCGTCATACCAGCCGCCGATGGCCCGGCCTGGCGCGGGCTTGCCGGCACGCACGCGGTACGGCTTAAGCAGCTCATCATCGCTCAGTGAAAAGAGCACGGCGACGGTGTCTTTGCGCTGCTGCTCCGCCACGCCCGGCGTGAGCGTAACGGCGTTGTAGGCCACCGGCGTGAGTTGCACGCGCGACGCAGCGGCGTCCACGGGGCTGGTGGTGCCGGTAGGGCCACTTGCCCGCATCGTCGTGGGTGCCAGCGCTGCGCCGGCTGCGGCAAGGGCCGCCCCTTTCAGGAACTCGCGTCGGTCTCGCTTCAAGGACAGGTGCATGGCTTCTTCTCCCGCGCCCCTCGCCGCCGCCGGTGCGGCGTCACAAGAAGCGTTTCCCAGCATACTCTCTGGACACTGCTTTTGGCCTCTTTCTGGGCTTGTAAACGGGTACAGGTGTCTAAGCTCTGCTGTATTTGCCTCGGGTTCGAGTACTCGAGCCGTGGCTTTAGAGCCGTCCGTGGAGAAGGGATTGCAGCGCCGACGCGGCAGAAGCACTGGTAGCTATGCGAGAGGCCAATCCTGGAGCCAAATGCTTTGCGTAGGAAGCCCCCTAAATCGTGATCTCCAACACAACCGCAAGCGGGAGTTCCGGCTGAGTCTGACTCGCTGCGGATCAGAACTGCACAAGCGTCACGTCCCGTTTCAACGCCACTGTTTGCGCATCAGCATTGCCGAGAAGCTCTACACGGACGGTGCGCCCGGTCCCCAGCAAACCGGATTGTTCGCGGGTGAGCGTCAGCGTCCGCTTCCGATCGTTCCATTCGCACTTTGCGAGCAGGTATTCGCCCTGTTCGTATTGAAAGCTGGCACCATCATCGTCATACCAGCGAAAGTTACCGTTTGCGCCGGGGAAGATCTTCAACGTAGTCGGCGCGGTAGTTCGTTCGGTGCTGTATTGCTTTACCGGTCCGGTCGGCACAATCGCGCCTGCTTTCACGAAAAGCGGAAGCGTGTCCAGCGCAGCCTTGGCGGTGATGTCCCTGCCGCCTTCCAGCCGTTCGCCGGTCCAGTAGTTCCACCAGACACCGTTTGGGAGGTACACGCTGCGTTCCGTCGCGCCCTGCGTAAAGATCGGCGCAACCAGAAAGCTGTCTCCCCACAGGTACGCATCGTCGATCAGGTAAGTGCGTTCATCGCCAGGGTAAGCGAGCCAGAGCGCGCGCATCATCGGCAGCCCGGTATCATGGGCCTGCGCTGCGGTCGCGTAGATATACGGCAAGAGCTGGTAACGCAGGTTAAGGAACTTGCGGCAGATCTCCTCCACATCGGGTCGGTGCAGGTCGCTCGAGGACGGCCACGTGGCGACCCAGGAACCCTCCACCTCTTTCGGACCGGGATCACCCTGGCCCCAGCCCCACGGCAGGTGCAGCTTCCAGGCGCGGCCGTGTGAGCGAAACGACGGGCAAAAGGCGCTGAACTGAAACCAGCGCAGGAACAGCTCCGGCGTGTACTCTGCTGTCGGCGTGAAGCCGCCGGTATCGGTTCCCCAGTAGGGGATGCCGGAGAGCCCGATGTTGATGCCGACCATGATCTGCGCTTTCAGCGCCGCCCACGTGGAGAACACATCGCCCGACCACAACCAGCCGTAGCGCTGCAGCCCGGCATAGCCATTGCGATGCAACGCGAAGGGCCGCCTGGTGGGATCCATCTGCCGTGATCCTTCCCAGTACATGCGGTTACGCGCAGCCCGGGCATACACCGCGAGGCGGTCTCCCTCATCGGCCCACCAGCCATCGACTCCCGCCTTGGCCAGCGGCACATGCTTTGCCCAGTAGGCGGCTGCGTCGCCCGGTGTTGCGGCTTCGGCACCTTTGTCACTCACGGCACCGTGGATGTCTCCCGGCGGCACGATGTGCACGATGACTCTCATGTGCCTTTCGTGCAGTTGCTGAAGCACGGCCGGTGGGTCGGGAAAGATGCGGTCGTTGAAGGTGAATGAACCATGGCCGGTGTTCCAGCCGGAAGGGCAGAAGCCGGTGCCGAGATAGATGAGTGCATCACACGGCAGCTTCTTCTCGCGAAAGGTCTGTGCGATGGAGAGGACCTCGTCCTTGCTCGCCAGAGTGCGGTGGGATTGCTGGTAGCCAAAGCTCCACAGCGGCGGCAGATGCGGGTGGCCGGAGAGGTCCGCATACTCGCGAAGCACGTCTGCGGGACCGTCCCCCAGCAGCACATAGACGT
>CAXTJS010000114.1:0-9111 GCA_964244605.1 uncultured Terriglobus sp. | reverse complement strand
TCGATCCGCAGCCGCGCCTGCCGAACATGCCCGTCGCGCCGGCGCGCGAGATCGTTCAGCACCGCTGGAGCAAGCTCATCACCGAACGCGGTGATCCAACGGATGCGGCTGTCCTTGCAAAACCATGTGCCTTGCCGCTTGGCGTAGTTGCGATGGCCCTGCTGCGTTGCAGCGATTGCCTCCGCTTCCGTCAGCTCGCCCCGCAGCACCTGTTGTGCCTGTGCGTATCCCAGCGCATGCAATGCGCGGCAGTCGTCTCCGTAGCGATCGACAAGGGCCTCTGTCTCCGCTACCAGCCCACGCGCGAACATCTGCACACATCGTTCGTCGATACGCCGGTAAAGTTCAACCCGCGGCGGTGCCAGCCCGAACTGTACGACGCGAAAGCCGGTGAGCGGCTCCGGGGGGACCTGCAGAAAGCTCTCGCTCAGGGGTCGTCTTGCGAGCACTGACACCTCGACCGCGCGAATGACCCTGGGTACGTCGTTTGCGTGAATGCGTGCCGCAGATGCTGTATCAAGACGCCGGAGCAGCCGATGCAATGCAGCAGGCCCGCGCCGCGCGGCAAAGCCACGCAGCCGCTCGCGCAACGCCTCATCACGGGCGGGCATGTCGCTAAGCCCATCCAGAAGAGCGCGCAGGTACAGGCCAGTCCCGCCCGCGACGATCGGTACGCGTCCGCGTGCAGCAATCTCGCGGACGGCAGCGCGCGCGGCCCGGCCGTAGTCGCCAGCCGTGTACTCCGTCGATGGCGGCACAACATCCAGCATGTGGTGCGGCACGCATGCCTGTTCGCCTGCGGTCGGCTTGGCGGTGCCGATCTCCATGCCCTGGTACACGCAGACGGAGTCGCATGAGACAACCTCGCCGCCGAGCGCTTGTGCCAGCTCAAGTGAGAGCGCTGTCTTGCCCGACGCGGTTGGGCCGACGAGCACCAGCAACAGCGGATCTGTGCCGCTACCGCTCATTGCAGCCGCCACCATCCCGGCAGAAAGACGTTGTGCACGCCGGCGTACAGCACGGTCCATATCAGCACAGCAGCGGCGAGCACCAGAAGGCCGGCCAACTGCATGCGTCGCTCCGCCGCAAAGCGCTGCGTCGCTCGTTTCGCTTCGGCGCGCGCCTGCTCGTCCCGCGTCTGTCGAATGGTCGGACCCATACCTGAAGATAGCGGCTCGACCGGCGGCACAGCAGCTATTGAACTTCGCGATCCTTGTTCACGCGGAACTCAATGCGCAGCTCGAGGTTCGGCCCGTGGAACTCCTTCGGCAGGGGCGGTGCCTGCCCCAGGCTTTTGATGGAGCCCCACGCGGCGCGGTCGATTGCCACGTCGTGCGTGGAGTAGTCCAGGTTCATGGCGGAGATCAGGCCGTTCGGTTCGATCTTGAAGCGCACGCCCGTGATGCCCTGTTTGAACAAGGGGCTGTTGCACTCCTCAGGGATGAGGGGTAGCCAGTTCCGCCGGATGTCGGCAAGCAGTCGTGCCAGATATTTGTTGAAGTCCACGCCCTGCGTGTCGGAAAGGACCTCTACGCCAGCCTTGCCCGAGCCCGTGTTGCCGCGGCCCGTCGAGCCGTAATCGCCCGCATCCTGCGCGCCGGTGCGTGCACCTTTTGCTGCGTCCGCGATTGAGGAGCCCGCGCTGCGCGGCGTGCCAAAGTTCGGCTGCTTCTGCGCAGACGGCGTCGGTGCGTCGACCGGAGGCGTGGGCGTCGGACGCGTGGGCGGCGTCACCTTCGCCTGTTGCTGCGGCTGTTGGGGCTGCGGTGCTTGCTGGCGTGGTTGCTGTTGCTGCGGTTGCGGCGTCGGCTTTACAGCAGGTGGCTGTGGCGTGCCGGCCTTCGGCTCCGGCGGACGCGGCTCACGCGTCGGCTTCGGCGTCTGAGCCTCGGTGCTGTGCTCGCTGATCCGTGGAGAAGGGTGAGGCTTAAGCAGATTCTTCAGGTTCGGGGGTGTGTCCAGATACGTCAACTGGTTGGGATTGCGCTGCTGCACAATCAGCACTGGGCGATGCGGCAGCCAGCGGGGCAGATAGATCGAGAGCAGGACAGCGACCAGCCACAGGATGACCGCCAGGTACACGGCTTCACGAAAACTTGCGCGCGCGCGGTCGTCATCGATCTCGTCGATGAGCGTGATTAGTTCATGCGTGTCGAGATTGTTGTAGCGGCCGCCGGGGCCACCGCGCAGCGGAGCGGGCCGTTTGGACTCTTGCGGAGTTTCCTGCTCCGGCGGTGTTTCGGTGATCGGCATCGATATCTGTCTGACTCAGTCCGCAGCCGAAGAGTTTCGTCCCACGGAGCAGTGGCGGCAATGGACCATTCTCTCACTCGGCACCAGCCGACAGGCGGATCCGAGGTCGCAGCGTAAAATCGTGCGGTGACGATGCATTTTGCTCTTTCCGCGGCGATGTTTCTGCAGGCCGCGGGCGAACCCACGGTGCACCATGGCTTCTGGCACGGCGTCGTCCAGCAACTGCACCACCTGGCTGAGGTGATGCGCCGGTTCGGTGTGTGGGGGCTGGCGGGGCTTTCGCTCTTCGACGCAGCGCTGCTGCCGACTGTGCCGATCGACGGCGTGCTGGCCGGGTATGTGGCTTCTGACCGCAGCCGCTTTCTGCTCTACGCGTTTGCCGCGGCCATTGCGTCTACGGTCGGCAGTCTGTTGCCGTACTATGTCGGCCGTCTCGGCGGCGAGCTGGTGCTGCTCAAGAAGATCAATCGCAAGCGTTATGAGCGGCTGCGTGACCGGTTTGAGCGGCAGGAGTTTCTCGCCATCATGATCCCGGCCATGGGACCGCCGCCTACGCCCATCAAGCTGTTTGAGTTTGCGGCGGGCGTGTTTGAGATGCGCGTGGCGCCATTCTTCCTCGCGATGTTTCTGGGCAAGTTCATCCAGTTTCTAGTGGTGGCGCTGCTCACGGTCAGGTATGGTCCGCAGGCGATGCACATGCTGTTCGCAGGTGTGCGCGAGCATGCCCGGCTTCTGCTGTCGGGCATCGGCCTGCTCACCCTGCTAATTGTCATCTGGGTCGTACGCCGCATCTTCGACCGTCGCCGCGGCACCACCCTGCCCATTGAGGAAGAAGAGACGATCACTCCGGCTGTACCCGGCAAGGTCATCGTGGAGGAGTAAGGGCGGACGCGGCTGTCCTCGCCGGCATCGGCGGCAGGACTTACTTCTGTCGACAAATTAGGAAGTGCGCATATCATGCTTTCGACGGGAAAGCCGCCCTCTCCCGTGCTCGCAATTCGAAGCTCCTTCAGGAGACATCCATGCGCCGCACCACCCTTTTCTCCTCTCTCGCCTTGCTGCTCCCGCTCGCCACTACGGCATGCAGCCGTCATGCAAAGTCTGAAAAGTATTTCCTGATCGCGGGGAACACCCGCGTGCCCTACTGGAAGACCGCGGCAGCAGGCTTCAATCAGGCTGCTGCCGACTACGGTGTGACCGCGGTGGTCGATGGTCCCGAAGGGCAGGACGCCGCAGCCGAAGCGGACGCCTTCGCAAAGGCGGCTGCCGCGAAGCCGGCGGGCATTCTGCTCTCCGTCTTGAACGCGCAACGCATGCAGCCTCTGATCGACAAGGCGATGGCTGCCGGTACGCCCGTCATCACCCTCGACTCCGACGCGCCGGAGAGTGCGCGGCTCTTCTTCATCGGTACCAACAACTACCAGGCAGGGCACCTTGGTGCGCAGCGGCTCGTGGACTTGATCAAAGAGAAGGGGAACGTCGTCTTCTTCACTTTTCAAGCGCAGCCGAATCTGGCAGAACGCCTGAAGGGCTACATGGACGTGCTTGCGGAGCACCCCGGCATCAAGGTCGCCGACGTGTACGACATCAAAGGTGATTCCGGAGCGGCCTTCGACAAGACACGTGAGTTCTTGGCGCGCACGGGCGCAGACAAGATCGACGCCTTCATCTCGCTCGATTCCGTCTCCGGCAAAGATGTTGCCGACGCACTCGGTCGGCAACACGTGACTGATCGCACAATCATCGCCATGGACGTGAGCCAGGACGTGCTCAATCTCATCAAGTCCGGTGCGATCCAGGCGACTATCTCGCAGAAGCCGTACACCATGGGCTACGTCGGCCTCAAGGCGCTGGCGCAAATCCATGAGGACAAGCTCACCGGCCTGAAAGGCCACTACGAGACCGATGGCTTCGCCAAATTTCCAGGCTTCATCGATACCGGCACAGCACTGGTCGACAAGGGCAACGTGGACACTTATCTGCAGGCGGCAACGAACGCGGCGAAGTAGGGCCAGCCAGAGCTACACCGGGTGGAGCTCACCTCCATCTGCAGGAAAGTGCTTCGGTCAGCGCTCAAATCCGTTCGGATGCTTGTCCGTCATGCCGAAGGCCTTTTGCAGCGCCAAACCGGCTTGCGCCATCGTGCCCTCGTCGAAGAGCCGGCCGATCAGCGTTACGCCATGCGGCACCTTGCGCGGCGTTGCGAACTTCGCCAGCGGACGCTTCGGGTCGGGTGCCCAGTCACTGCGCACTTCACTTACCTCCACAAAGCCGGCGGGCAGTGTGAGCGACGGGTGACCGGTGAAGTTGGCGATCACCAGCATCTCGTCGCGCAGTGACGGTACGAGCAGGAGGTCGACCTCTTTCATCAGCCGTGCCATCTCAACCGCGACCTTGCGGCGCAGGCGGTCGGCCTGTACGAAGTCCACAGCGGAGAGGAAACGTGCCTGGCGGAATGTGTTGGGCCATGCATCGGGTGTCTGCATGGTGAGCTGGTCAATGCGGTGATCGAGCGTGATCTCCTCAAACGCTGCCGCGGCTTCGGCGAGCAGGATGACGTTGAGCGAGTCGTAGGGCCAGTCCGGCAGGGAGACCTCCACGGGCCGCATGCCAATCTGCTTCAGCATGTCGAGCGCGTGGCGATCCACGGCGGTTGCAGGCGCTTCGGTCATCCATCTTGGGAGGTAGCCGACACGCAGCTGGTTGACCGGTGCTGTTGCATCGAAAGCGAGCGATGCCCCAATGCTGGCGTTGTCGCCTTCGTCAAAGCCGTGGATGGCTTGCAGAACGGCGATGGTGTCCTCCACGGTGCGCGCCATAGGACCGAGCTTGTCCTGCGACCAGCACAGCGTCATCGCTCCGGTGCGCGGCACGCGGCCAAAGGTCGGGCGCAGGCCGGTGACGCCGCAGCGCATCGACGGGCCGATGATCGAGCCCTGCGTCTCGCTGCCGATGGCAAAGGCGACCAGGCCTGCCGCGACCGCCGCGCCTGGCCCGGCGCTGGAGCCGGAGGAGCCTTCCTCCAGCAGCCACGGGTTCTTTGTCTGGCCGCCGAACCAGATGTCGTTCAGCGCCAGCGAGCCGAGCGACAGCTTGGCCACGAGCACCGCGCCTGCCTCGTTCAGCTTGCGGATCACGGCGCTGTCCGCCTGCGGCACGCGGTTGCGGAAGGGCTCCGCGCCATAGGTGGTCGCGATGCCCGCGGTGTCCAGCAGGTCCTTTGCGCCGAACGGAATGCCGTGCAGCGGGCCGCGGTACTTGCCCGCCGCGATCTCCGCGTCGGCGGCGCGTGCCTGGGCGAGTGCGTGCTCTTCCGTCAGTGTGATGACGCAGTGCAATTGCGGATCGTAGCGCTTCAGCCGGGCGAGATAGATCCGGGCAAGCCGTTCGCTGGTGAGCTGCCGGGTTTGGACCCAATGGGCGAGCTGCAGCACCGAGGCGAAGGCGATGGCGGCATCATCGGCCGGCAAACTCGCGGCCGGCGTGCTGAAGCGGACAGCGCCCGGATAACCAGTGGAGCGATCTTGCTGATCCGGAGGGGTCACGATACCCGGGTTCCATACGGTTGCGGGCACGTCCGCATCAGTAAAAGCGATCTTGCGTGGACCGGTGCGCCGCTCCAGCAGGGGCGCGATGCTGGATCGCCAGGTGGCGGTAGCCTCCGCGCGCTCAGCCGCAGTCATGCTGACCTGCATCAGCTTCTCCGCTTCGGCAAAGCTCTCGGGCGTAACGGCGGGTCCAACCGGCGGCAGGGCACTCGGCACCGGCGGCGCGCCCGGCGTCTGCGAAGCCTGCGCGGCAGCGCCGGCCGAGACCGCCGCGTCAAGCACGGCAGCCGCGCTCAGCGTTGCGAGTGCGCCTTCCTTCAGGAAGCGACGGCGGGAACGGCTTGTGGGCATTGAGACCTCGCGGTGCGGTTGGGATAACGCAAGATATACCACCGCGGCTCCGCGGGGACTCTGCCGTGATTCTGTACGGGCGCGTTTGGAGAGGGTAGCGTTTCAGTGATGAGAAAGAAGCTGCGTGTTGGTGTCTTGTTCGGTGGCCGCTCGGGTGAGCATGAGGTTTCGTTGCGGTCGGCAGAATCGATCCTGAAGGCGATCGACCGCAGCAAGTATGACGTTGTGCCCATCGGCATCGCCAAGAGTGGCCAGTGGCTCGGCGGCAGCAATGCGCAGGCGCTGCTGCAAGGCAATTATGCGGAGCCAGACAAACAGAAGCGCGGTCAAGCCGCTGCGGGTGCGCTTGCGCTGGATGCAAGTGCGGACGACACGGCCGCGCTAAGCCTGAGCGCATCCTCGCAGGGCGCGGGCACAAGCGGGCTCGATGTGGTCTTTCCCGTGCTGCACGGCACCTTCGGTGAGGACGGCACGATACAGGGAATGCTCGAGCTTGCGGACGTCGCGTACGTCGGTTCGGGTGTACTCGGTTCCTCCGTCGGCATGGACAAGGATGCGATGAAGAGCATGTTCGCGATGGCAGGTTTGCCCATCGTGAAGCACGTCACATTGCTGCGCAGCGCGTGGAAGGCGAGCCCGCGCAAGGCGCTGAAGCTGGTGGAAGAACGGCTGCGATATCCGGTGTTCGTGAAGCCGGCGAACCTGGGTTCGTCGGTCGGCATTAGCAAGGTGCGTGCGCGAAGCGAGTTCGCTGCTGCGATGGACGAGGCTGCGAAGTTCGATCGCAAGATCGTCGTCGAAGAAGGCGTCGGCGGCGCGGGCAAGGCGCGCTCGAGCGGCAAGGCACGCGAGCTTGAGATCGCCGTGCTCGGCAACGACGAGCCGGTCGCCAGCGTGGTCGGCGAGATTGTGCCGGACCGCGAGTTCTACGACTACGCCTCAAAGTACGACACAACCAGCACAAGCGAGCCGCAGATTCCCGCAAAGCTGTCGCGTGCCGAGGCCAAGCAGATGCGCGCCATGGCCGTGCGCGCCTTCCAGGCCTGCGATTGCTCGGGTCTGGCGCGCGTCGACTTTCTGATGGAGGCAGCCGATCCTGCAGCGAAGAAGCCCGCGAAGATCTACCTGAATGAGATCAACACCATGCCGGGCTTTACCTCCATCAGCATGTATCCCAAGCTATGGGAGGCAAGCGGTGTGAGTTATACCGAACTCATCGACCGTCTCATCCAGTTAGCGATGGAGCGGCACGCAGAGCGCCGGGAGACCAGCTTCAGCGTATAAGGGTATCCCCCCTCCCCTTGTTGCTTGTAAGTTCCTCATTCTATTAGATGTGGCTTGTAAGATCCTCTTTCTGTTGTACTTACAGGTAGGATCTTCATAATGCTGGAGTTAGATCAGCAAGTTCCTCTTTGAGAAGTCGTCTGTTTCTATTGTAAGAAGTTATTGGAAATAGAGTGCCAGCTGTAAGTGCGTGCTTCTGTTCGACTTAGGAGCAGGAGGGACTTGACAGCAAATCAGTGGTTAGTGAATCAACTAGCCGGCTATAAACCGGGTGCCCCATTCTTCGCGTTCTTTGCGAAGGGTGGGGTCGGCAGCGCCTATCAGTTTTAAGGTGAGTACGTGAGAGCGGTTCGTGCTGTCGCACGAATGGACCTCACCCTTTCGCGATGAAGCCGCGAAAGGATGGGGCACCCGGGCGTTGGACTCGTGCCTACGCGTTCAAAAGTGCCAAAAGTCCGTCTTCATCAAGCACCGGTACGTTGAGTTCGCGTGCCTTGTCGAGCTTGCTGCCGGCTTCATCGCCCGCCACCAGGTAGCTCGTCTTTTTGGAGACGCCGCCGCTTACTTTGCCACCTGCTGCTTCTATGTTGCCCTTGGCTTCGTCGCGGGTGAGCGTGGGTAGGGTGCCGGTGAGCACAAAGGTGAGGCCGGCCAGCGCCGTGCCGACCTCCTTCTTCTCTGCCGTGAACTGCAGGCCGCACACGCGCAGGTCTTCCACCAGGGCGCGGTTGCGGTCGACGGCGAAGAACTCGTGGATGGTGCTGGCCACGATGGGGCCGATGCCTTCGGCCTTGACAAGGTCTTCGACGGATGCGGCCAGGATGCTGTCCATGCTGCCGAAGGTTGAGGCGAGGTCCTGCGCCGTGCGTTCGCCCACATGGCGGATGCCGAGGCCCAGCAGCACGCGGTAGAGCGGTGCGGATTTGCTGCGCTCGATCTGTGCGAGCAAGGATTGCGCCGTCTTTGCGCCGACGCGTTCGAGCGCGACGAGGTCGGCCTCGGTGAGGCGGTAGAGGTCGGCAACGGTGTGGACGAGGGCTTTGCGGGTGGGCTCGGGTGCCGTGGTTTCCTCGGCAGCTTGGGAGGATGCTCCCTCAGGGGCTAAAGCCCCTTCTTCTGGTGGGTTCTTTTTGGCACGGCTGAAGCCGTGCCCCTCCGAAGGGGCTAAAGCCCCTTTCTCAAGAGAGTTCTTTTCGTCCCGGCTGAAGCTGGGCCCCTCCGAAGAGGCTTCGGCATCTGTCGTATGCCGGGGCTGAAGCCCCTTGTTGGAAGTGCTGATCTTCCGCGGGCTGAAGCCCGCTGCTCCCTCCCTGTTTAAAGCTCTTTCAGGGGCTTCGCTTTCACTTTCGGTCGGATCAGCCGTTTCGCTTCCCGCCAGATTATCCGCTCCGTTTTCGGGCAAATCCTCTGCTTCGATATCGGCGAGGGAGGTTGGTTCGTTCAGCGCGTGGCCCATGAGTTGCGCGACCATGGATTCGCCAAGGCCCTCGATGTTCATCACGCCGCGTGAGGCGTAGTGCAGCAGCTCTTCGGAGAGGCGGGCGGGGCAGCTTGCGTTGACGCAGCGGAAGTCGATCTCGCCTTCGGCACGCACGACCGGTTCTTTGCAGCGTGGGCAGCGGCTGGGGAAGACGATCTCGCGGGTGCCGCGCGGGTGTTGCTTGTCCTCGACCAC
>CAXTJS010000113.1:0-9148 GCA_964244605.1 uncultured Terriglobus sp. | reverse complement strand
TGTGATGGTGCTGCGCACGGCTTCAAATTACGACCAGCAGCGTGACGGCATCACCGCGGCGGAGAGCCTGGCCGAGACCAAGATCCGGGCCTACAGCGCCTACCTGCCCGCGCTTGCGAATGCCTACCTCGTGGGCGGTGTTGTCGTGCATGAGTTGCTCGCGCACTGGGCGACCTACCGCGACAGGTTGCCGGGAGAGTAGCAACGTTGAACAGCGTCTACGCCGTTGGCCATGAGGGGAGAGGCCAGGTAGTGTCTGAAGAATCGAAGTGGGAGGGAGCAGTGGCCTTTAGGCCACTGAAACAGCTTCGGGGGAAAGAGGGGCTTTAGCCCTGGAAAAGTCGACCGGGGCTGAAGCCCCTTCTCCTTCCACAGTAGTTGCGGTGGCCTGAAGGCCACCGCTCCCTCCCTATGTGCACTCCCTCTGCATCCGGCGGACACTCCTCAAACCTTGAGCAACGATGGTCGAGCATCACCGCTGGATATGCAGCCGCCTGCCCGGTCTTTGCGTCTGAACCTTGGAAAGCGAGGGCAGCATGGCAGAGCGCGATGAGGATGACTACGTAACGGTGGCAAGCTACTCCGAGGTGGGCGATGCGCAGCTTGCGCAGTCGGTGCTGGACGGTTCGGGCATTGACTCGTTCCTGTCTGGCGAAGAGGCAAACATTCTGCTGCCCATGAGCGGTGCCCGCCTGCAGGTTCGCGTGGCCGACGCCGAGACGGCGCGGGAGCTGCTCAACACCGTTCCTGCTGGCGGCTTACAGGATTCAGAGACAACAACGGGCCCGAACACAACAGCGGGCGCGTCGCTGGCCGACAATGGGGACGACCTCTAGGTGCGTGCTCCCGGCGTGCGCGAGAAGGCGGTCGTTTGCCTCTCCGGTGGTATGGATTCGGTGGTCTGCGCCTCGCTTGCCGCGCGCGATTACGACGCCTACGCGCTGCACTTCTCCTACGGTCAACGCACGGAGGCGCGTGAGCTAAGGTCGGCGCAGGCGGCGGCTGTTGCACTCGGTCTCCTCAAGTTTTTGCCGTTGCGCATGGACCTGTTTCGTGAGATCGGCGGCTCGGCGTTGACCGATCCCTCCATCGCCGTGCCGGACGCACCGGCGGAGGAGAGCAGCATCGGCAATGATGTTCCCGTCACCTACGTGCCGTTTCGCAACGCGCATTTTCTGTCCGCGGCGGTGAGCTGGGCTGAGGTCCTAGGCGCACGCACGGTCTTCATCGGCGCGGTAGAGCAGGACAGCTCCGGCTACCCCGACTGCCGTCCGGCGTACTACGACGCCTTTAACGAACTGGTGCGGCTCGGTACAAAGTTCGGTGACATCCGCGTGACCACGCCGTTAATCCAGATGCGCAAGAGCGAGATCGTGCGGCTGGGTGTTGAACTCGGCGCGCCCTTCCATGTAAGTTGGTCATGCTATTCGGATGGCGATGCCGCCTGCGGTGTGTGCGAAAGCTGCGTGTTGCGGCTGCGTGCATTTCGCGAGGCGGGCATCGAAGATCCCATTCCGTACGCGGCCGGCCGCGGAGTCTAAGCGCGACTTGGAGAGACTTTCAGCGTTCTACAGAGAAGACAGACCGGCCAGCAGACGCATGGCCCGTCAGGAGCGACAGGAAACCTTATGAAGAAGTTGACCTCACTCAGTATGGCGGCGCTGGTGGTTGCGTCCGCTGCGGCGTTTGCGCAGGCACCGGCACCCGGCAGCATTCATGGCAGCATTCAAAACGCGGCCGGCCAGCCTGTGAAAGAAGGCGCGGTCAAGCTCACCACCGATCGCAGCAGCACCAAAGACGAGGGCCGCAAGTACCAGTACACCTTCCCGGTGGATGCGACCGGCAACTACAAGGGCGACGGCATCGCGCCGGGCGACTATGTGCTCTTCTACCAGGTTAACGATAAGACCGTGGACTACGTGGATCACGTGGTGGTGAAGGCCGGCGACAGCCTGACCGTAAACGACGACATGACCCGCGAAGAGTTCACGAAAACCATGACGCCGGAGCAGCGCAAGGCGATCGAGGAGTTCAAAAAGAAGAACGCCGATGTCGTGAACGCGAACAAGACCGTTGGCAACCTGAACACGCTACTGGCCAAGGCCCGCGATGAGGAGAAGGCCAACAACTTCGACGCCGCGATAGCAGACATGCAGCAGGCGACCTCGCAGAAGGCCGACGAGGCGATCCTCTGGCTTGAGCTGGGCAATGCGCAGTTCGGCCAGGCCAAGGCGGAGAAGGACGCGAGCAAAAAGGCGACCGAATTGAACGATGCGGCCACCAGCTACCAGAAGGCCGTGGATGCGAATACCGCCAGCAAGAAGCCGCAGCCGAGCTTTGCCGGCGCGGCCTACAACGGCCTCGGCCAGGCGCTTGGCACTGAAAACAAGCCCAAGGATGCGTCCGCCGCGTATGACAAGGCAGCACAGGCTGAGCCCGCCAAGGCCGGCATGTACTACTACAACGCAGCGGTCACGCTGAAGAACGCGGGCAGCAGCGACGAGGCAGCGGCAGCGGCAGACAAGGCCATTGCAGCCGACCCCACCAGGGCAGACGCGTACTACATCAAGGGCCAGTCGCTCATCGCCAAGAGCACGGTCGATGCGAAGTCGCAAAAGATTGTCCCGCCGCCGGGATGCGTCGAGGCCTACTCGAAGTACCTGGAGCTGCAGCCAACTGGCAAATTCGCGCCGGAGGTGAAAGAGATCATGGCCGGCTTTGATGAGAAGGTCATCTCCGGATACAAGGCGAGCAAGAAGCGGTAAATCTCTTCAGCCTGCAATAGAAAGCCCGGGAGCAATCCCGGGCTTTTGCTTGTCTGCACGATGTGTTCTGGAGTGTCTTGCTTCGCTTTGACCTAACCGATACCGCGTTATTCGACCGGGAGCGACAGCTTCATCGTCGCGGAGTGGAGAAACCTGCTGTTTGCCCGAAGCGGTAACGGCCCTGAAGGGAACAGCAGGTTTCTTCACTCCGCTGCGCTCCGGTCGAAATGACATCGCCATAGGGTGCACTGAGAGTTCAGGACGTTGGGCGTCCTCCGGGCAAAGCAATCCGGTTGAACTGCCAGACATCCAACAAAATATGAATACCCGCCGCGCCCTAGCCGCTGCCCTCCTTGCCGCATCTGTTGCCATTGCACAGCAGCCCGCGCCGCAGCACCCCACGAGCACGCCCTATGCAGGCGACCTCGGCATCTTTGAGTACGGCGACCGCGCGCAGAAACTGCAGATTGACCGCGTGATGGACATCCTGCACATCACGCCGGGCAAGGCCGTGGCCGATATCGGTGCGGGTGGCGGCTGGTTCTCAGTGCGCGCGGCGAAGCGCGTTGGGCCTGCCGGTGTCGTCTATGCCGAGGACATCAACCCGCAGTACATCCACACCATGGAAGAGCGTGCAGCCAGGGAGCACCTGGGCAACATGAAGCCGATGCTGGGCACGCCGGACGACCCCAAACTCCAACCCGGCACGATCGACGCCGTGTTGATGTTGAAGGTCTATCACGAGATCGCGGAGACGAAGACCTTCCTCCGCAACCTCAAGCCCGCTCTCAAGCCGGGCGCGCGCTTCGGCATCATCGACCGCAATGGCAACGGGGCCGATCACGGGCTAAAGCAGGCAGTCCTCGAGCGTGAGATGCAGGCCGCCGGCTTCCGCGAGATCGAGCACTATGACTTCACCAAAGCCGACGGCCAGGACTACTTCCTCGTCTTCGTGGCGCGATAGAGTACGCATCTGCTTGCTCCTCCGCCGTTGCGATAGGAGCCTTACGGGCGCAATAGCAACCCTTCCCGGCCACATGCGTCCATCCTGTCGAACACGCGCGCATGGTCGCGCAAGAGGAGCACCGCATGACACCGCAGGAACAGCAGATGCTGGACGGGTTAGTGACCCGCATCCAGGGCACGCAACTGCAGGGCAAAGACGGCGAGGCCGAGCAGCGCATCCAGCAGGCGCTCGGCGGCAACCCGGATGCGCTCTACATTCTCTGCCAGACCGTGCTGGTGCAGGGCTACGCGCTTGAACAGGCGCAGCGGCAGCTGACCGAGGCCAAGCAGCAGCAGGGCAACCAGCATCCCGGCTTTCTGGAGAAGATCTTCGGCGGCTCGCATGACGCGCCGCAGACACCGCAGCAAAGCCAGCCTCAGGGTTACGGTGCGCCGGTCTACGCCGGCAATGCAAACGCGCCGGGCTACGGCCAGCCTGCATACGGTCAACCACAGTACGGTCAACTACAGTACGGGCAGCCTCAGTATGGTCAGCCGCAATACGGGTACCCGCAGCAGCCAGGCGGCTTCGGCGGCGGTGGCTTTGGCGGCGGAGGCTTCCTGCAGGGCGCGCTCCAGACCGCGGCCGGCGTGGCCATGGGTGAGATCGCCGTGCAAAGCCTTGAGGGCCTGATGCACGGCTTCGGCCATGCCGCCGGCTACGGCTCCGACCACGCACTCGGCGGATTTGGCGACAGTGCGCGCAGCTTTGCCGACAGCGACCGCGATGGCAGCGACAACTTCGGCGATCGCCTGCAGGCCGCCGACAACGCCGGCCCGGGCCTGAGCGACGACATTGAAGACCGTCGCGGCGCGCAAGGCTTTCTGGACGACGGCACCAACACCGACTCGCAAAGCTTCGACGACAGCGACCCCGGCTTCAACAACGATGATTCCGGATCAGACGTCGACAACGGCGGAGACGACTTCAGCAGCAGCGACGACAACAGCTAGCGCGCCTACGCGGCCGGGTGCCCCATTCTTCGCGGCTCCATCGCGAAGGGTGGGGTCCATTCGTGCGAACGCACGAACCGCTTTCAGCACCCTCATCGCAGAGGTGTGCCCCATGTCCGGATCTTCGGACATGGGAGTTTTCAGAAGCCATGTCCCAGATGCGGGACATGGGGCACACCTGCCTTGTTGCGGGAATATGCCTTAACATTCTCAACAATTACGAGCGCCGGGGCGCCCCTTACCCCACCCTTCGCACAGAACGCGAAGAATGGGGCACCCGGTTTCTTGCTACTACTCGCCGCGCGTAACCCGGCGAATCAAAATCGCACCCAGATAAAACCCGGTCGCCACCAGCATCAGGATGCCGACAGGCAGTCCGACCCAGCGGTACGCAATCGAAAAGTCAAGCATGCGGTGCTGCACCGATGACGCGACCACCATACCGACGATGCCCAGAAACGTCGCAAAGAAG
Organism: uncultured Terriglobus sp.; assembly: GCA_964244605.1. GTDB lineage: Bacteria > Acidobacteriota > Terriglobia > Terriglobales > Acidobacteriaceae > Terriglobus. Next base: position 3,952 of record CAXTJS010000113.1, on the reverse strand, counting down.
AACGAGGCCGCGCCCACGCCCACTGTGGTGAGCAGCGTCTGGAAGAGCGAGAAATCGCCCACGGGTGCGCCCAGAAAACGTGGCCCGCGATAATCCGGCTGAATCTTGTATTCGGTTGCCATAGCTGCGTCGTGGTCCGTAAAAGCCACTGCATTTAGAATACGCTTTGCGATGGCTGAACTGCTCCAGGCCGACCTCTTGCCCGCCGAAACCGCGGCCGGCCAGCTGCGTCATGCGAAAGCGAGCAGCGGTATTCGGTACGCAATGCTGGGCGCGCTCGCTGCGAAGCATACCTCGCCGGCGGAGATCGCCCGGCTCACCGGCGCGGTGCCTGCGTCCATCGCGGCCTCGCTCAAAGAGGTCACCTACGCCTTTGTGCCGCTCGCGTTATCAGCCGCGCGCCTGAACGGCGACGACGCGGCGGAGGCCGCCTTCGGCAGCAACGACCGCACCTTTGTCGCGACCGTCGCGACGCCCGCGCTGGTCGACAAGGCCATCTGCCACCGCAACAGCACGATCGACGGAGCGGAGTTCGTCTTTCTCTCCGCTGAGCTGCACAACGACAGCTTCGCGCTCGCCTTCGAGTTCTTCATCAACGTCGCGCACGATCTGGTCGACCTTGCCGGCGTGCCCGCCAGCTTCGGCACCCTGCTGGCGGAGCAGGTCGCCGCAGGCGTGAAGGGCGAAACGTCGATGGACGCGTGGGAGCACCGCAGCCACGGCTTTGGCGCACCGCCCGAGGCCGCTGCCCGAACCCGTTCCGCCGCCGCAACGCGCACAGCCGGGCCGCCGCCCGATGCAGCCAAGGCGCGAGCGGAATACGGCAGCGCCGCCTTCTCCGACGCGGTCGCCGTCTACCTGCTCGCGCTCTACCTCGACTTCGACTACGCCGACCTGCGTGAGCGCGAGTACCCGCTGCTTGCCCCGGCTGCGCTGGCGGCGCGTCTGCGCGCGATCCACGCGCTCTTTCCGCCCAACGAGGGCTACCCCTTCCAGATCCTCTATCGCCGCAGGCCCTAGCGCATGATCGCCCACCTGCGCGGCACCCTGCTCAGCAAGTCGCCCGGCCAAGCCGTGGTGGAGTGCGCCGGCGTTGGCTACGACGTCGCAGTAAGCGTGCAGTGCTTCACGCGCCTGCCGGAACAGGGTGAGCCCGCGTCGCTGCACATCAACACCCAGGTGCGTGAGGACAGCATCGCGCTCTTCGGCTTCGTCGACCGCAACGAAAAGCTGCTCTTTGAGAAGCTCATCACCATCTCGGGCGTCGGGCCCAAGCTCGCCATCACGCTGCTCTCGGGGATTGAGGCCGCTGCGCTGGCCACAGCCATCCGCTCCGCCGATCATGCGCTGCTCACGCGCATCCCCGGCATCGGCAAGAAGACCGCCGAGCGTATCGTGCTCGAGCTGAAGGACAAACTCGAAGCCGTCGCAGCTGCCCCAGCGGTCTCCGGCAGCACAGCCGTCGGCGCGGCGGCAGAGGACGTGATCTCCGCCATGGTCAACCTCGGCTACAGCCGCCCGGCAGCGCAAAAGGCGGTTGAGTCCGCCCTTCAAACAAATGCGGAGACCGACCTTACGCTCCGCAACGACTTCGAAAACCTTTTCCGATTAAGCATGCGCAAGCTGCGTTAGCGGAGCCCGCAGCAAGGGATATCTGCAGTCGAGACCTCCTCTGCAGCGCTTTGCAGCAGAGTTGCCTCCGCCGGGCACCCATGCAGAAATAAAGTTTGACAGCGCTTCGCCCCAGTCCTTATAGTTCGGCCCGCAAATCAAGCAAGGGATTTCGCGTTCGCAAACTTTTGGAGGCAGCATGTCGTTCGTTTCTAACCAGAGGTCCCATCAGAGGATCTCCCGCACCCTGCTCGCGGTGGCGGCCAGCCTGTTCTTCGCCGGGATCGCACTCGCGCAGGTGCTTTACGGCACCCTCACGGGCAACGTCACCGATGGATCAAACGCCGCCGTTCCGGGCGCGACCGTCACCATCAAGAGCTCTGACACAGGTCTAAGCCGCACCGCCACGACGGACACCTCCGGCAACTACCAGATCACAGACGTGCCGCAGGGCAACTACACCGTCACCATCAGCGGTACGGGCTTTGGCACCTCAGAAACCAAGAACGTGCCGATCGCCGTCAACCAGACCAAGCGTGTAGACGCTGCCCTGCAACTTGGCAGCGTAACGCAGACGGTCGAGGTCAGCACCGCGCCACCGGCCCTGCAGACAGACCGCGCCGACGTGAGCTACGAGATCAGCCCGCGCCAGGTCGACCAGCTGCCGACCTCCGGCTCGGCGGGCCGCAACCCTGAGAACCTCTTCCGCCTCATCCCCGGCATCCCGCCGCCGCAGGAGATGAACTCGCAGGCCGGTAACCCCGGCCGCAATCAGGCCATCAACGCCAACGGCGTGGCCAACACCATCAACTCCATCAAGATCGACGGCGCCGCGGTCAACTACCCGTGGCTGCAATCTGAGGCTTCCTACATTCCGCCACAGGACGCGATCGAGTCAGTCAACGTGGTGACCAGCACCTTCAACGCGGAGCAGGGTGCCGCGGGCGGCGTGTCGGCTAACTTCGTCGTGAAATCCGGTACCAACCACTTTCATGGTGGCGCGTGGGAGTACAATTCCATTTCGCAGTTCAATGCACGTAACTACTTTGTGCGCGCTACTGCCGTACCCCGCGTTCCGAAGAACATTTACAACGAATACGGCGCAAACATCGGCGGTCCAATCATCAAGGACAAGCTCTTCTTCTTCTTCGATTACAACAAGGTCTCGCAGCGTCAGTACAAGAACAACATTTACACCGCGCCACTCAGCATCTTCCGCGGCGGCAACTTCTCTGCTCTGACCGCCAACCCAGCGTCGTATAACCTCACCGCCGCACAGGCGGTGATCTACGATCCGCTAACCGGGAACGCAGATGGAACGGGCCGCACGCCGTTCGCCGGCAACGTGATTCCCATGAACCGTCTCAGCGCGCCGGCCGTAAAGCTCTTCTCGTTGATACCGGCCGAAACAAACCCCAACGCGCCTACCAGCAACTACTCGGGTGGCGGCGTTGCTGCTTATGACCTAAGCAAATACGACACGAAGATCAACTGGAACCCGACTGACCGTACTACCTTCTTTGGCCGCTATTCGATACAGCGTTCGAAGATTTTTGATCCGGTCGCCTTCGGTGCAGCCGTTGGAAATACATGGGACGGCGGGCAGCCCGGTACCGCGCCGGGCAACATCAAGAACATCGGTCTTGGTGCGACACACACCATCAGTCCCAACTTCCTCGTGGATGCCAACGCCGGCGTAGTCCGCATCGATCTGGCAGCGCAGGGGCCCGACTTCGGCACAAACCAGGGGCTTGATCTCCTTGGCATCCCCGGCACGAATGGCACCACGCAGTTTCAGTCGGGCCTGCCGGGCTTCATCGAAAATCAAGGTCTTTCGAGCTACGGCAACTACACTCAGTCCAATCCGTTCAGCTTCCGCGACTACCAGTACGTCGGCAACGTAAATGCCACTTATCTGCACGGCAACCACACCTACCGCTTCGGTGGGGAGTACACGCACTCGGCCATCAACCATCTACAGACCAACGGTGCCGGCCCGCGTGGACAGTTCACCTTTACCGGCGGCGTTACCAGTCTGAACGGTGCCACCAACGGCGGCCAGACCCCAAACTTCGCCCGCGTCATTGCGGATAACCTGCTCGGCTTGCCGAACAACGTGGCAAAGACCGTGCAGCTGTTTCAGCCAAACGGCCCGCGCTTCTCGGAGTTCGGCTTCTTCGCGCAAGACACCTGGAAGGCAAGCTCCAGCCTGACCCTGAACTACGGCGTGCGCTATGAGTACTATCCGTTTGCCAACCGCGACCACGCGGGCGTCTTCCGTTACGACCCGAACTCGGGCAACGTGAACGAAGGCCAGGGCAACTGCACGTATGCCAACACC
>CAXTJS010000112.1:0-9295 GCA_964244605.1 uncultured Terriglobus sp. | reverse complement strand
GAGCCGCCCGCAGGTCCCGCGAGGGCGAAGGTCTCGTTCCCGCGGCCGTTCCTGCCGAGCGAGAAGGACCTCTCGACGCTCGCAAATAAGCAGATCGCCAAGTTCCGGGACATGCTGATCCCGGCGATCGACGGCGACATCGTCTTCCCGGATCACGGCAGTCCGCAGGTGACCATGAGCAGGCCTCATCCGCTGGCAGTGGATGACGACATCGTCATCGGCGGAACGGGCACGGCCTATGACACGCGCTGGCAAGTCGCCACCGTTCCGGATGGGCCTGCCGTCTATACCTTCACGCTTAAGACGCGAGGCTCCAACTACCCTGCCAACTTGGGCGCGGGCGGCAAGGTGGGCCTCACCTACAGCCGCTTCAATGAACGCGCACCGGAATGGAATCACCGCCGCAGCCAGTACGCTCGCGGCGCGATTGGCGTAGGCCTGAAGCGCCAGCGCAAGAAGGTGCGCGATGAGATCGACTTCGACAAGTGCACCTTCGACCAGGTAAGCCGTGTCTGCAAGTACGAACTCAACCGCTCTCTCGGTCTGGACGCGATTTCCGTACATCTCGTCGAAGATCGCGACGGCCGAGCTCGATCTGTTTGCGCAGGACGCGGCAGGCACGGCCAACAAGCCCATCGGCATCGATCCAGGCGACCGGGTCACCGTGGACGAATACCTGAGCGTTACCTATCAGGGCGACTACGAAGTGCTCGACGTGCAGGCCACGCCAGACACCGTGCAGAACGGCACCGCACAGGCGGGCCGTGTAACCCTGAGCCTTGGGCCATACAGCGCAAGCAACTACGTCGCCTACGATCCAAGCGAGGCAGGCTGGGCCAACGTTCCCGGCTCCGATCTGGGCAGCCAGGATGGCGGCTTCACCGGCATCGACTTGGACGATGGCGGGGCTGGCTTCTACACGGGCATCAGTGCATCCGGAACCACGATCCCGGTTCCGGGCGGCTTCAACACAAACACCTTCATGGGTTGAGCCACAGCAGTGGGCTTCATCGAGAGCGACAACCAGCTGCACTGCTTCCGCAACTGCGACTTCGACTTGAACCGCATCCTGAGTTGCATCTACTCGGACGGTAACGATCCCGCCTCGAACCTTTGGACGGGAGACAACGGCTACGGCGGCCTCGTCGCACGCTCGCTGAACTCCGTCACTGTCTCCACGGTCGGCAGCGTCAGCTTCAAGGAGTTAAAGCTGTCAGGCGGTGAGCAGGTGTGCTTCGGTTCGGGTGTCGTGCCCGGCGACGGCAGCTTCACCGTGCAGCTTCTCCAGCTTCTCCGCGGCTACACGCTCGCGAACTCCGTCTGCTTGGCTTTCATGATCGATGGCGTCAAGGTTGGCGATAATGACGCCCACGCTTCCGCGCTTACGTTGATAGCAACTGAGTGCTTCACTCGCTCTACCAGGATGGCGAGAACCACAAGTGGTATGCGCGCCGATGCCGTCTCTTTATCTTTGCTTACAAGAACAACATGGGCACCGTCGCCGATGCAGGTAACGGCTGGAAGAAGATCCCCCTCGCCACCGGCAAGACGCTCGCCTGGGCAGGGTTCGAAACTTACGACCCAGGCCTCAACGGCTCCGCGCCACCGAACCACAGCGATGTGACCACCAATCTGCTACCGGTCACCACGGGCCACGTTCCGCTTGCCATGGGCTTCGACGAGAGCACCCTGCAGACCCTGACCGGCCCCATAAGCTTCCAGATCGTCGACCACCCAACCACGGCATGCGGGCCTGCTACGTGGACCACACCCTGACCAGCCTCAGCTCCTTCGAGGACGGCGAAGGCCACGTCTGGTACGGCACCGCTGGAGGCTTCTTCCTGCTCTGCGATCAGGTCTAGCGGGGCGCCGTCCGCTACGCGCCAGGCTGACTCGGTGGGAAGATGAAGGGAAACGTAACGACGATGATGACAAAGGAGAGGGCGAGATAGTGGGCCATCGTAGCCTTATCGGGAGGCAGGAACCTGCCCTGCAGCGCCGACGAGCGGGCGTAGCTGCGGCGAACAGGAACCGTCCGGTATTCGACGTGTTTTCGCGAACGGTGATAGTAGCTATCATTCAGCGTGCAAACCACCATCACTGAGAGCGAAAACCACACACATTTCGACCGAAGCAACAGCTTCATCCTTGTGCAGCGAAGAAACCTGGTGTTTGCTCGAAGCGCCGTGGCTACAAAAGGAAAGCAGGTTCTCCACTCCGCTGCGCTCCGGTCGAAATGACGCTCTGAAACGGCCCGAGCTACACCTAATGTAAACGGGGCCAGGTGCGTCAAGTCGACGATGTAGGCAAGGTAAAGCCGGTGAAGCGTTCGTCGTATGGGAGGTTCAGGAAGACGGCTTCGGCGATACAACGGGCGCAGTCACAGATGACCAGCCTAGCGCTTACCCTTGCTGAGCGGCCTCGCTTTGTTCCTCTGGCCAGAAGGCTCGGTCTGCCTCGGTTTACCGCGCCCTGCTCGCGCACTTCTGCGCGCAAACTTCAGAAGAAAGTCGCGGCGCTGCCGGTCGAAGCCCAGGCTATTGCCGATTTCGTCAAGCGAAGGGATCGGAGTTGAGATGGATGCGAAGCGACTCACGGACCGACGATAGCGAAGCGGCAAAGTATCGTCGAAGTGCTAGTTGCAGTCCGACAGATTGCATGTAATAACATTGCTACATTGGTGCAGGTGACCTACGATGCCCGCTACTACCTTTTCCAGCCGCGAATTTAATCAGGACACCGGGCGAGCCAAGAAGGCTTCGGCTGAAGGTCCCGTCTTCATCACGGACCGTGGCGAACCTGCCCACGTGTTGCTCAGTATTGACGAGTACCGGCGACTCTCCGGAGAACGCCCCAAGAGCTTGCTTAAAGTGATGGACAGCATGCCCGGCGGCGACTTCGAATTGACCACCTCGCTCCCGTGAACTGCCCCGTATCTTCGAGTTCGATTGATGTATCTGCTCGACACTTATGTGGTTTCAGAACTGCGTAGAAACAAGCCTCACCAATAGATTGCCGTGCGGCGGTGGGCAGCCGAAGTTCCACGTGATCAGCAGTTCCTTTCCGTAATTACGTTGCTTGAGTTGGAACGTGGATTGCTCGCGCTTGAGCGCAGAGACAAACTACAGGACGAGACTCTTCGCGCGTGGGTCCAATTCTGCTCGTCGAATTTCGACCACGTCTTTTGAACTTCACGCCCACAACCGCATCGCTCTGTGCGAAGCTACACGTTCCAGACCGGATGCCGGAAATGGATGCCATGCTGGTGGCAACCGCACTCGAACACAGGATGACGCTTGTGACGCGGAACGTCGATAACTTCGAACGCACGGGCGTCTTACTGCTGAATCCCTGGAAAGCCTGACCATAGCGTGCGGCACGCCTCCACCGCTCACCTTCTACACTTAAAAGAATGCCGGAAACCCTAGCCACCTCGACTACGCCCGCTGAGAAGCCGTTGCGCCTCTCCGGCTCGCAGCCGTTCACGCAGCAACCCGGCGTGTACATCATGCTGGGTGAGCGCACCAACGTGGCCGGCTCACCGAAGTTCGCCAAGCTCATCAAGGAAGAGAAGTACGAAGAAGCCGTGAGCGTGGCGCGCCAGCAGGTGGAGAACGGCGCCAACGTCATCGACATCTGCATGGACGAGGGCATGATTGACGGCGTCGCCGCCATGACCCGCTACCTGCAGCTGCTGGCCAGCGAGCCTGAGGTCGCCAAAGTCCCGTTCATGGTCGACTCCAGCAAGTGGGAGGTGATCGAGGCCGGCCTGAAATGCCTGCAGGGCAAGGGCATCGTCAACTCCATCTCACTGAAGGAAGGTGAGCAGAAGTTCCGCAAGAATGCCCGCAAGGTACTCAAGTTTGGCGCAGCTGTGGTCGTGATGGCCTTTGATGAGCAGGGCCAGGCCGCCACCTACGACGACAAGATCCGCATCTGCGAGCGCGCCTACCGCATCCTCGTCGACGAACTCGGCTTCCCGCCGGAAGACATCATCTTCGACCCCAACATCCTCACCGTTGCCACCGGCATGGAGGAGCACAACAACTACGCGCTCGACTTCATCAACGCCACGCGCTGGATCAAGCAAAACCTGCCGCATGCCAAGGTGAGCGGCGGCGTCTCGAACATCTCGTTCAGCTTTCGCGGCAACAACAAGGTGCGTGAGGCGATGCACTCGGCCTTCCTCTACCACGCCATCGGCGCGGGCATGGACATGGGCATCGTCAACGCCGGCATGCTCGAGGTCTACGAGGACATCGAGCCTGAGTTGAAGGTGCTGGTCGAGGATGTTCTGCTGAACCGTCGGCCCGATGCAACCGAGCGTCTTGTCGACTTCGGCGAAGCCCTAAAGAGCGCGGGGTCTACCACCAAGGCTGACGAGAAGAAGACCGAGGAGTGGCGCAACGGCACCGTGGAGGAGCGCCTGTCGCACGCGCTGGTGCGCGGCATCGACACCCACATCAACGAGGACGCGGAAGAAGCCCGCGTGAAGCTGGGCCGGCCTCTGCTCGTCATTGAAGGTCCGCTGATGGCGGGCATGAGCGTCGTGGGCGACCTGTTCGGCGCGGGCAAGATGTTTCTGCCGCAGGTGGTGAAGTCCGCGCGCGTGATGAAGAAGGCCGTGGCCCACCTGACGCCCTACATGGAAGAGGAGAAGGCCGCGCTGGCCGCCTCAGGCCAAGTGGTCAAGGCGCAGGGCAAGATCGTGCTCGCCACCGTCAAAGGCGACGTGCACGACATCGGCAAGAACATCGTCGGCGTGGTGCTTGCGTGCAACAACTTTGAGGTCATCGACCTCGGCGTGATGGTCACTTCCGAGAAGATCTTGGAGCGAGCGAAGCAGGAGAACGCCGACATCGTCGGCCTTAGCGGCCTCATCACACCGTCGCTGGACGAGATGGTGCACGTTGCCCGCGAGATGGAGCGGCAAGGCTTCAAGCAGCCGCTGCTCATCGGCGGTGCCACCACCAGCCGCGCGCACACCGCCATCAAGATCGCACCGCATTACAGTCAGCCCGTGATCCACGTGGGCGACGCCAGCCGCGCCGTGCCCGTGACCACGAGCCTGCTCAGCGACGACAGCCGCGAGAGCTACGTGGCAAAGCACCGGGCCGAGTACGAAACGATCCGCAACAATTTCGCGGCACCCAAGCAAGTCATCACGCCCATCGCCGAGGCACGTGCGCGCCGCACACCCATCCAGTGGCGCGCAGAGGACATCTCTACTCCCGAGTTCACCGGCGTTCGCGTGCTTGAGGACTTCTCGCTCGCGACACTGCGCGACTACATCGATTGGTCGCCGTTCTTTCACACATGGGGACTGCGCGGTCTCTTCCCGCGCATTCTCGATGACGAGAACCAGGGTGAGCACGCGCGGCAGATCTTCACCGACGGCAAGGCGATGCTCCAACGCATCATCGCGGAGAAGCTGCTCACCGCACGCGGCGTCTACGGCCTCTTCCCTGCTGCCGCGCTCGGCGAGGATGTCGCGCTGTATACCGACAGCACGCGCGAACAGCGGCTCGACACCTTCCACTTCCTGCGGCAGCAGGCAAATCGTGAAGGCAAGGAGCCGTGCCGCTCGCTCGCCGACTTCATCGCGCCGCTCGAAACCGGCCTCTCCGACCACATCGGTGCCTTCGCCGTCACCAGCGGCATCGGCCTTAAAGACCTGACCGAGTGCTTCCGCAACGAGCACGACGACTACAACGCCATCATGGCCGAGGCCATCGCCGACCGCCTCGCCGAGGCCTTCGCCGAGTGCCTGCACAAGTGCGTGCGCGACGAGTGGGGCTACGGCCGCGGCGAAGGCCTAAGCCCTTCGGAGTTGATAAGCGAAAAGTACCGCGGCATCCGCCCCGCGCCCGGCTACCCGGCCTGCCCCGACCACACGGAGAAGGGCACCATCTGGCGTCTGCTCAATGTCGAAAAGCACACCGGCATGCTCATCACGGAGTCGTTCGCCATGTGGCCCGGTTCCAGCGTGAGCGGCCTCTACTTCGCGCATCCCGAGTCCCGCTTCTTCAGCCTGGGCAAGATCGGCCGCGACCAAGTTGAGGACTACAGCCAACGCAAAGGCATGACGCTGCTCGAAGCCGAACGCTGGCTCAGCCAAAACCTTGGCTACGAGCCGGAGGAGTAGCCGTTCTCTCGCAGGTACAGCTACGGGGCGCCGCTGAATCGTCATTCCGACCGGAGCGCAGCGGAGTGGAGAACCTGCTTCTCCTTTGAGCGCCTCTACTGCTGCGGGCAAACAGCAGGTTTCTCCACTCCGCGACGATAGAGCTGTCGCTCCGGTCGAAATGACGCTGTATTTGGTAAGTACGGAACAGGCTTACATCCGAAGAAGAAATGGCTTCAAAGCCAGCGCCACAGACCCCTGGCGGGTGGATCGCCCAGCCGCACATCCTGCGGCGTGTTGCTGTCCAGAACGACCGGGTAGCGCATCTCGTTCAGGCGCAGCAGTAATGCCTGCATCTCACCAGGCGGCATTGAGCGGAGTGTTTGTAACGTCTCCCCGCTCCGGCCCGTAAAGACGAGTCCGTGCACCGGTCCGTACTTGGTGGAGTCGATCTCGCCGCGGCCTACTTCGCGCAGTTGCGGCACACTGATGCGCTTCGGTGCCACCTCATGCCTGAAGCGGAATCGGTGCAGCACGACCTCGCTCCTTGAGCAGTTCAGCGTTTGCTGCATCAGCGCTCCAGCGATCAGGCGGGCCAGGACGAAAAAGGACAGCACACCGACGAGGATGCCCGGCAACGCGTACCAGGCCTTGATGAACACACCATGCAAGAAGCAGTAGTACCCGCCAACCATCGTGAAAAGGCCAACGCCCAGGCCAAGCCATCGCGGCGGCCGGTCGTCGATGCGGAGACCGAGTTCGTTCTCATAGAAGACGCGACCAAGCGCAAGCTGTATCCGTTCCATAGCAGACACAGTACCGCACAGCCGTGGCGGTACACGCGGCCACCCGCTCTGTGAGAGGATTTCTTCATGAGCGACTCCCCATCCAACCCCGGCAGCGATACGCCTGCAACCAACATCGTTCCCGGCAAGGTAAAGGTCGGCGGACTCGGCCGTGCCGCGCAGAAGCTGCAGGCCGCCCGCGATAAAGCGGCTCAGGCGAAGAGCGGCAATAAGCCCTCCGCGAAGACCTCCGTCGCCTCCTTCAAGGCCAAGGACAGCTTCGCCAACACCAAGAAGACCTCCTTCCAGCGCAAGTCCGTGTAGCCCATGCCGGTCGGGACACGGGCGGGTATCGCCGTCATCCTCCCGGCCTGGCAGCCCACGGCCGCGCTCCCCGCGCTTGTTACCGCGCTCGCGGACGCCCGCTTCGGCGGCATCGTCGTCATCGACGACGGCAGCAGCCCTGACCATCGCCCCCTCTTTGAAGCGCTTCGGCCGCTTCCGTCCGTGCACCTGCTGCGGCATCAGAAGAATCGCGGCAAAGGCCGCTCCCTGAAGACAGGCCTTGCTTATGTCGCCTCCTTGAGCGGCATCACAGGCTGCGTCACCGCCGATGCAGACGGCCAGCACACGCCCATCGACATCGTCCGCGTGGCGGAGCACTTCGCAGCAGCACCACACCGGCCCGTACTCGGCATCCGCACCTTCGGCCCGGAGGTACCGTGGCGCAGCCGCCTCGGCAACCGGCTCACGCAACGGCTCTTCCGCTTCGCCACCGGCATCTCGCTCGCGGACACGCAAACCGGCCTGCGCGCCTTCCCGCAGCGGCTCTTCGCGGATCTGCTCGCCTGCCAGGGCGAGCGGTATGAGTACGAAATGAGCGTGCTCGCCCACCTCTGCCGCACCGGTGACGTACCAGACCAGGTGCCGATCGAAACGGTCTACCTCGACGAGAATCGCGGGTCGCATTTTCATCCGCTGTGGGATTCGCTGCGGGTCTACCGGGCGCTCACCCGGAGCACCCGCAGGAGTTGACGAGCAAGCCTGCTGGATAGCATGCTATCCAGCAGGAGACGATATGGTCGCGACTGCAAAAGCAAGAGTTTTTATGAGTGGCAGAAGCCAGCATGTGACGATCCCGGCTGAGTATCGCTTTTCGAGCGATGAGGTCTACGTAACGCGTGATGCGCACACGGGTGCGCTGACCCTATCTGAACAAAAGCCACATCCCTCGATGGAAGAGATCTTTGCTGAACTCGATGCCGCTGGTGCCGCTGACTTCGAGCTTGAACGAGATCCATCACCGCCTCGAGAGTATGACTGGCTGTGAGTACACCTCTTTTCATGCTCGACACAAACACGGCAAGCTTTCTGCTGAATGGTCGCTCTCCCGCGGTTCGCGCCGCCTACTTCAGCGCGGAGAAGCGCGGGCGAGTCGTCATCTCTGCCATTACGGAGGCTGAAATTCGCTTTGGCTTTCGCAAAGACCCGGAGGCGGTACGGCTAAGAAGCGCGAGCGACAGCTTTCTGGCGGCAACCACAATCCTGCTTTGGGATTCCAGCGCGGCGGAGGCTTACGCGGAATTGCGCTATCGCCTGAGTCGCATGGGTAAGGCACTCTCAGACGTGGATCTCTTCATTGCTGCGCATGCCTCAGCGGTTGGGGCTACCCTGGTCACGCATGACCGAGCCTTCGCGCACCTTGCATCGCTTCTAAGGGTGGAAGACTGGGCGACTGACATTTCCTGAGAAGCCGCCGGAAGGCTGTCAAGCTACCTCGTTGCCTTCTGCTTCTGCGCAAACGCAAGATTGTTTCTCGCCAACGGAAACTCAGGCCGCAGAGCCAGCGCCTTCTCCGCCGCAGCGATAGCACCGTCCCAGTCGTGCAGTGCTAAATCCGCAGCGGCGATGTTGTTCCAACCTTCCGGCACGTTTGGATCCAGGCGCAGCGCCGCCTGTGCCGCTGCGATGCTCTCCGCGTAGCGCCCTGCCTGGTTGAGCGCAACGGACTCGTTTACCAGCCGCACCACCTCCGCGTTCGCGCTCGCGCCCACCTCGCCCGGCATGCGGTGCTGCAGGAAGGCGTCAAGATTTGTCTGTGCAATCGCGATCTCGGGTTGCAGCCGCAGCGCCTCACGCTCATTTGCGATCGCGGCATCCCACTGGCGCAGTGCACCATAGCTCGCACCCATGTTGTGATATGCCGACGCGGCTTGCGGGTCGATTTGCAGTGCGTGCTGCGACGCCTCGACCGCCGCCTGGTAGTACCCCTGCCGGTATGCCTCGATGGACACGTTGACCCACTCCGCCGCGCCGCGCACTGGCGGGTGCAGCAGCACGGCCTTTGCGTCGGCATCGTCGGGCACGGCGAGCAAGGTGCTGGCGC
>CAXTJS010000111.1:2735-9346 GCA_964244605.1 uncultured Terriglobus sp. | reverse complement strand
CCCGCGAGGTGTGGGAAGAGAGTGGCCGCTGGACCGGCATGGGCGACAACATGTTCCGCCTGAAGGACCGCAAGGGTGCGGACCTGGCGCTCGGCATGACGCACGAGGAGATCATGACCTCCATCGCGCGCAATGAGCTTCGCAGCTACAAGCAGTTGCCGCAGATCTGGTACCAGATCCAGACCAAGTTCCGCGACGAGCCCCGCCCCAAGAGCGGCCTCTTGCGCGTGCGCCAGTTCACCATGAAGGACTCCTACAGCTTCGACATCGACGCTGCCGGCCTGGACGAAAGCTATAACAAGCATGACGCGGCCTATCGCCGCATCTTCACGCGTTGTGGTCTGGAGTTCGTGGCCGTCGACGCCGACTCGGGCGCCATGGGCGGCTCGCAGTCGCAAGAGTTCATGGTCTACACCGAGGCGGGTGAAGACTGGATTGCCTCGTCACCCGACGGCACCTACGCCGCGAACATCGAAAAGGCAACGAGCAGGCTTGAGCCTGTGGAAGATATTCCAGACGCCCAAACCGGCAAGCCGAATTTGCTGCACACCCCAAATCTTCGAACCATTGAAGAACTGTCGACGACAATCCAGCTTGGCAAGGAGTTTTTTGCCAAGACGCTAGCATTTGTCGGAAGAGACGTGAGCGGTGAAGAGACTCCGATTGCTGTAGTCCTGCGCGGCGACCACACCTTGAACGAGGCCAAACTGATAAGTGCACTTGGGTTGGACACCGTTCGTGCAATGAGCTCCGATGAAATCCAAGCATGGTTTGGCACAACAGCCGGATCTATCGGACCAATTGGAATCAAGACAATGTCACGAGGTGCGTACGAGGCAAAGAAAAATCCACCAAAGCTAACCGGAGGAATGCCTCAAGTATTCAGTTCTATGGAGGGCGACGTTCTCTTTGTCTATGACAAAGCGCTTGAGAAGCGAAGGAATCTCGTCGTAGGCGCAAATCGAGAGGGTTTTCACTACACTCACGCAGTGGTGGGTCATGACTTTGGTTTCGAGCCAGATGAGTTCCTTGATGTACGAAGCGTCGAAGCAGGCGAGCCCGATCCGCTGACAGGCCAACCGCTGCGCCTCGGCAAGGCAGTTGAGATTGGGCACATCTTCAAGCTCGGTCGCAAGTACTCGGAGAGCATGGGCGCGCGCGTGCTGGACCGCAACGGCAAAGAGACGACGCCCATCATGGGCTCGTACGGCATCGGCATCGAGCGCATCCTTACCGCCGCCATTGAGCAGAGCGCCGCAAAGCTGGGCAAAAACGACCGTGGCGAGTGGAGCTACACCCTGCCCGCGGCCATCGCGCCTTTTCCTGTCGTGGTAACGGTCACCAAGCAGAGCGACGCGGCACTCGCCGAGGCGGGCGAGCAGGTCGCGTCCGCGCTGGAAGCCGCAGGCATCGACGTTCTCCTCGACGACCGCGACGGCTCCGCCGGCGTGAAGTTCAAAGACGCCGACCTAATCGGCGCACCCTACCGCATCAACATCGGCAAGAAGCTGGCGGAGGGTGCTGTGGAGCTGGTGGACCGCCTGCGCGGCGAGACGGAAGATGTGCCAATAGGTGGTGTTGCGGCGCGATTACAGGAGCTTCTGTCCGGTCACGTAGACTAGGCTTCCTGATAGCATTGCCAGACGGAGTGGTCGCGATGGATAAGCTTCAATTCGTTGCTCTTATAACCACAGCCGCGAGCTCTTTCGTGCTGGTGTTGCTGTCATGGATGCAATCTAATGTCCGCCTGTCCCGCGTGGAAGCCTTGCTGGACACCGCAGTGCAGCGTCAGGCTACGGACATGAAGGATGTACGGTCACAGATCACCGAAGTGGACAAGAAGCAATCGTCGGCAGTTAGTGGCCTACGCTCCGAGATGCAGGCATTGTTCGCGGAGGCAGACGCTCGTCGGTCCGCTGAGATGAAAGAAGTGCGTGACCGCCTCACCACCATCGACAACCACCTGATGACCTTCTACACCGTGACCGGCAGGCTCGAAGGCCGCATCGACGAGTTGTCGCGCAAGTAGCGCAGCTATGGCAGTGAAGGTAAAGCTCGGCGGCAACGGCCGTCGCTACGACGAGGAGGGCATCCCCCTTCCGCGTGCGCGCAGGCCCCGTCCGTTCTGGAAGCGAGCGCTCACCGGGCTTGTGGTGCTTACGCTTGTGTGCCTGCTCATCGGCGGCGCAATCTTCGCCTTCTCCTACAACAAGTACCAGCAGGTGGTGGACGAGCGCCTCGCCGCGGGACCGCTCTTCACCAGCACATCCCAGATCTACGCGGCTCCCAAAGAAGTAAGGCCGGGCCAGAAGCTGACTGCCGCGCAGGTGGGTGCGAACCTGCGGCAGGCCGGCTACAACGTAGACACCCGCATGGGCCAGTACACCCTGCAGGGCAACAGCATCGCGGTGAAGCCGGGGCCGGCGTCGTTCCACTCACCTGACGGCGCAACCATCACCGATGACGGCACGCAGATCACTGCGATCACCGCCGAGAACGGTGTACAGCTTCGGTCGTACGAGTTGGAGCCGCAACTGATCACCGGCCTCAGCGAGGACAAGAATCGCACCAAGCGCCGCCTCGTGACCTACAACCAGATTCCCAAGTCGATCGTGGACGCCGTGACCGCCATCGAAGACCGCAAGTTCTTCGAGCACAACGGTGTGAACCTGACGACGATGGCCGGCTGGGTTTACCACGATGTGATCGGCGACCGGCACATCCGCGGCGGCGGTTCGACCCTGACGATGCAGCTAGCCAAGCTGCTCTTCGTGCCACCGAACCGGTCCAGCACGATTGAGATCGCGAAGTACAAGATGCGGCAGATCATCGTGGCCCTGCAGCTTGAGTCGCGCTTCAACAAGCAGCAGATCTTCGAGATTTATTCGAACGAGATCAACCTTGGGCAGCGTGGCTCCTTCGCCATCAACGGCTTCGGCGAAGCGGCGCTGACCTACTTCGGCAAGGACCTGAGCAAGCTGGATGTGGCCCAGTCCGCACTGCTCGCCGGCATCGTGCAGCGGCCCAACTACTTCAATCCATTCCGTCACCCGGACCGCGCCATCGAGCGCCGCAACCTGGTGCTGAGGTCCATGGTCGAGACCGGTGCGCTGACCCAAAGTGAAGCGGAGCGCGCGCAGGCCGAACCGCTGAAGCTGGTGCCACAAAACATCGACGCGAGCGAGGCACCCTACTTCGTCGACCTGGTGCACGACCAGCTTAGCTATCGCCTCGGCGATACCACGCAAAGCGGCACGCTGCGCATCTACACGTCGCTCGACCCTGACCTGCAGAAAGCCGCCAGTGACGCCGTCACCGCGGGCATGGAGAACGTGGACGCTGAAGTCCGCAAAGCACATCGTGGAACTGGCAACATCACCTATCCGCAGGTCGCGCTCGTCGCATTGAACCCGCATACCGGCCAGGTGCTTGCGCTGGTGGGCGGCCGAAACTACGGCTCGTCGCAGCTGAACCACGCGGTCAGCAAGCGGCCAACTGGCTCGATCTTTAAGCCATTCGTCTACGCAGCGGCGGAGGTCGGCGCGGTGCAGGGCCAGCAGCTTGGCGTGACCACAGACGATGAGGGCAATCAAACCGGCGGAGGCTTCTTCACTGCCGTGACCATGCTGTCGGACGTGCCGACCACCTTCACCTACGACAACGGCCGCTCCACCTACTCGCCGCGCAACTACAAGGACCACTTTCACGGCACGGTGCCGGCGAGCGTCGCACTGGCGCAATCGCTCAACAACGCGACGGTCTCGCTGGGCCAGAAGGTTGGCTTTGAGAACGTGGCCGCGCTCGGCCGCGCGAGCGGTGTTGCCGCCGCGCGCGGCACACCTGCCGTGGCGCTGGGCGCGTACGACGCCACGCCGCTCGACATGGCCGGTGCCTACACCGTCTTTGCGAACAGCGGCGTGCACATCAATCCATGGATGCTGAAGGCCGTGCGCAACGACAAGGCCGACGTAGTCGCAGACTTCACGCCAGAGGCAAGCCAGGTGATGGACCCGAAGGCGGCCTTTCTGACGCAGTCGCTGCTGGAAGGCGTGATGAACTTTGGCTACGGCTACGCCGTCCGGCAGAAGGGCTTCACCGCGCCCGCCGCCGGCAAAACCGGCACCAGCCACGATGCATGGTTTGCCACCTACAGCAGCAACCTGATCTGCGTGGTGTGGGTCGGCAACGACGATTACACCGACGTAAAGCTCTCCGGCGCAATCGCCGCCGCGCCCATCTGGGCTGAGTTCATGAATCGCGCCATCAAGCTGCCGCAGTACAGCGACATGAAGCCGTTCACGCCACCCGATGGCATCACCAGCTACCGCATCGACAAGGGCAGCAGCCTGCTCGCCGACGAGACCTGCCCCAACGCCTACTCGGCCGCGTTCCTCGACGGCTCACAGCCGCAGAGCACCTGCAGCCGCATGGGCGGTGGGCAATCCGGCGTCTTGGGCGACGTGCTCGGCTACGGCTCAAGCCCGGCCGCCCCCGGCAGCGCAGGCGAGAGCGCCGAGCCATCGCCGACGCCCGCTGATGGCGAGAGCAAACCCAAACATCGCAACTTCTTCCAGAAGCTCTTCGGCGGCGGAGACGGCAAGAAGCAGAAAGAGCCTGCGGAGCAACCGCCTCAATGATTGCGGGTATGAGCTAGGGCGACTGCTGCGGCTACCAATCGTTCTTCTGCACGAGCTTCGGCTGCTTGCCGACGCGTCCGCCCAGCAGCCAATCGACACGCGTCCGCACATCGTTGTCGCGGGCTTCGCCTTCAATCTTGCCGATGGTTTCACCGTTTTCGTCCAGGATTAGCGTAGCGGGTACTAGCTCGCCCAGCTTGAGCGCTGTCAGCATCTTCTCGTCTGCGCCGGTCCATACAGGCAGGCGGAAGTTACGCTTGCGCACCACATCGTCTATCCTGCCCTGGCTGTCCGGCGCGTCAATCGATATTGCGATGAACTGTACGTTCTTTGACGCGTAGTGCTCCGCGAGCTTCTGCAGGCGCGGCATCTCTTCTTTGCAGGGACCACACCAAGTGGCCCAGAAGTTCACTACGGCCGGATGTCCGTGCAGTTCTGCGAGCGTGTGGATTGTGCCATCACGGCCCTTGAACTCCAGTTTCTGTTGCAGATCCGCATCTGCCGGCATTGCAGCAACCGCAACAGCGAAGAGTGTTCCGAAAACAAGGCGACGACCGTGCAAGATCATGAGCGCTTCCTTTTGCGTGCTTACCCACCATAGACATTCGGCGCGGCAGATGTCACTCCGTCATTGTGTGGAGACAGAAATCAGCGCAATGCCGGATGCATGCATTTCACCGCGCGGCCTAATATCCGCGTCATGAAAAGACATGTACTCTGCACTACCTTTCTGGGCGCGTTCTTCGCACTCACCGGAGCCAGTTCCGCACGCGCGCAAGGATGTCTCGCCGCGCATACCAGCAGCAACATTCAAAGCTGCATCACCTCTGGCGGCAAGAATATGGGCAGCGGCATCAGCTCAGGATTCTTGCACCATCACCCGGTGACCGTTGAGGTCGACTGGCGCTCATACAGCTCCTTCCGTCACTTCAGCGGCACCGTTGAAAATACATCCCGTCAGACGCTCGGCAACTTCATTCCGAATCACCAGAATCTCTACAACGTGAGCCTCGACATGCAGCTCACGCCGCGCTGGAGCGTGAACGCTTTTGTGCCGGTGCTGCAAGGCACGCGCGACCAGAAGTATGCGCCTGTGCAGAAGGTCGAGGTTGCCGGCATTGGTGACATGATTCTTGGCTTTCAGGGCTGGGTGCTTCGTCCGCCGACGGAAAATGGTGGCAACATTGCATTCAGCGCAGGCCTAAAGCTGCCTACCGGTATCAACAACGGCATGGGCACAGGCAGACTCGCCAACGGCACCGTGCAGAAGGTGGTTGCAGACCAGAGCCTGCAGCCGGGCGACGGCACCTGGGGATTCACGCTGGGCAGCCAGGCATACAAGCAGACGTACTTTCGCACCATTGGCTACTTCCAGGGCTCCTGGTTGTTCAGCCCGGTAGACGTAACCAACGTGCCCACCTTCCGCACTGCCAAGGGTGAGGGCGTCATGTCCGCCACGGACCAGTACCTCTTCCGCGCCGGCCTGTCGCGCCACGTGCCTCACGTGTACGGCTTGGCCGCCAGCTTTGGCGGACGTATGGAGGGTATCCCCGTACGCGATGCCTTCGGTAAGAGCAACGGCTTCCGCAGGCCCGGCTACATCATCTCCATCGAACCCGGCATCCAGTACCAGTACCGGCACAGCATGGTCTCGCTAAACTCACCCTGGGCGATCCAACGCAACCGGCGCGCCTCCGTAACGGACCTCGCCAACGGCAAGCATGGTGATGCAGCCTTTGCGGATTATGCAATCGGGCTGAGTGTGTCGCATACCTTCTGATTGCGGCATACACCCACGTTAACTTCGCGAAGGTGGAGCACCCAACACATGCCGCTGCTCGTGGTCGAGCGGGCACGGAAAAGGGTGCCCCACCTTCACCGCGCTTTCTGCGGTTAAGGTGGGATCCACTGAAGTTTCAGCAGCCGACCCGGTTGCGCCGGATCGCCCCATTCCACCCTTTGGGCGCATCGGTC
>CAXTJS010000111.1:0-2725 GCA_964244605.1 uncultured Terriglobus sp. | reverse complement strand
GGGATCCACGGCTGGCACTCCGGGCACCAGTACGTGGAACGCGCGCCCGGCCCCTGCTTGCGCATCTCGATCAGGCCGCCGCAGCGCCGGCACTCCTGCCCGCGCCGGCCGTAGACCCAGAGGCGGTTCTTCTCGTTGCCGTTGTTGGTGGTGCGGCGATTGCCGCTGTAGGTGATGATGCCGTCACCCGAACCGTCAAGCACGTTGGCCTTGAGCCAGCGCTGCGACACGTCCGCCATCTGCAGCATCTCGTCGTGCGTGATGGTGCTCATCTGCCGGAAGGGGTGCACGCGCGCGGCAAAGGCCACTTCGCTCTTGTACACGTTGCCCAGGCCTGCGATCACGCGCTGATTCAGCAGCACGTTCGCGATCTCGTCTTCAGGGTGCGACTGCGCCCGCTGCTGCAACGCATGCACGCCTACTTCTGCCGTGTAGCCGTCACTCAGGGCATCCGGCCCCAGCTTCGGCACGCTCGACTTACGCGCGAGCGACGCAGCCGTGTGGAACTCCGCCACGGGTACGTTGAAAGCCACGGCCTGCCAGCCCTCCACCTCAATAAAAGCGCGCATCGCCTTCTTCGGCGACCACCACTTCTCGCCCGTCTTGTAGATGTGCCACGAGCCGCTCATCAACATGTGCGTGACCAGAATCAGGTCACCGGAGAAGTGCATCAACAGCCACTTGCCGTTCGCCTCTACCTTCTCCACCACGCGACCAGCCATGGGACGGTCGTCGTTGACCGTCGCCAGATGCGCATAGCCCGTATCGAAGCGGGTCACGGTCTTGCCGGTAAGCACCTTCGCCAAAGCGCGGGCAGATCGATAGATTGTGTCGCCTTCAGGCACGTTTCGGCCTCCCTTTAAGCAGAAGACGGCCAGATCGGAATCCCACTTCTCGCACTCCGCTTTCGGTATGTCGGATGATTCCCCACTCTGGATCACCTTCAGAGGTCACAAAAGAGACAAGGTGCGCTCCATTACCAAACTCGATGTCGAGTTCGGCGAGTCGACCAACAAGCGAGATGGTCCTTATGCTTTGGCCTTCCACAAAGCGAAAGCCGCGCAGCCATCGATCTTCATCGCTCCACGATCCGCAAATGATTCGGCGCTTGCCTTCGATCCTCCAACTCCACTCCACCATCACGGTGAACTCGCCAACGGGATTACCGCGTGAACCGTCACGCCGTACTCTGCCATCCGACAGCGAGCCGCATTCAAGGAAGAGCGCGGAACCATAACCACGCCAAAGACGTGCAACGCTCTTGCCGATCAGAGGCAAACAAAACGCAGCGAAATCGTCAGGGGAGAGCACCCGTGCCTCAGGCATTCCCTGCCGTCCTTCCGCCATTCTGCGCGGTCAGCATCGTTGCCGGCAATGGAGGCAAGTTGCGCCGCAGGTTGAAGCCCATCGGTGCAGCCTGGAAGCCTGCGTCGAGTAGCGCACGGGCCATGGGGTGCTCCGCGACGGCGATGCCGTTGATGCTCT
This sequence comes from uncultured Terriglobus sp., assembly GCA_964244605.1. Taxonomy (GTDB): domain Bacteria; phylum Acidobacteriota; class Terriglobia; order Terriglobales; family Acidobacteriaceae; genus Terriglobus. The sequence continues at coordinate 1,240 of CAXTJS010000111.1, read as the reverse complement.
GGATGAGCATGCCGACGCGGCCGGACTGGTCGGTGGCCGCTTCGCCGATGCGGCCACTGCCTGCCTGCGCCATCACGACGAAGTAGCGGGCAAGCGCGCGGATGATCTGCGTGCGCTGTGGGTCCTCTTCGGGGAGAAAGACCTGCACGTTGGGATTACCGCGGCGCAGATAGGCGGTCAGTGCGCCGTCTGCGAGAACGACGCGGGCACCTACGGTTCGGGTGAGTGAGCCGCCTTCGGCCGGTTGCGGCCAACGCAGCAACGCGCCGTAGGGGTTGGCCGGGTCGGTTGCGGCGAGCACCAGCATCTCAGGGTCGGTGTCGGGGCGCTTGGTGCGTAGCGAGCGCAAAAGGTCGAGCGTGGAGGGCAGCGCAAACTGCGTCGCCCCAAGCTCGGCGGCGAAGTAGCCGCGGCGAATCTTGCCCGCCTCCTCCAGCGCCTTCATTACGTCGTAGATGGCGGAAAAGCCGCCGGGCAGGTTCTCCGCGTGCGCCGTCTCGCGGAAGACGACGCCGTAGCGCTGCAGCAGCTGATGCGCCTCGGCGTGCGACCACTCCGTGGCATTTCGATGCGCATCGAACTGTGCTGGATGGAGCGCCCAGCGGCCCTGTACCGTGGGCGGCGTCGTCCGCCGCGAGCGGAATGACGCAGCCTGGTTATGGATGCGGCGTTGCGGCTTGCCCTGATGGTTGGTGGTGCCGCGGCCATTGACGGCATTGCGGTCGGTGTACGCGCGCAACGACTGCAGCGAGTCGTTCGTGACGGCACCGCGCCACACCAGGTTCCAAAGCGAGTCGATCGTCTCACCGGGGTAGCCCCCGCCCGTGCCGTCGTGCAGCGGCTGAAAGAAGCTGGCACCGTGCTGGCGAAGATAGTCGAGGACGCGCTGCTCGCGGTCCTTCGTGGCGGATTCCGACTTGATCACCGCCGCGGCCTGCTGCGTGTTCACGACGGGCCAGAGCAACGGCAGCTTCTCTGCCAAATAGAGGCCGATGCGGCCGTCGCGTTCGCCCAGCGGCTCGAAGCCGGCCCACGTGACCTCACCCGCGCCGATGAGTGTATCGAGGTCTGCAGGCTTGTAACCCGCGATGCGCGCGGGCAGAATCTCCGTCTCCAGCAGCGATGCGGGCAGCGGTGCGCCCTGCAGGGTCTCGATCACATCGAGCAGCGCATCGAGGCCGCGACGCGGTGTGAGCACGCCCTGCCAGTGGGTAAACAGGCGGGCGAGCGTCTGCTGCTC
>CAXTJS010000110.1:0-9371 GCA_964244605.1 uncultured Terriglobus sp. | reverse complement strand
CATGGACCTGAACCATGCGCGTCTGCCAATTCCGCCATTTCGGCACGGTGAGCGATGGTGACACTGTCCTTCGCTGCAGCAACCTCAGTGTCACAAAGCGGGCGCTGCCTGTCAAACGTGTCAGCCTTCACGCAGCATCGCGGGTGACGGTCAGAGACAATCAAACATCTTCCGGCATCGTTGCATCCGATGGGCAAGCTCACATCAGAGGTGCCCTTTCATGAACAAGCCCACCAGCTCCGCCAGCCCGCTCGCAACGTCGACGGCCACCATCCCCGAGGACTTGGCGCTGGAGGTGCGAAAGCTTGCCCATGACCTGAGCAACGCGCTTGAGATTGTGGTGCAGACGAGCTATCTGCTGAGCACAGCCGACCTGAAGACACCCGCGTCCGACTGGCTGCGCATGCTTGAAAGCGGAACGCAGAAGGCGCTTGAAATCAATGCAAACCTGCGCACCTTCATCAAGGAACACTCACCGCGCTAGGTGCTCCGTGCTGGTCCGTTTCGTTGTAGAGTGGTTCCGAAAGTCGCAGTCTCATCCCCCAATGAAGTAACGGACGTCTCTACCTTGGAGACTTCTTAGCGAAGCGTGGCTTCTTTGCTAAAGTCGGAGGGGCACGGCTTCAGCCGTGCCAAATAAGTGACCGCTTTCGTCGCGCGGCCCACAACGATCCGCAGGAGCATGCGCTTACGCCGCGCGGTTCTCCAAGGTTAATGGCTGGCTTGATAGCTAGCGCTAACGCGGCCAGCCGCAAAATTCTGAGCTTCGGCGCGGATGGACAAGACTGCTCCTGCGAACTCACGTGGCCGCGCCCTCTCCTGTTCTGGCTTATGACGGCACGGCTGAAGCCGTGCCCCTCCGAATGCGGGAAGACCTAACGCTTTCTTAGTTGAGGTATCAGGGAGAAGGTGAGATCCCTGACTTCTTCAGCAAGCTAAACCTGGAAGGGCTCGGCTTAAGCTTACTTTGCCGCAGCAGCCTTCTTGATCGCGCTCTTCTTGGCTGGCGCCTTCTTCGCGACAGCACCCTTTGCGGGCTCGTCCACCTTCACTGCGACTGCCTTCTTTGCAGCGGGCGGCTTTGCCTCCGGATCGCTGACCGGCGTTCCACCTTTGCCGTGATGCTTTACGTAGAGCGCCTCAAGCTGCTGCAGCAACTGGCGCGTGTGCATCGGTTTGACCAGCATCTTGTCAGGGCTGGCACCGCTGAACGATTCTTCGTCGATTGGAAAAGCCGTGAGCAGTGCGACCGCGGGGTTGTAGGGCGCAGCCTTGGCCGCGGCAATCACTTCTTCGCCGGCGCGCTCGCCTTCCATGCGCATGTCCGTGATGACCATCTCGTACTCGCGATGCTTGATGCGCGACTTGCCTTCGCGCGCACTGGTCGCCGTATCCACGTCAAACCCGCTGATTTCAAGCACAACCTTGAGCGTCAGCAAGACCGCGACTTCATCATCGACCAGCAGAATGCGACGCTTCATCCGAACCGTGTTCTCCCTTGCATTGTCCTTCTGTGCGCGGTGCACGCATCCTTGCGGACCGTGCGCACAGTGTCCCGAAAAGCAGGATACTCCCTTCTGCTGAAAAGACTTGTCAGAAAGCGATTGCCTGCTGATGACGCCGCGCGCTAACACGGCGCTTGCATCTTACGGATGTATACTTTTGCTTGCAGTGACGCAGAATGTGTGGCCCATGGGCTCACATCGAGAGCGAGCATCTGCGGAGGCGACCCATTCCACCGTTTACCGACAAGCGTTCCCAGAAGTCCTTCATCCGCATCAACGACAAGATTCGTGCGCGCGAGATCCGCGTGATCGATGAGAACGGCGAGCAGCTCGGCATCATGGCCCCGTTCGATGCATTGAAGGTTGCCCGCGAACGCTCGCTCGACCTGGTGGAAATTTCGCCCAACGCCGTGCCGCCCGTCTGCCGCATTCAGGATTACGGCAAGTTCCTCTACGAGAAAGACAAGAGCGACCGCGCCGCCCGCAAGAAGCAAAAGGTCATCGTCATCAAGGAAGTCAAGTTCTCCGTCACGGTGGATGAGCACGACTACCAGACGAAGAAGAATCAGGCCGTCCGCTTCTTGAGCGAAGGCGACAAGGTCAAGGCTTCCCTGCGCTTCCGCGGCCGCCAGATGGCCCACCGCGACCTCGGCTACAAGATCATCAACCGGCTCATCATGGACATCGGCCAGACCGGCATTGTTGAGTTCATGCCACGCATGGAAGGCACCACGCTGCACGCGATTCTTGCACCGAGCAAGAAGGCTGAACCCAAGCCGGAACCAGCTCCGAAGAAAACAGCACCCGCTGCAGCGGAAACGACTCCGGTCATCGCCTAGTCAGGCTCCTCACCCAGCCAATCGTCCGTGCCGGCTCACAATGCTGAGCCGTTCGCTGGCGAGTGTCTTCTTGGCTTGCGCACGTGCGTGTGCGGCCCAAGGCCCCTTCGGGTCAAGACGCGTGTAGATCATCCAATGGCGCAACGCCCGGCGGCGCTGGCCCTGACGCTCGTAGGCGAGCGCCAGATTATAGTGCGCGTCCGCGTACTGAGGTACCAGCTGGATCGCCCGGCAGTAGGCGTCCACGGCTTCGGGCATTCGCTGCAGTTCATCCAGCACATTGCCAAGATCGAAGAAGGCGAGTGCGTAGTCCGGATCGATGCCGGCAGCAAAGCGATACTGCGCCTCCGCCTCGGCGTACCGGCGCTGGTTGTAGAGGATCGTGCCCAGGTTGACGGCTGCGGGCGCGTGCGCAGGCCAAAGCGCGAGCACCTCACGATAGAGGTCGGCAGCAGCCTGCACCGTGCTGGTGCGCTCCTCCAACTGAACGGCCTGCTGAAAGAGGTCCTGCGCACGCGCAAAGGCGGTCGCCTCGCCTGGCTGCTTCGCCTCACGCCGGAGCAACACGGGACCGCTTGCGGTCGCGGCTGCGTCGAAGTCGAAGCCAAACTGTTGCGTCAAGGGATCCAGCAGGGCACCGGCGTAACGGAAGGTCAGGCGCGTGCCGCTGCGCGCGGCGGCGCTTTGCAGAGGCTCTTCCACGCCGAGTGTTCTACGCATCACTTCGACGGAGCTGCGCAGGGACTTTGCGGAGATGCGAGAGCGGCGCAGATCACGCAGCTGTCGAACGCCAGACAGGAAGTCGAAGCCATGCTCCGCAGGCAAGAGGCCCGCTCGCTGCCACGCGGAGATTTGCTGCACTGGCACCCTCAGAATGCGGCTTGCGTCTTTACGGGAGTAACGCACGGCCACCGTGGGCGAGGGCAGGGCCGGTCGTGCTTGCGCGATCGTCATGTCACCTCCCGTGGTCTGCGCAGAAACGCCGCCCTGCAAGTAACTGAGTAGATACCAGCGCTTGGTGCGAGTATGCGGCGAGGGGAGCGCCCATGCAAGACGCCGAAGCGCGTCTCAGCTAGAAAGACGTGGATATCACGTACCAGCGCGGATACTGCTCAAAGAATAGAGAAAGGAATGCGAAGGAGGCCGAAATGGAGCCGACGAACGGACTTGAACCGTTGACCTGCTGATTACGAATCAGCTGCTCTACCAACTGAGCTACGTCGGCCTCTTCACGCATTCTACCGGAATGCGGAGCGGTCACCAAACCGGCTTCAAACACAGAGAAGGCCACCTGGTAAGGAGGTGGCCTTCTCGTTCAGGGAGAATAGTCCGGACGGAGGCAAAGCCATCTGAACTTTCTGGCGCAATACTATGGCCGGGGTAGGGGCAAGTCAAGCAATTTCTTATCTTGTTCAAAAATAAGCATTTAGCTTCAAATCGCCATTTTGCGCCGCCGCGAAGTCTTCGCCTTGTCTTCGTCTCAGGACTGAATCTTTGGTGCAGGCCCGCGCAGCCCCAGGCTGATAATTTCGGTGTCCTCCAGCGACGAGAGTGGCTTGCCCCGAGCCTTGCGAACGAGCGCGCGCGTACCGCCGAAGACAAGCCCGAGCACAAGCGCTGCGAGAACGATGGTGATGACCAAAATGATGATCTGCACCAGCACATTGCTCGTGTGCTGAATGGTGAACTGGGCCATGTAGCCTTCCGGCTTGTTCCAGGTGACCTGCGCCTCGTATTTCACGGAGTCGGCGAGCTTGGCCGCCTGCGCCTTCGTGAAGTCGCCAGTGACGAGAGCAACGATGGGCCCGGAACGCCGCACCGTGGGCGTGCCAACGCGCATACCCGCAGGCAGCGTGCCGTCTGCGATCGCCTTCTCAAGCGCATGCTGCTGCGCACCCGCGATGGCCGGCGTGGGATAGAACACAGACGTAAGCAGCCCATTGCCTCCACGGCCCGTGTAGCGCGCCAGCAGGACCTCAGGACTCTTGCTGAAGTTGAGCAGTTCCTGCGGCAGCGTGCCGCCTTCTGCTGCATAGGTGGATGGTCCCACCGCGTAGCGCACGCTCGACAGCAGTAGGCCTGCCTGCGGCAAACGTGTGGGCAGCAGTGGTGGTGCACCCTTCGCGCCGACCGGCTTCGGCAACGCGTCCATCAGCGCCGTGAATGACCCAGCGGAGACGGCGTGCGTGCCCGCGGGCGCAATCTGCAAGAGCGTGTTGCCCTGCCACGTCAGCAACGTGCCCGAAGACACAGCACAGTTCACGCCGAGCGAGTTGCCATCGGCACACGGCCGCAGGTCGCCACGCGTGTTCATCGCGCGTAGAAGCGTCCAGCCGCTGTAGGCCCCGGTGGAGTCGGTCATCTGCACGGCCGAGATAACCGCCGTAGCCCCCTCGGCGGTGTAGGTCTTTGCATCGGTGCGCCGCACCTGCAGCTCCTTGGCGGAAGCCTCGTCGAGACGGATCGCGTTCTCCGCCGCGCCGGTCGCATGCCAGGGGCCGAAGCTCTCCGGCAGCAACGGTGCGGGCGGCACACTCACGTTCGTGGTCGCGGGAGATTGTTTTGACATCTGAGCCGACAACGCGCCGGCGACCAGCAGCGCGGAGACGGCGAGAACGAAAGGTCGCGGAAGAGCGGACATAACGATGAGACTACCTGCGCGAGAGATTGGTCACAGCGTACAGACACCGCCGCACGCCATAACGTTCCAACCGGGCGGCTAAGTCTTGCCAGACAGGAAGGAGCATCGCCGCCGATCGTGCATCGTAGTGGAAGGCCTACAAAACGCCCGCTGGAGAGAACGCTATGAGAGCACTTGGACTTTTGCTGGCGCTGGCTGTGACACAGGGTGAAGTGACTGGCCCTGTCCAGTTGAAGAAGCAGCCTGCCGTCTCCACAAATCTTGAGGCGATGCCGCGCATCGTCGGCGGTGTTACTCCTGAGATTGCAACGAAGATCAATGCAGCACTGTCACGGCTCGATGCCAAAGCCAGTGCCGCGCTCACAGAGTGCAGGCAGTTGCTGAAGGACTCCCACTTGCCCGAAAATGAAGAGGCCTGGACACGCGGCGTTGATGTAACGATGCGAGGACCGGGTTATCTCAGCCTGCTTGCCTACGACGACACCAACTGCGGCGGCCCGCATCCGAACACGTCCACCATGTCGTTTGTCTATGACCTCAGCACTGGCCGTCCTGTGGACTGGGTGAAGATGCTGCCGCACGGAGCTTCCGGTCATTTGGAAGAGGGTCCGGACAGCAACAGGATCGGAACGGTCGTGTGGCCCTTGCTCGCCGCAATGGAACGCAAAGATCCCGATCCCGGGTGTGAAGATGCTTTTCCCCGAGGGGAAGCGATCTCTTTCATTCTTTGGCTCGATGCCAAGGAAGGCACGATCCGTGCCGAGCCTTTCGATGTACGACGAGTCGCATTACCCTGTGTTGGTGCCGTGCAGTTCACGGTCGCGCAGGCGCGCAAAATGGGCGGCTTCAATCCCGGCATGCTTGATGCTCTCGATGCAGCACACAAGCTGCAAAAATAGCGTCCTATGGCTGGGTGCTTTTCTCTGCTTTCGTTGAAGCTGTACTCGCCAGACGCATGCCGCCCAGGCCCTGCGCGTAGCGGGAGACGCCGCGGTAGATTGACTCTGCCACGCGCTGCCGATAGTCGCCTGTGCGTAGCTGCGAGGCGTCCTGCGGGTTGGTGACGAAGCTGATCTCCGTAAGGATGCTCGGCATGTTTGCGCCGATGAGCACGACGAAGGGTGCCTTCTTGACGCCGCGGTTCTTCAGACCGGTATTGCCTTTCTGTAGCCCGTCGTAGAGCGACGCTTCCACGTCCTGCGCGAACTCGCGCGACTCGTCGATCTTGTCCTTGAGCGTGATCTTCTTCACCATGCTCGAGAGCTCCGACACGCTCTGGTCGCTCACCGCGTTTTCGCGTGCGGCCACATCCAGCGCGGTGGCATCGCTGGTGAAGTTCAGGTAGTAGGTCTCAATACCCCGTGTTGTCTCGTCGTGTGAACTGTTTGCGTGAATGGAGAGGAAGAGGTCGGCCTCTGCCTTGTTCGCGATGGCGGTGCGCGTCTCCAGCGGGATGAAGGTGTCGTCGGACCGGGTGTAGATGATCTCGGCGCCGAGATGGTCGTGCAGCAGCTTGCCCAGCCGCAGCGCAACGTCGAGCACCACATCCTTCTCCATGATGCCGCCCGCGCCAACGGTGCCGCTGTCGTGTCCACCATGGCCGGGGTCAATGACGATGCGACCGATCTTCAGGCCCAGCGCACGCATGAGGGAGCGCTGGCCGGCAGTGGTGGGTGCTGCGGTGCGTTGCGCGGAAACGTCCGCAGTGCTGCCGGCAGCATCCCGAACGCGCTTGACCTTCTTTGCCGTTGCGGGCGTCTCCTCTTCGGCACCGCTGGAGTGATCCGCGACGACCGCGATGGGCTGTGATGTGGGTGCGCTGGTCGCGTCCACCTTGCCGGGCTGCTGGCTGAGGGTGGCGAGGTCACGGCTGCCAGCCGCAGACGAGCCTGCTGCGGCAGCCTTGCGCGACGCCGCGGCTTCTACGTGGTCCTGCGACGGGACGGGCGATCGTGGCAGTGGCACAGGTGCTCCCGTCTGTGTTGCCCGCGCGCCGCCGTGGATGTCGATAATCAACCGGTATGGGTTAGGCAGCAGAAAGGCCGAGTACTCCGTCACGTCGTTTACGTCGAGCACCACCCGTGTGATATCGCCGGAGAACTGCGCCGCGCGGATGCGCTTCAGAAAGCCGTCGTCGACCACGTCAAAGGTCTTGCCGATGAGTTCGCTCGCCAGCCGCGTGCCGTGCAGGTCGAAGTAGATGCGGTCAGGGTGCGGTACGCGCGCAGCTTCGTACTGCACCTCGTCGCCAAGGTCAATGGCAACACGCGTATACGTTGGGGTAGACCAGTGGCGGATGCCGCTGACCAGCGCCTTCGCTGCGCCCGGGTGCGTCGACCCGCCGCTGATGGCTGCGGGTGGCGTGTCGCGCGCGGCGGTGACCCGATCCTGCTCGGCGGTGTCGCTGGGCGAGGCTTTCCGCTCGGATGCGAGCAGGCTTGCCTCACTGCGCTCCGCCGGCGCTACCGCCGTGCCCGCAACTCCATCGGAGGCAGAGGCCGCGCTGCGCTGCAGGCTGCCCGCCGCAGCAATGCGCGACGTTGTTGTCGCGGTGACCACCGCGGGCACAACTTCGGTCGTCGAAGCAATGGATGTGGCGAGCGGCCCACTTGTAAGCTGCGGCACGGTGCCTGCGCGAAGTGCAGCCAGGGCCGACCGTGCCTCTGCAATGTGCACAGAATGCGGGAACTGCTCCACAAAGGCGTTGTACTTCTCGCGAGCCAGCTTGTTGTCGTGCATCCCTGCTACGGCAACGTGAGCCTCTTCCAGCAGTGCCGTAATGCGCAGGCTGCTGGTGGGGTACTGCTTGCGCAGGAACTCATACTGCCCCATGGATGCCTGCAGCGCGTGCGGGTCATGCAGCACCACGCCCTCTTCGGCAAGCAGGTTGCCGACGTTCAGGATCGCCTCCGGCGCGTGTAGGTCCGACGGGTCGGCGTGGTAGATGAGGCGATACGCGTCCATGACCGTGCGGTAGTCCGCTGGCGTTCTCTGGGCGGCCGGAATGGATGCAAGCTGCGCGCGCGCGGCCTCCGCCACCTGCCAGGGCGTCTCCTGCGGCGGCTTCTTTGCGGGTGCAGAGAAACAGAGAACAGGCATCAGCGCGGCTGCGAACAGCGGCAGAAGACGGTCTGCGGCGAAGCGGGTCAAAGCCCCTTCAGTGTATCGGCGCGGGAAGGACCGGCAGTGCACGAGCGCCGTTACGATGTACTTCTCTCGATACCTCGAAGTGATGAACTTTTAGTCAGGAAAGCAATGAGTGCCCCACCTTCACCGCGCTCTTTGCGGTTAAGGTGGGATGTCGCCACGGATGTGTTCACGGCAAGGAACAACCCACCTTAGCTTCGCGAAGGTGGGGGCACCCGGTTCGTGGCTGCCCCACATTTGCGCTGCGACTTACTTCTGCTTCTTTACCGAAGACTTCTTTGCCGACGGCTTGATCTCTTCCGTCGTCTTTCGGCCTTCCTGCGCCGTGGCTCCGGGGCTGTCTGGCGTGCTGCCTTGGAAGCGCGAGTGCAGGCCGTCATTCGGCTGCAACGGAGAAACGCCGCCCTTTTGCATCAACTGCGCCGCGATCTCATAGATCTCCTCAGGCGCGTAATCCGGCGAGAACAACGTGGGTGACTCACCGATGACTGGACCTTCCGCCGCATACTCCGGCACGCCCTGGATCATTTCAAGCGGCTCACCATCAGCCCAGTCCGCAGGACCCGACCACACGCCGCCCAGGTCGGTGTAGTCCGACTCGGAGAAGGTATAGATCTTGCGGTGGGAACCAATCGCCTGCCACTTGCGTGCCTCGGGAATCTTGCTGTCGTCGATGTTCGGCGTCGGCAGCATCTTGGTCACCTCGACGCCGGTGATCTTACGCAGTGCCAGCGCATACGCGGCTTGGTGCACACCGCCGCGCACCATCAGGTAGCCGATCACGTCACGCGCGGCCTGGTTTTGCGTCATCTGGTAACAGCGGTGCTTGTGCAGACGCGCACCGGTCTCCAGAAAGAAATTGTGCAAGAGGTCGGTGACCAGATTGCCCGACGAGATCACATGCTGCCCCGTCCAGAAGTGGCCCATGGAGTCCATCACCTGGTGCCCGCCGCCGCCCACAATGGTGTGGTGCGTGTTGCGCAGGTTGGCCGCGTCCATCAGGGGCGCATCCACTGGCTCGCCCTCAGGAGTAGAGCCCTCCAGCATCAGGTTGATTGCCGTGGAGATCAGCTCCACATGGCCAAGCTCTTCCGCCGTGATGGCCGCAATCAGGTCATAAAACGGCTTGAGCTTCTTCTTCTCTTTGAAACCGAACGACTGGTGCAGGTAGTTGTTCAACGTGGACATCTCGCCAAACTTGCCACCCAGCAGCTCCTGAATGGCGGCCGCGCCATTTGG
>CAXTJS010000109.1:0-9377 GCA_964244605.1 uncultured Terriglobus sp. | reverse complement strand
GGAGCCGGTGTACACGTAGAGGCCTTCGTCGCCGGTGGAGCCGGGCGTGGACGACGCCGTCTGCATGTAGAAACCCGAGCTTGTTCTGACCGTGATAATGCCGAAGGTGCTGACGGTGGTGCCGACGTAGGTGGAGCGGTTCGCCTGGATGGTGGAGATGGGCGTGCTCACGACAGCGGGCTGCACCGTGAGGCTGATGGAGCCGCTCGCCGAGCCGCCCTGCTGGTCGGTCACCGTGACCGGCAGCGCGTAAGAGTTCGGCGCGATTGTGCCGCCCACCGTGGCCGCATAGGTGTAGGTGTTGGCCGTGCCGGAGAGGGTGAGCGCCTCGGTCGCGCTGCCGCCGATGCTCGAGAGATCGGCCACAACGGCGATGCCAGTGCTGGTGCTGCCCGGGGAGACCACGACCGAAAGCGTCGTGCCGTTGCCCGCCATGACGCTGGCCGGGTTGGCCGCGGCGCTGGTGATGGAGAGCGTCGCCACGGGTGCGCCACCGCCGCAAGGGGCAGCGGTCGTGGATGAGTTGCGCGGTGTGGGCGTGCCGACGGTGAAGTCGTTGGCGTTGTTGGAGGTGTCGACGCACGAGGAGGTGCGGATCGCGCTGGTGCTGACCGCGGTCGCCGGTGTGGGCGCGCCGCCCGCCGCGCAGGGGTCCGCCGGGAAGATCACACCGTAGCCGACGCGGTTAACGATCGTCGCGTTTGCGCAGGAGTTTGCCGCGGAGAGCAGCGTGGTGCCCTTGACGAGGGCCACCTTGCCCGCTGCGGCCGCAAGGTTGATGGAGCCCGTCTGGTCTGCGCCGGTCAGCGTCGCGCCGCCCGTGCCCGCCGTGCCTTCGCTGACCAGGTAGTACTTGCCTGGCGGCAGGATGTTGTTCGGCAGCGTCGTGGACCCGAGAACCGTGATGCCGGAGTACACCGAACTCGGTGTCCCGGACGAACCGGCCGGCCCGTACTGCACGGAGTACTGGGTCAGGTCGACGCCTGTGGTGCCGGCGTTGAAGACCTCAATGAAGTCTGTCTTGTAGCTGGCGGATGCGCTCGAACCGCCACCGCCGCCGTAGACCTGGCTGATGAGGAGCTTGTCCTGCGCGGTGAGGGTGAACGAAACAAACAGCAGGGAGAGCACGACAAAGGCAGAGCGAACAGCACGGGCAGAAAACTTCACAAACACTCCGGGCAGACGACAGGCATAGAACAAGGGGGAACCTGAGGATCTGCAATCGATACCTGTAAATCTATCCGAGACTGTGTCATAGGATGTTGGCCTTCTGTGAAAAAGCGTGAGCGACATTTCAGGAATCGGCGGCACGGGCGCTCCATGAGACAGGAGGCTCGCTACCGTTTCAGCGAGGTTGAAGGGTGCGAGAGGGATCCGATGCGTACGCACGCAATAGTGAGCGGTGTCGTAGCTTTGCGCTGAAACGGTAGCTGTATATTTCGGGCTGTTTTCTAGTGCTGTTTTAAGAAGAGAGCTATATGGGAATACAGGCAGAAACTATAGGCTTCCTTATATGCCGAGCTGTTTTGCTGCCGATGTAGCGTGGAAAGCGTACCGATGCAGCGTGCGAGACGCACCGATGCAGCGTGAATGCAGTGCCGTTGCAGCGTGGAAAACGCAAAGACCCACGGTTGGCGCAGCTGTGTGGTTCTACCGTTTCGGCGTGGAGAGCTTTGTTCCTCTCGGGGACCTGGATGAGCACGCGAGCCGCTATGCCAAACGCTCGGCACGTGGCGCTATAGACTAGTTTCCGTTTGGGTGTCGCTCAGGCCCTCTTCAGAGCGTCATTTCGACCGGAGCGGGGAAACCTGCTGTTCCTTTCAGAGCCATTGCCGGTCCGGGCAAACAGCAGGTTTCTCCACTACGCGACGATAAAGTATGTCGCTCCGGTCGAAATGACGCTGCTAAGGCAGGACGGATCAAGGTTGCACCTCTAGAAAACCGGGTCTGGGGATGTTGCGGATGCGCTTCAGTTACCGGGAGAAGGCTGTCGTTGCTGGTCAGAGTTAATAAAAGATTCAGAGAGAGTGTGCGCTACCGTTTCAGCGTCAGTGCGGACCATATCAGGTACGGCTTCCGCTACCGTTTCAGCGCAATGCGGGGAATGACTGCTCGATGCAGCCACGGTGACTTGCATAGGGATGCGGGCAGGCCAGTGCTACCGTTTCAGCGTAAGTGCTACGCATACAAGTGGACGTAAGCGGCTGAAGAGCTAGGGTTTCGTCTCTGCACTCAGAGAGGGACTTGCTCTGTCGTGGGAACGGGATTGCATCGAGATGTATGGTGTTTCGTCTGCTACCGTTTCAGCGCTTGCTGAAGTGCACTGGATGCGGTGCACCTGCTTCCTTGCTGCTACCGATGCAGCGCCGCTTCAGCGGAGCCGCGCACGGCTCTTGGGCGCGGCGGGCGGGGTAATCTCCGGCTCCAGCAGCACCTCTCGGCTTGGCCGCTCGGGGATGGCGAGCGGTGCGGGGTGGATGTGCAGGCCGCTTTCGGAGAGGTCGACCTTCATCTGCGGGTAGACCAGCCGGATCTTGCGGATGGTGGCGATGACCTTTTGCTTGAAGTTGCGCAGTTCTTTGTATTCGGCGCCCATCTGGCGGTGCAGGCCGTCCCACGGTATGGTTTTGGTGTCGCCGTCTTTGCGCGCGCTGTAGGTCTTGTGGCAGATCAGTGAGTAGAGATCGAGCGACAACGGCGACTTGCGCAGCGCCCGCAGCGCTCTTAGGTCGAGCGGGATGGGGCTGGACGTGATGGCGCTGAAGAACTTCTCGCTGAGCTCGATATAGCTCTCAAAAAGTGAGCTTTGCGTGCCGCGGTCGAAGTTCCACCACAGCACGGCCTCGGGGCCGATCTGCATGTCGAGCCAGGCGTCGCCGGTCTTGCCGTCACGGCGGAAGGTCTGCTTGAAGCTGATGGTGGCGCGCAGCATGCGCTCAATCTGGTCGCGCAGGCGCTTTGAGTCGCTGCGAACGCCGCCGTTCGATGGGTTCAAGCCGAGCTTGCGCATGAAGTCTGGGTAGGTTTGGCCGAGGTAGAGCCGGCGGCTCTTGGTGCGCGCCGCCTCTGTCACCATCCAGTAGAGAAAGAGCCGCGGAATGGTGCCGTACGGGTAGCGGTGCTCGCCCTTCTCCTCGTCATAGAGCGGTCGGATGGAAAGCGTGAGATTGCCGTTGGTACGGCTCCAGATGGGTGTGTTGCCGGGATCGCTATGCGGAAAGGTGCATTGGATAAGCTGCCGCGCGAGGAAGGCGCGCTCATAGGAGTCGGGCGACTCGCGCATGTCACTGGCGGCCTGCAGAAGACGCAGGGCGACGGGCGAAAGCTCTTCAAATTCGCCATCGGGCCGTGTGTCGTTGCGCTCCGCGGCGGTCTGTGCGGCTTCAGACGCGGTTAGCGACGAGAGGACGAGGTTGCCCTCCGCGTCGTCATCCTGCACGACCGGCTTTGCCTTGCGGGTGCGCACCGGCTTTGCCACCGCTGCGCTGCGGGCCGACTTTGCCATCCGGAATCCTCGTTCGGTTTCTACTTTAGCTGAGCAGATGTAAGTGGCGACAACTTTACTCGTGCAGTATGCGATATCGCAGCGATAATGATGTCAGCTCGGTTAGGAATGCGCTTGGCCGCTCTGCTTCCATTGCTTGCCCCTCGCTCGTAGCAAAGCGGAGGAGCTGCTTTGCCAAACGTTTAAGGGTCGCAAAGAAAGCAAAGCTCTTCACTTTGCTACTCCATAGCGAACGAGGCGAGTAGCCGGAGAATGAACAGACACATAGCAGAGTATGTCGCTTCACACCCTTTTGTGCTGTATCGTTGCAATATCGCAGCAGCAAACGATAACGCCGCCTGGTACGATATCGCAGCGATGCTGCTTAGGAGCAACATTGCCCGTCATCGCCATATCAAATCCAAAAGGGGGCGCAGGCAAAAGCACCACCACGCTTTTGCTCGCAACCTACCTCGCCCAGCAGGGTGCCACCGTCACCGTGCTGGACGCCGATCCCAACCAGCCCATTCTCGACTGGAAAGAGAATGGCGAGTCGAAGACCACCATGGTGGTGATCGGCGGCGTCCGCGAATCGAATCTCATGGAGATCCTTGAGAAGCAGCAGAGTCAATTCGTGTTTATCGACCTGGAGGGTACGGCAAGCGTGCTCGTCTCGCGGTCCATCGCGCTGGCGGACTTTGTCATCATCCCGGTACAGGCGAGCGCGGTAGACGTGCGGCAGGCCGGCAAGGCGATCCGCGCCGTGCGGGACGAGGAGAAGGTAGCGCAACGGTCAAACCCGAGGCGGCGCATTCCGTACAAGGTGCTGATGACGCGTACACCGGCACCGGGTGCGCCGGTCTCGTCCGTGCAGCGGCAGCTTGAGGCGGAGCTGGAGTCGGCTGCGGTGCCGCGCTTCCGCAACAGCCTGGCCGAACGGCTCGCCTACAAGGCGCTCTTCGTGGAGCGCCTGTCGCTGCCCGAGATGAAGGACCTGAAGATCGGTAACCTGGTCGCCGCGTACGGCAACGTGCATGACCTGATTGAAGAGCTCATCGAAACCCTGCAATCCATTGACGAAGGTGGTGTGCAATGAGCAAATTCGGCCTGTTAGACGATGATTCCGCCCCCACAAACGTACCCGCGCCGCAGCCTTCGCTCAGCGACCGTCTCAACCAGTTCCGGCCGGTGGAGCGGCGGCCGGTGCTGGACGTCAAGGCGTCGGACGCGGCAGCAGCCGCGCACGGCTTTGTGAGCAGGGAAGTGGCTCCGCCCCGCATCCGCCGGCGTCGCGCACCGGTGCTGGAGCCGACGCGGCACCTGGCCATCCGGCTCACGGAATCGCAGTACAACCGCTTTGTTGCCTATGCGGATAGAGCGCAGTTGACATATCACGATGCGCTGGCGCAGTTGCTGGATGAGGCTGGAGAGGTCTGATCCGGCTGTTTGTCGTCCCGTAGCGCAGCAGAGGATCTGCTCTTCTCCGCTTTTGCCGTGACTACTTCGCTTGTCGATCCACCCAGGAAGCGTCATTTCGACCGGAGCGACGGGCTTTATCGTCGCGGAGTGGAGAAACCCGCTGTTTGCCTGGTGCGGCAACGGCCCTCAAACGAGAAGCAGGTTTCTCCACTCCGCTGAGCTCCGGTCAAAATCACGCCCTAAAGGTCAGTCGAATGGCGCCGTGGGGTGTCCAGACGGGTGTGCCCCATGTCCGGATTTTCGGATATGGGATCTCGGAAACCCATGTCCCAAAGACGGGACATGGGGCACACGACTCTGATGGCATGCTCAAGAAGCAGATCACCTTAATTCGTGCGAATAACAAGCCTGTAGAGGTTAACTTGACTGCTGCTCCTCAAGCCGGCGCAGGTTGAGGAACATGCGCTGCACCTCCGTCGTTTCGGGGGCAACTTCCCGCTCGGGCTGTGGCTCGTAGCGGCTGGCGAACTCCTCTTCTTCGCCGTCCAGGATCTGGGCGAGCGAGAAGAGCGTTTGCGCGAGGTCCTCGATGGTTTCGAAGCGGATTTCAATGCGGCCGGGTTCCAGCGTCAGGTTCTGCGGTGGGGAGCTCAGATGCGCCGCAATCGCGTCCGTGCGCACCAGCGACCGAAGCCGCTTTTTCGGTCCGCGTGGAGCTTCGGCGCGCTGTTGGTGTACGGCAAGGGCTGCGTCATCGCTGCCATGCACCCGCTCGAGGAACTCGCTCAGAGCCTCGCGGTCGACCAGGCGTGAGGTCCCAATCGCGACGGTGGGCAGCATCTCCAGCAGCTTTTGTGCGGCGCGCGGTTGCAGGCCGAAGAGCGTCTGCAGGTCGGTGCGGCTGTAGTGCGATCGCACGGATTTGGCGACCGAGCGGCGGATTTCGTGTAGGCGGGGGAGCCATGAGATGGGTCTAGACATAGCGGAACGGCGGAAAACAGCTGTATTCCTGCCAGTGTAGGCCTGATTGCGGGTGAGGGGAATAGCTGCGCGGTCGCGCACAAACCGCATGGCGGCCTGAGTCGACGCTGAAACGGTAGCAGGCGACTCAGAGTAGCTCCCGGCGGGATCGGCTTGTCGAGCCGACGACCTTGGCGTGCCTGTCGGAAGGGCGCAGCTTCAGCTGTGCCGAACAGGCCGGGCGGAAGCGCGGCTTCAGCCGCCGAGGTCAGCTCTTTAGATCGACACCGGTAGTAGCCGAGAAGAAGACCTGCAGCACAGTGGCTGGCGACGACTTCAAGTGGCCGAACCGAGCTGCTGTGGATCGGCGCGGAGCGAAGCCCGGTGCCCTTGGGAAGTGCCTTGACCGCCCGTGTTTGATGGTCGCGCTTGTCATGGCACGGCTGAAGCCGTGCCCCTCCGAATCGTGACGCGGTCGGCTCACGGCTGCAAGACGCTTCCGAGGCAGACGACGAGGCCGATCCATCGAGCTTTCCCGTGAGCCTTCATACGTTATTCGACCGGAGCGACGGCTTGTCGTCGCGAAGTGGATACGCCTGCTGTTTGCCCCTGCGGCGACGGCCTTGAAAGGAGAAGCAGGTTTCTCCACTCCGCTGCGCTCCGGTCGAAATGACACTTTGGAGAGCGAGCAAAGCAAAGAGGTTATGGAAAGCGTTCTGCTCACGAACTCAAGCGCCAGCCACTTTTTTGTTCGGCGCGTTACGCTGAAACGGTAGCAGTCTGCGTTCTTAGTGGGCTGAGGTGAAGCAAGTGAAAGCATTGATGTTGTCGGCCTATGAGCGGTTAGACGTGGTCGACGTGCCGGAACCGGAGTGTGGGCCGGATGAGGTGCTGATTCGGGTTGCCGCGTGCGGCATTTGCGGCAGTGACGTGCATGGGTACGACGGCGCTTCCGGGCGGCGCATCCCGCCGATCGTGATGGGGCATGAGGCGGCTGGCTCGATTGCGGCTGTGGGTGCACAGGTTGCGGATTACCACGTGGGCGACCGCGTCACGTTTGACTCCACCGTCTACTGCGGGCGGTGCGAGTTCTGCCTGCGCGGCGAGGTGAACCTCTGCGATGACCGGCAGGTGCTGGGCGTCTCCTGTGGCGACTACCGCCGCAACGGTGCGTTTGCGGAGATGGTGGCGGTGCCCGCGCGCATCCTCTACCGTCTGCCGAATGACTTCCCGTTTGAAGAGGCCGCGATGCTTGAGGCGGTCTCCGTCGCGCTGCACGGTGTGCGTGTCAGCCAGATTAGCGGTGGAGAAAGCGCTCTGGTGATCGGTGCCGGCATGATCGGCCTGCTGACCGCGCAGGCCGCGCTTGCGGCGGGCTGTGCGTCGGTGACGATCGCCGACATCGATGCGGACCGGCTGCGCATGGCAGCGGAGGTCGGTATTCCCGACACGCTGCAGATAAGCGGTGACGCGCTCGTGGCGGCGCACCGGCGGGCGCGGTGTGGATGTGGTGCTTGAGGCGGTGGGCCGCGCTGAAACGGTAGCTGCATCCATCGAGTGCGTGCGCAAGGGCGGCACCGTCACGGTTATCGGCAACATTCAGCCTGAGGTGCCGCTACCGTTGCAGCGTGTGGTGACGCGGCAGATACGGCTGCAGGGTTCCTGCGCTTCGGCGGGCGAATACACCGACGCCATCGCCAAGCTGGCCAGCGGTGCCATTGTGGTGAAGCCGTTGATCAGCGCCGTATCCTCGCTTGAGGCAGCGGCATCGTGGTTCCGGCGTCTGCATGCGCGTGAAGCAGGTCTGGTGAAGGTGGTGGTAGTGCCACACGCGCCCGAGGTCGCAACGGTATGAGCGAGAACCTCTTCGACCTGACCGGACGTGTTGCCGCGGTGACCGGTGCGTCGCGTGGCCTGGGCCAGTACTTTGCGCGGGCGCTGGGCCGGGCCGGGGCAAAGCTGGTGCTCACCAGCCGCAGGGCAGGGGATTGCGATGGCTTCATCGGCGAGCTGAGTTCGATGGGCATCGAAGCAAAGGCTGTCACGCTGGATGTACGTGACCGCGACAGCATCGCCGCTTTCGCACCAGCGGCGGAAGAGGCCTTCGGCACAGTCGACATCCTGGTGAACAATGCCGGCTGCAACGTGCGCAAGCCCGCGCTCGACATCACGTGGGACGACTGGAACTTGGTTCTCGACACGAATCTGCGCGGTGCGTTCTTTGTGGCCCAGGCCATCGCGCGTGGCATGGTGGCGCGCGGCTACGGGCGCGTCATCAACATCTCGTCGGTCACGAGCGTCTTCGGCTATGCGGGCCTTGCGCCCTATGGTGCCAGCCGCGGCGGCGTGCGGCAGATGACCATGAGCCTGGCCGACGACTGGGGCCGGCACGGTGTAACCGTAAACGCGCTCGCGCCCGGCTGGTTCAAGACCGAGCAGAACAAGGTCATGTACCAGGACGAGGGCTGGGTCGAGTACCTCGTAGAGCGCATCCCGCTAAAGCGGCCCGGCGCGCCGAACGATCTGGATGGTGCTGTGGTGTTCCTGGCGAGCGAGGCGTCGCGCTACATCACCGGGCAGACGCTGCTGGTGGATGGCGGCATCTCCGTCGGGGCGACGCGCGCGATGCTGCAGAAGGAGCCTGCTGAGGCGCGATGCAGGCGTAAACTTGCTGCGAGGTGACGGTGCATGGAGCAGGTGCTGGTTGAGGCGAGGGTCGACGCGGAAGTTGAGCGTAAAGCCGCGAAAGTCTTGGCAGCGCACGGCATGACGATGTCGGAACTCTTCAGCGCGCTGCTTACCCGGACTGCCGAAGAAGGCCAGCTGCCCTTCGAGGTGCAAGAGCCGGAAGGCTATGACGCCTGGTACCGCGCCAAGGTGCAGGAGGCGCTGGATGATCCGAGACCGGGTATTCCGCATGAAGAGGTGCTGGCCTATATGGATCGCCGTCGAGAGGCACGGCTCGCGACGACCGCTCGATGAGGATCATCTGGTCTGATGAAGCCTTGGCTGATCTTGCCTCAGCCCTCGACCACCTCGAAAAGGAATCGGATGCAGCAGCGGACCTGGTCGATCAAAGGATACGAGAAGCGGGTGCACTGCTTGAGCGCTTCCCGATGATGGGACGTGCCGGACGCATCCAGAACACCCGCGAGTTCGTTGTGCAGCGTACGTCCTACGTTCTGGCTTACGAGTTGGACGCTGAGGTCATTCGTGTCCTTAGGTTGCTGCATGCAGCACGCTTGTGGCCTCGAACTGCTGTCGGACTTCGCAATATCTGATCAGTCCTGCAGCGCTGTGCGCAGATCGATTGGCTCGATCCTGCCGAGCAGAAACACATAGGCAAGGATGCCGACGCATAGGTAGGCTCCGGCGATGCCGAAGGACCATCCGTACGCGTGCGTGTGCGCGACGGTGTAGCCGGTGAGGATGGGCGCGGCGATGGCCGATAGCTGGTTTGAGAAGTTAACGATGCCGCCGACGCGGCCGGTGCTTGAGTTCGGCACCAGCAGCG
>CAXTJS010000108.1:0-9434 GCA_964244605.1 uncultured Terriglobus sp. | reverse complement strand
TCAAAGGAGAAGCAGGTTTCTCCACTCCGCTGCGCTCCGGTCGAAATGACGCTTCTGTGGCGATGCGGCTCAGAGGCGCTTCCGCAGATGCAGTCAATCCTTAATCGCCCTTCGGCAGGTCGAGCGCGACTAGCTCGATGCGAGTACCACCGTCTTGTGGCTTGATTGCGACGATGTGTTGCTTGGCACCGGAGCCCGCCTTCAGCTGCAGTGCGTCGGCATCATCACCGGTGCTGCTGCCGTGCATGCCGTGCTTTCCCTTTTCGTCTTCACAGGTCAAGCCAAGGCCGGTCTTGGCGGGCTGACCGACCGGCTGGTGATTGCGGCAGGCGATCACGTCACTGTACTTCGCGAGTGCTGGGCGATAGAAGGCCTCCACTGCTTGCTGTGAGTCACCTGTCTGAAAGCCCACGGCAAGCACACGCAGGTGAAAGCTGCCGAACGACATGTCCACATCGGCTGAGCCCTCGTCGGCACCGTTGTGCTCGCCCTTCTTGTCGACCAGCACTGAGCCCGGGTACTGCGGCAGACCCACCTTGTCGAGCACCCTGCCCGGGTTCGTCTTGACCTGCATGCCTCCAAGTGGCGTGTCGATGGAAACGTCTTTTTTGCCTTCACCCTTGGTCGTCGTGATGCGGCAACCCGCGCATAGTACGGCGACCAGCAGCATGGCCGCACCCGCAACGCTGTTCCGAACCATCTGCTCTGTTTGCGTGCTGTTCATATCTGCCCTCCGCCTCGGCCCCATCTTTGTTGCAGTACGTGTCTTGACGTGAGCGCGTTCCGTCTTTTTACAAGCACGTCTGATAGCGGTTGCGTTTGAACAAGAAATGTAGCACTTAGGTGTTGACACATACGTGACCCGGGCGCAACATACCGTATAGCTGGCAAACTGGATACCATCCGTAGCGTTGCTGAAGTAGATTCCGGGTCCTCACAGGGAGGGGACCCACGGAGGCACACAACGCGTCGGCTGCCCTTCCCGAGTGTCCGCTGTTCCTGTCCATTGAGCGAGGCCCCATCCAGGCGATGGGGCCTTTTTTTCACCCTGCCGTGTCTAGCGGTTTGCCGTAAGCGCGTGTGTTCGCAGTCAGATCTCAGCGCCTGGCGATATACACTCAGGGCGTTGGCGGACGAGCCGGTTCAACGTTGAGGAGAGCGCTTGGGAGACGCCGAACAGAGCCGCAAATCCCGAAAGGCTGCCGCTGCCGAGGCCGACCCGGTCATCCCGGACAAGCTGTACTTCCGCATTGGTGAGGCGGCGCGGCTTCTTGCAATTGCCCCCTACACGCTGCGTTTCTGGGAGACGGAGTTTCCCCAGCTGCGGCCGGGCAAGGGCGGCACCGGGCAGCGTCTCTACCGCAAGCGCGAGGTGGAGCTTGCACTCCGTATCAAACACCTGCTTTACCGCGAGGGCTACACCATCCCTGGCGCACGTCAACTGCTGAAGGCTGAAGCCCGTGAGCGCGGAGAGCAGATGCCGCTGGTGGAAGCGGCTGCCCCGGAAAGCGAGGCGCAGCAGCTTCGCAAGGTGCGAGCGGAGCTCAAGGAGATTTCCACTCTGCTGGCTGCCCCGGTCGCTCCGGTGAGGACTGGAAATTCCTCAAGAGCCGCCATCGCAAGTCGGCGCGGCTTGCACCTCGCCGTTAAGCAGCCCGCCGTGTCCGCGGAGAAGGTGGTCTCGCTCTTTCGTGAGGAAATTACAAAGCCAGACGAGATTACGTAGCCGATGCACGTGAGCAGGAAAGCCGCAGATTCCGCATCAAGTTCGGGTACGCCATTTTAAGAAGGGCACCGCATGCACCAGTCCCACATGTCAATACATGCTGCAGCCGAGCCTCGACCCGAGCACCTGGCCGCCGCGAGGATAGCCGCGCCGATGAGGGAGCAGTCGGCCGGACTGATTGCCTGTCCGTTTTGCGGCAACCGGCGATTCCGCAGGTCGCGCTTCCGCTCCGAGGACCTGCTACATCTTGCGGTTTTGCGCTACCCGCTTCGTTGTACCCGCTGCAATCAACGCCAGTACGGCACCTTCGCGGCGGCCGGCCTAGCCGAGCCGCGCCGGAACATGCGCAGGCAGGCAGTGCGGTCCCGCAATACCTGGAAAGACTGGACGGGAGGTGAGACCGCAAGCTCGAGCGATCGTCCTCTTCCAGCCAATTGGCCTGTGAGCCACCCAGCAAGTACAAACGACGAACGGTCGCCGTCGCAGACTGCCTCGGAGTACGAGGCATCCCTGAACGGCGACCGTTAACATGTTTCGCTAAAGTCTAGCGGTAGTACTGGTGGTGGTTGCGGTAGTACGCCTGCTGATGACGGCGATGACGCCGGTGTGCGTTTGCATTGCCGACAAGGGCACCACCGCCCGCGCCAAGTGCTCCGCCAATCAGTGCGCCCTTGCCGCCGCCGGCCAGAGCACCAATACCGGCGCCACCTGCGCCGCCAATCAGCGCGCCTTTGCCCGCACCGATACCGCCCCGGTGCTCGTGATAGCCATCCTGTGCTCCCGCCATGGGAACCACAGGCAGAAGGGTTCCAACCATCAGTGCTGCTGTGATCAAGCTGTTTCGAACGTTCATGTGATCTCCTCTCGAAAGGCACCCGGGGAGCCGGTGCACTGTCGCCTTTGTGACAGATGCGGCAAGCACCGCATCGGCTGTCTTGTATCAACACGTGCTGCGGATGAAGTTGTTCCCGAATGTGCAACTCACGCTGGCGCACATCGGCGTCGATGATGCTGGAGGTGAGACTTGGGTTGTATTCAGGTTTCGGGTAAGGTAGGCAAAGTGATCGAGGGCATGCGAATGCGATTCGCAAATCGCCAATCGAGAGACAAAGAAGAACGGCTCCTTAACCTTTCGCTCCGGAGACTCTGTTTGAAGCTTTCGACCAAGATGTTGCGCCGCATTAGCTGCATTGCCGCCACCACTGCCTGCTTCGCCGTTCTCAGCACGGCGACAAAGGCCGATTCGATCCCAACGCCCAGCGCTCCCAGGACCATGTCGCTGCTCAACACGATGCGCCTGCGCCTGCACCACCTGCACACGGGCGAGTCGATCGATGTGGCGTACAAGACTGCCGACGGCAGCTATGATCCCGGCGCGGTTGCGATGCTGAACCACTTCCTACGGGACCATCGCACCGATGAGAACGCGGACTATGACCCGCTCGAGTTCGATCTGCTGCACAACATCCTGGTGAGGCTCGGTCGACCCAATGCGGTGATCGACATCGTCTGCGGCTACCGCTCGCCCGAATCGAATGACTTCCTGCGCACACGCAGCGCGGAGACCGGCGTCGCCGAGCACTCGCAGCACATGCTCTCCAAGGCCATCGACATCCGTATCCCCGGCGTTAGCACGCTTGCGCTGCGCAACGCGGCCCTTAGCCTGGGCATGGGCGGCGTGGGCTACTACCCGATTAGCCACTTCGTGCATGTGGACGTGGGCCCGGTGCGTGAGTGGCAGTTTGGCGGCGGTCGCCGTCTGATGGCTGGCCTGCGCGGACGCATGCACGGCCGTGGCGGCCGTCACGGACGCCGGCGCGTGTAAGCGTTCTGTTTAGCAAAGCAGGAGAGGCAGCCATTTGGCTGCCTCTCCTCTTTGTGGATGTACGTGCCACCCTTGCTTTGTCATTTCGACCGGAGCGACGGCTTTATCGTCGCGGAGCGGAGAAACCTGCTGTCTGCCCGGAGCGGCAAATAACTCCCAAAGAAACAGCAGGTTTCTCCACTACGCTGCGCTCCGGTCGATATGACGCTTTCTGGGGCCGCTTCGAGCTCGCATGGAGTTAGGCGTGTCTAGACCGAAGCCTCGGCGCGTGCCTTACCCGGCTTCTTGGGGTAGGGCGGCCCCTTCTTCAGCGCCTTCTCCAGGTCTTCGTCGTAGCCGTACATGTCCTTGTAGAAGTGCACCTCGCCGCCGTCGACATAGGCGGTGCCGTAGAAGAGCACGATGGGCACCGGCTTGCCGATGGAGACGGTCTTGTTGGTGATGCTCTCGTCGTTCATTGCCGCCTGAATCTTGTCGCCGTCCCAGGTGCTGCTGTCACGAAGCAGCCACTCCGCCAACTTGGGCGGGTCCTGCACGCGCACGCAGCCGTGGCTGTAGTCGCGGCGGGTGCGGGCGAAGAGCGAGTGCGAATCGGTGTCGTGCAGGTACACGTTGAACTGGTTGGGGAACATGAACTTGACCAGGCCGAGCGAGTTCCGCGGCCCGGGCTTCTGGCGCACCATCACGCCGCCGTGGGCGATGCGCTCAGGCGACGCGGACTCCGGCTCGCCCTTGTTGTTGACCACCTCATAGTTGTGCGACTCGAGGTAGCCGGGATCTTTCAGCATGTGCGGCAGAAGCTCTTTTTTGGCGATGTCGACGGGCAGATTCCAAAAGGGCCGCAGCACCAGGTACTTGATGTGGTCCGCGATCATGGGCGTGTGGTGCTCGTCCTTCGAGCTCTGCCCGTCGACGACGCGCATGCGGAAGCTCTCTTCGTCACCCTCAAAGGCGCGCAACTCAAACTCCGGCAGGTTTACCAGCACGGCGGGCTTCTGGTATTCGTCAGCGAGCCAGCGCCAGCGCTCCAGGCTGTACCCAATCTCGGCAATGCGCGTGGTGATGGGCATGTTGAGGGCGGCGACGGTGTCCTGCGACAGCTTGCCGTCTTCGGTCAGGCCGTGGCGGTGCTGAAAGTGCTTCAGGGCGTCGCCGAGCGCGGCGGTGTCTACCTGCGGGGCCGGTGCGTTCGGGCTGTTGTTCACGTTGACCGTGCCGGGGAGATCGCCGAGCATCTGCAGCTTCTGCAAGAGCGCCTGCAAGCCGGCGTAGCTGCCGTTCGGCGCGACCGGGCTCTTGCCCACGTCGGGCAGGGCGTCGATGTGGTCCTGCGAGGCCAGCGCGAGGTAGCGCTTCATCGCATCCTTGAGCGCCTTGTACTGCGCACCCTGCGGTTCCAGCGAAGTGAGCGTTTCCTCCAAGTCAGAGCTGTTGCTGAGCTGCGACTCCAGCACGTTCGGCAGGTCAAGCTGCTTGCCATCGCTCTTGATGCCGAAGGCGAAGTATTGCGGATCGGTGCGACCCATGTGGATGGCGTTCAGGAAGCGTGCCGCGTTGACCGTCATCGTCGTGTCGAAGGCGACCTTGCCCTCGTCGCTGCCGAGCGCGCTCACACGCGCTTGCCACTTGCCACTGTCGTAGTCCTCTGGCTCAAGCCCGCGTTCGCGCGACTGTGAGAACGCCTGCATCATGCCGCTGGCTTGCGCAGTCGGCTTGCCGTTTTTGCTCCACGCAAGCGTGTAGTTGCGGTTCTCATAGAAGGTTGAAATGGGCTGCTGTACGTCTGAGACGTCGGGCCAGCGCAGCGCGTCAAGATGGCCGGAGCCAACGGCCGTGCGGATTGCGTCGGTATACGTTGGCTCTGTAGCACCGATGCTGCCGCTGGCCTGCGCGGCAATCTGCTTGGCTTTCTTGCAGCCGGCGAGCGGCAGAAAGGTGAGCAAGGCAATAGAAAAAACAAGGCGTGCAGGGGTCTTCATCATGGGGTCGCAACGTAGGATGCGCAATTTGGCGCAACCGTGCCGTGGTTTACCGGTGCATGCGCGGCAGCACGGTCAGCAGCAGTGCGGCCTGGGCTGCGATGGCTCCGCACGCCAGCAGAAGGTATTGCCTGCGGGCCTTCGTTTCGAAGGCATCTGCGAACACCCCGCCGACGAACGTGAGCAGGAAGGGCAGCGCCCAGAGCACCGGTTGCGTAGACACTTGCGTGGTCAACAGCGGCAGGAGGCAGACCGCCACAAAGAACGGCGCGGTATTGCCGAAATAGCGCGAACGGCGCATCGCCGCGTAGACCACAAGAGCGACCGCTAGAGCAATGCCGAGCGGCCACTGCAGGGGCGCCTTCAGAAACTCCCACGCCGGCAGCTGCGAGAGCGTAAAGCGTGCCGAGCCTGCAGTGAATACATAGAAGAACGGCGCGAAGCGAAAGGCATACGAAGCAAAAACGATGACAAGCGCGCCAAGGCCTGAGAAGACAAGCAGCGGCAGCACGGCAGACCGCCGCCGCTCCGCGACATAGAGCAGGAACAGGGTGGCGAACACAAAGCCCACCACAGCCGCAAGCACGTGTGCACATGCGGTAAGCCCGAGAGCCAGCGTGAACAGCACGATGCGGGGTCGCCACTTACGCTGCGGCCCATACATGGCGTGAGCAATGCCGATGGCCGTGTAGACCACCGCATAAAGGCCCCACGCGGCAAGGATGTCATTGTTCGGAGTGGTCGAGGCGGCCAGCACCGCCGGCGAGACGCAATAGATCGCCAGCGCAAGAAAGCCGCCGAAGTTGCCGAAGAGCCTGCGGCTCACCCACCACAGGCCCGCGCCCAGCAGCGCTCCAGCCAGCGCAAACGGCACACGCAACAGGTAGGGCAGGCCGGCGAGCTGGTGCCGCAGATCGTAGACCGAACCGCCCGTGGGGTTGGGCGTGTAGGTGCGCTCGGCGGGCGGCTTGCGTGCATCCGCACGCGCGGCAAACCAGTCCTCGACGCGCAAGATGATGACGTAGGCCGTGAGCGGCAACGCTGTGGCACGATAGGCCAGCGTGCCGTCACCCTGCATGTTGCCGCAGGTGGTGAAGTAGCCCAGCGCGGGCGAGGGCTTCTCCCACATCTCGCGGCCGCACAGCGCGTAGCGGTAGTCGGATTCAGTGAGTGGCGCGCGACCGATGACGAAGAGCGCCTCCGCCAGAAAGAGCAGCAGGAAAAGCGCGGCAATCGCCTGTGGCCGGCCGAAGTGGAAGCGAAAGCTCATGCCTCGCAACCTGCCTGAAGCAGCTTCCTGCGCGACGGGCGGAGCGTGCAAGCAGTGAGATTTGGCATGTGTGCGGGCGTGTCCTTCTGCGGGTTGCGCCGCTCTTAGAAGTGTACCGGCTCACTCACACCGGCATGCCGCAACGGGCGCTGCGGATCCGGTATGGTGAAGGCATGGACGCACTCGACTTTCACGTGGGCAAGGCAAAGCTCGTGAGCTACTCACCCAGCCGCGAGCTTGCGTGGCGCGTCGTCTTCGAGGACGAGGGTGCGGCCGGCTACTGCTATGCCTGCGACGGCGAGCGCGCCACGCTGGAGGACGACTTCGACGTCACCGTGCTGGACGCGATGCTGGTCTACAACGTGGACGCGATGCTGGCCGGCGACGATGGCGACCGCAGCCGCCTGGCTACTGTCGAGTGGTCCGGCGACGGCCAGCGCGCGGCACTGCGGCTTGACGGTGTGCCGCAGGCGTTGATCGACTTCGAACGACGCGAAAGCTGCTGCCGGTCAAACTTCCCCAACTTCATGGATGACGGCCGCAATAAGTGGCGCAGCAACGATCATCACTGGGATGAGGATGCCATCCTGCGGTTTGAAACGGCTGCGGTACACGCCCGGTAGGCCTACCCAGCCGCTAGTTGCCGCCGTAGAGCAGATTCACTTCCTTGAAGCCGAACTTCAGCAGCACGCCAACGATCAGCGTAAGTGCGAGTGCGAGCGTGCTGCCGACCCAACTGGTACGGATGCGCCGCGCCACAAGGCCGATGAGCAGAAACAACAGATAGCCAAGCACCACGGCGATGAGCCAGTCGAACTCATACTGCCGGCGTAGGAAGCCCTGCTGTGAGAGCACATGCACCACGTGAAACGGGCTGCGATGCAGGCCGGGTAGCACCACGCCGAAGACGACAGCGATCACGAGCAACAGTACGGTTTGCAGTGCGATTGACAGGGCGCGCTTCATCTGTTGTTCCTCTCCCGCGTGATTGTAGAGCAGGGTGTGATTCGCTGATCTTCTAGCACGAACGATGAGGCCACGCGAGTTGCAGTGGCACTACACCCACCTTAGCTTCGCGAAGGTGGTGCACCCATCCGTGGTTCACCCTTTCTGGTGTGCCCCGAACTGGCTGTTGGTGCCGACACGAAAGTGGGTGCACCACCTTCACCGCGCTTTTGCGGTTAAGGTGGGATCCGCAGGTGCCCAAGGCGCGAAGGCGAAGTTACTGCGCGCTTGCCACCGCTTCAAAGACAACGAAGCGTCGCTCCAGCTCCCACTGCTGCGCGGCGCGTTCGTTCGCTTTGAGAAAGGCGGCGCACGCGCCTGTTGGCTGGCTCTGCTGCGATGCAGGACGCACGCAACCGTGGCTCATCGCGGCATAGCTGTCGCGCACGGGATAGAGCGACTCACCATGCAGAAAGCTGTGCTCCAGCGAGTTGCGCGCGGAGAGCTTGAGCGCCGCGTAGTCCAGGTGCTGCTCGGTGACGGCACGCACGTATTCATTCGTCAGGTCAATGCGCGAAACACCCTCGTCATCGGTCGACAAGGAGAAGGGCACGCCCGCGGCACGGTAGAGCGCGAGCGGATGGCTCGCGCCACTCACGCCGAGGATGCCGTCGTTTGAGGTCAGATTGATCTCCACGTCCACGTGACGCTGCGCCATCTCTTTCAACAGGCCCGCACTGTCCTGCTCGCTGGCCACATCCACACCGTGGCCGATGCGCTCGGCGCCGGCGATCTCGACAGCATCGCGGATGTGAAAGCGCAGCCCGTCCGGAGGCACCATGCCCACGGCCAGTTCGCCAGCGTGCAGGCTCAGGTGCACCGCCGGGTACTGCGTGCGCAGGTAGCGCAGCATCTGCATCTGCGTGGCGTATTCCCTCATCGCCAGGTACGCATCTTCAGGCTGCACGAAGTTGATGCCGACCACGTCCGGGTCCACGCTGGCCAGCTCAAAGCCGAGCAGCGTCTGCGCAAAGACCTGCTCCGGCGTGAAAGCGCGCAGCACCTGGAAGAGGAAGTGGATCTTTACTGCGCATCCAGGCTTTGCGTCCGCGGTACCGCAGTGCTCCAGCTCATCGCGCCGCTTCAGCATGCCCTCGAACTCGGCGCGGTCAGCCGCGATGTTGTCGCGCAGGCCTGCTTTGAGTAGGGCTTCGCGCATCGCGGCGGCATCGCCGGTCCAATGCTGCTCACGCGCAAGTTGCCGTGCGAGCGTGTAGTCGGGCGTGTGCATGATTTCGAGGTACTGCTCGTTCTGCGCCGCGGCACGGGTGGCGACCTCGTCAAGCCATTCCCCCGCGTGTTCCTTGCGGATGCCGCTGAAGCGGCCAAAGGTCGCGAAAAACTGGTCGTGCCCACTGACGCCGGCGCTTGGCACAAAGGCGCGCATGGAGAAGCTGTCGATCAGCGCGTCATACAGCTTCTGATTCTTAAAGGCGTACGTCGCGCCGACCGTTCCCTCAGGGCACACAGCCTGCGGAGGAAGACTCTTCGTCGTGCCAACATTCGGCAGCAGCACCAGCTTTACCGGATCAACGCAGAGTTGGTCGTCCGCGGCGTTCTGCAGAAATGTCTCCGCATAAACGGCGCCGGAGAGATGCATATGCAGGTCCGCACCCTTCGGCATCTCGC
>CAXTJS010000107.1:8790-9482 GCA_964244605.1 uncultured Terriglobus sp. | reverse complement strand
GGGCTTTCCTGTTTGTGCGTCAGTCCAGGTGGGTCGGCAGCGAGCGCGGCTGCGATCTTCATACACGTGAAGGAATCTTTCGGAGGGGCACGGCTTCAGCCGTGCCATGAGATCGCAGGTGATGCAGGCGCGGGCCACGGCAGTATGAAGGAGCAGACAGCCCATCCCGCGCGCTAAGAGGCCGCTGGCGGCTGGCCGCACCGCGATGCCTCTCCGGCCAGCGTTGATGCATCGGTTCCGCGCGGAATAAAGCTCTCATCATGCAGAGTGCTGCGGCCGCGCGATTCTCATAGCCAGCGATGTATGGCACGGCTGAAGCCGTGCCCCTCCGAGTTGCTGGTCTTACCTCTGACACGCCTACACCTACAGGAAAGATGGTCTAGCCCAGCCGTTGCGCCAGCACCGCCCTGCCCACGGCATCCAGCACCCCATTGAGAAACGTGATGCTCTCCGGAGCGGCGTAGCGCCTTGCGATTTCGAGTGCCTCATTGATGACGATGGGATGCGGCGTGGCTTTGAAGCCGAGCATTTCCGCCACGGCCATACGCAGGAGGTTGCGGTCTACCGCGGCCATGCGGGCGATGCGCCAGTTCTGCGCGTGCTTCTCGATCAGGTCGTCGACCTCGTCGGAGCGCTCGGTCGCGACGCGGAAGAGATCTTCGGCAAAGTCGCGGGTGTCCTGCTCCACGGTC
>CAXTJS010000107.1:0-8780 GCA_964244605.1 uncultured Terriglobus sp. | reverse complement strand
CTGCTTGCCGTTGTCGTCCTCGCGGCTCTTCCAGAAGACGCGGCGGACCTCCAGCGGCTGCTGTTTGCCCATGTCCGCCTGGTAGAGCATTTGCATCGCGATCTCGCGTGCCTTGCGTCGTTCGCCCATCAGGCTCCTGCCTCTTCGATGAGTGCGTCGGCTTCCTGTGCGGCGTGTGTGGCTGATGTTGCCGGAGCGGCGAGGTGGCCTTCGGCGATGAGCGACTCGTTGATCTCCCGCGCTGCATAGACGCCGCTGCCGGCGTGATGCCCGGCGATGCCGAGTTTCCGCGCAATGCTGACCATCTCGATCGCGGCAACGGCCGCCTCGAAGCCCTTGTTGCCGGCCTTCACGCCTGCGCGGTTCAGGGCCTGCTCCAGCGTTTCGCAGGTCAGCACGCCAAAGGCGTGGGGAATGCCGGTTTCCTGCTGCGACTGGCCGATGCCGCGTGCGGCCTCGTTGTAGATGGCCTCGTAGTGTGCGGTCTCTCCGCGCAGCAAACAGCCGAGGGTAAGGATCGCGTCGAAACGACGTAGACCCTGCGCATCATGGAGATTGGCAAGCATGCGGGCGGCGTTGGGGATCTCCCACGCGCCGGGCACGCGCACAATCTCGATGTCTTCGCGGCGGCCGCCCGAGCGCAGGATGCCGTCGAGCGCACCCTGCAAGAGCCGGTCCGTGATGACGGCGTTCCAGCGCGCGACGACGATGCCGAAGCGCATACCCTTCGCAGAAAGATCGCCTTCCAGCGCTACGGGCCGGCCTGCCAGCACGTCTTCACGCTCCCAAAAGCCGATGGGCAAGCCTGCGATCTCCGCGGTGAAGAGGCGGGACTTCCAGTGCGTGGGTGCGACCTCACTCAGCAACGAGGCCACTTCTTCTGAACGCGCTTCCGCAGCGAGCCAGCGCTTCACGATGCCGTGCACCACGTCCAGCGTGGTGACCTCCACCAGAAGCTCTGGCACGGCGGGCATGCGACCAGTGACGAACTCAACGTTGGCGAGCGGTGCCAGAAACGCGGCCCCTTTGCCCGTGCCGCCGTTCTCGGTCTCGTCCCAGCCCTTGCCCGGCTCAAAGCCAAGCTCGCCGAAGAGGCTCCGCACCTTCTCCCATGCGGCAGCGGACGCAACCTGCCGGACCGTGGTTACTCCCTTGATCATGCTTCGATTCTACGCGGCGCGCATTGCAGACCGGCCCGCCGGCTGCCCACAGGTTGGTATGCTTAGGGTTGTGCGTAAGCCCTCTCCGTTCTTCAGCCTTCTCTTCGTCCCCGCTCTGCTCCTCGGCTGCAAAGAGCAGCCCGTCGATAGCACCTCCGCCAAGCTGGAGCACGCGCACCAGGTGGAAACGGCCAGGCAGGACTTGCAGCAGATTCCGTCGCCGTCCAAGCATCTCTATCTGAACGTGCAGCGGCTTGAGGACTGGCAGAACCCGTCGCTCACCGTGCAGGAGAAGATGATTTCCATCCACGTCCTCATGGCCGACGCGAACACTTCCGACTTGGGCAAGGGCACCATGCTGAGGCCCGTTGCGGCGAGACAGCAGGTGTTAAACATCGATCCGAAGAACCTGGCCGAGGCGCTCAATGCCATCCCGAAGGACGCCTGGCCCTATGGCCGTGTGGTGGCGATTGAGGAGGCGCGCGAGGCTCCCGCGGCTATTCGTCCGCAGCTGCGTCGCAACATCGAGTCGGCGATCGACACGCTCAGCAACATCGGTATTGTGGCGGATGAGTGGGCGGATGATAAGCCGCTGGGAGTGCGGTAGAGAGTGAGCTTCGGTGTAATCGCCTTGGCTGTCGTTGATCGACCTATTAAGGCGTCATTTCGACCGGAGCGCAGCGGAGTGGAGAAACCTGCTGTTCCTTTCAGTGCCGTTGCACTCCGGGCAAACAGCAGGTTTCTCCACTCAGCGACGATGAAGCTTGTCGCACCGGTCGAAATGACGAAGTTTTGGACACGGAGAGAAGGCGCCGCAACGTCATTGCGCACGCGCTAACTACGCCACTTGATATTGCAACCCAGGCTGGGCTTCTGCTCTGGAAGCACCGGCTCTCCGCTAAGCAGCGCATCGATGGCCCGGCGTAGATCGCCACCATGCGCCGCCTGGTGAATCCGTTCGTGCTTCTCCAAACCTGCGGCTGCGTCGCTGGCGCGATAGGGCCGGGTCTCGTCGAACTGCGCGTGATAAACCAGCCGGTAGTCGCGGTCAAAGAGGTACAAATCGGGCGTGCAGGCAGCGTGGAAGGCGCGCGCCGTCTCCTGCGACTCATCGAAGAGATAGGGAAAGGTCCAGCCGAGGCGCTCGGCCTGCTCGCGCATGTGCTCGGGGCCGTCTTCCGGAAACGCCTGCACATCGTTGGAGCAGATGGCGACCGTCGCAATGGATGCGGCGTAGTCCTTTGTCAGCACAGCTAAGGCGCTTTCCATGTGCTGCACAAAGGGACAGTGCACAGACAGGAATGCCACCAGCAGACCCTGCCGGCTATCCGCATCGTCAACGCCACCGAAGACGTCGTCTCGGCCCACCGCCCGGCCTGATACCACGTCCTGCAATTCAAATGCGGGACACTCGGTGCCCAGCGCCAGTTCGGTGTTTGACTCGGTTCTCGCCATCTTCCTTTTGTTGCGTGAGAACAGAGCCGCGTTGCGAACGCAGAGCCTAAACGGTCTTGATGTTGCCGTTGACGCCGTTCGGGAAGAAGCCGCCCTTGGCCGTGCCCGCGGTCGCGGAGCCATACACGATCGCCAGCACCTGCGAGGTGGTGCGGCGGAAGGCGAAGCCGGGAAAGGTATTGCTTTGGCCGGTGGTGCCGTTGGCCAGCGTGCCGAAAAATCCGCCTTTGGCCGTGGTCGGCCCGGCCAACGACAGTGCAACCGTGCCCGGATCGGCGGGGATGATGTCGTAGCCGTCGGTCGGCACATAGCCGGCAAGGGTCAAGGGATACGCGGCGTTCTGTTGAATAGCGACAAGGCGCAGCGCACCGGTGTGGAAGCCCTCGACTGCGAGAATCTGCGCGGCCGCAGTAACGTTGTTGCCGGTCAGCAACGACGCCGCACCCGCGTAGGCGGTTACGCCCACATCCTCAAACAGGCGCGCGTGCTGAATGTAGTTGCCGGCACCGATGGTGGCCAGCGCCGCCAGGTTCAGCTGAGGGCGCGCGATGGCTAGCGTGCTCAGCGCGCTGCGCAGGGCGGAGACGTGCGAGATTTCGTCAAAGGCGATCTCCGCGAAGAGGTCGGCCGTTTGCTGGTTTGCAAAGGTGATCTGCGCGGGCGCCCCCTGCACCGCAGGCCCGCCGCCGGTGAGGCTCGAGTCGATGTCTTTGCCCGTGACGATGTAGGAGTAGAAGGTCGCCTCAAGATACTCAAGGTTGAGCGCAAAGTTCAGCACATCCGATTCCACCTGGCCCTGCGCGTCAACGTAGACGGAGGTGTTGCCGCAGCCCAGCACCGCTGCTCCGGCAACCAGCGCGCCGGCAACGCCAACACCCGTGCCGGTAAGAAAGCTGCGCCGGTTCACCTTGCGCCCTCGAATGCTCTCCAAGATCTCTGCATGCAACTCTGCCATTGCGCTCTCCTCAGCGGCCCTGTAATCCTCTGACGATCCGGAAGGGGACTAGCGCGTTAGAACACAAAAGAAGGGCGAGTGTTGTTCGCGGCAGCGGGAAAGCGCTGGGGGGGGCGCTTTGCTCGCCTCGTTACTTCTTCACCGCGAGGGCAAACCGACGCATGTGCGTATCGTCAAAAGCTGAAGTTCTTACGGAGAAAGCATGACCGCATCCACCGATCCCGCCCTGGAGCGTTTGAAGACCGGCATACGCCGCTTTCAGCAGGAAGTTTATCCGCAGCACAGCGAGGCCTACCAGATCGCGGCCTCCACCCCGCAAAAGCCGCACACGCTGTTCATCACCTGTTCCGACTCACGCATCGCCGTGGAGACCATTACCTCCAGCGGACCGGGTGAGATCTTTGCCGCGCGCAACGTCGGCAACATGGTGCCGGCCTATGGCGACGGTACGAGTGCCGTCTCTGCTGTGATCGAGTACGCCATCAACGCGCTCAAGGTGCAGCATGCCGTGGTGTGCGGGCACACGGATTGCGGCGCGATGAAGGCGCTCAAAGCGAACGACGCTGGCCTGGGCGACGCGCTGCCGGCGGTGAAAAGCTGGCTGGGCAACGCAGCGGACGCGCGTTCCGCGGCGGAGTCGCTTGCCGGCACGACAGGCATCGAGCTGCATACGCTCACGGAACAGAACGTGCTGCTGCAGCTTGCGAATCTGCAGACACACCCTGCGGTGCAGCACGCGACCGAGCGTGGTGACCTTACGGTCTCGGGCTGGGTGTATGACATCGCCTCCGGTGACGTACGTATCTACGATCCGGCGGCGAAAGCGTTTCTCTCGACATCGCAACCGGCGGGGACCTCGGCCGCATGATCGTTCCGCGCGGACCGCAGCTGCGCCGGCTGGTCGAGTACGTTGGGCTGCCGCTCCTGCTGCTCTTCCTCTATGACCTGGCCGTGGTGCTCGTCTACAAGGTGCTGCATTGGGAGTGGATTGCGCTGCCGCACATCCCGCTCGCCCTGTTCGGCTCGGCCATCGGCGTGATCCTCGGCTTCCGCAACAACAGCAGCTACGGTCGCTGGTGGGAGGCGCGCACCCTGTGGGGTGCCATCGTCAACAACTCGCGCTCGTGGGCGCGGCAGACTGTCACGCAGGTGCGCTGGATGAAACCGGCCGACAAGGACACGGTGCTTGCCGCGCAGCAGCGGCTCGTGTATCTGCAGATTGCCTATGTGCACGCATTACGGCAGCAGCTCCGCGCGCTGCCACCGCTGGATGAGCTGCATGGGCTGCTGAGCGAAGACGACCTGCTTGCCCTTGCGCCGGAGAAGAACGTGCCGCTTGCGATTCAGATCCAGCAGGCGCACCTGTTGCGCGAGTGCCTGGAGCGTGACTGGCTCGACAGCCTGCAGTGGTCCGCCATGGATGCGACGCTGAACGATCTTGCCGATGCGCAGGGCGGCTCGGAGCGCATCAAGAACACGCCCATGCCCAAGCAGTACGACTTCTTCCCGCAGCTGTTTACGCAGATGTATTGCCTGCTGCTGCCGCTGGCGCTGGTGCAAAACATGGGCTGGTTTACGCCGCTCGGCTCAACGCTGGTGGGCTTTATCTTTATCGCGCTCGACAAGATCGGCCGCGATTTGGAAGACCCGTTTGACAACACGGACTATGACATTCCGCTGACCGCGATCACGCGCACCATCGAGATCAACCTGCGGCAGACGCTCGGTGAGAAGCACCTGCCGGAGCCAGTTGCACCGGTGAGGGATGTGCTTTGGTAGCGGATGTTTGCCTGAGCGATGGTCGAGTGATGCTCTTTCCGACGAACGCTAAATTGCGTAACAGGAGGGAGCGGTGGCCTTCAGGCCACCGAACTGATCTTCTGACAAAAGGGCTTCAGCCCCGGACTATTTTCCAGGGCTAAAGCCCCTCTGTCTTTGAAGCTATCCTTGGCCTAAAGGCCACTGCTCCCTCCCACTTCGCGTCGTTCGGAGTTCTCTAAGTCTCGAAAGGGGCGGTGAAGGACTAACCTTGCTCTTGTGGACCTTTCGTTAGAGCAGCAGTTCGGGTCGATTGACATTTACGTCTTCGACCAGATTCTTCGCGGCAACATCACCCCAGAGATGCGTATTCTGGACGCGGGCTGCGGGTATGGCCGCAACCTCGTCTATCTCTTGCGGCAGCACTGCGATGTATTCGCAGTCGATGCGGACAGTGCCGGCGTGGAGCATGTGCGCAGGCTGGCTGCGGAGCTGCATCCGCAACTGCCGCCGGAGAACTTCCAGGTAGCCGCAATCGAGCGCATGCCGTTCCCGCCCGCCTTTGCGGACGTGGTGCTTTGCAACTCCGTGTTGCACTTTGCGCGGGACGAAGACCACTTCCGCGCGATGGTCGCCGGGCTGTGGCGCGCGGTGAAGCCGGGTGGCCTGTTGTTCTGCCGGCTCGGCTCTGAGATCGGCATGGAGTTTGAAGCCGTGGGCGATCGCCGCTTCATTATCGGCGACGGCTCGGAGTGGTTCCTCGTGGATGAAGAACTGCTGCTGGAGATGACGGAGGAGCTCGGCGCGATCCTGACCGACCCGCTCAAGACCACGGTCGTGCAGGACTACCGCTGCATGACGACCTGGGTTCTTCGCAAGCGGCGTTAGCGGACAACGCGAACGCGTGGCGCGGGCGGATCGTTCCACAGCTTGCCGTCGCGCACGTAGATGGTGCGGTCGGCAAAGGCCGCGGCCTCGGGATTGTGCGTGATCATCATCACGGTTTGCCCCATCTCTTTCGAGGCATGACGCAGCATGTCGAGTACCGCGTCGGAGTTCTCGGTGTCGAGATTGCCAGTGGGTTCATCGGCCAGGATGATGGCAGGCCGGCTGATGAGTGCGCGGGCGATGGCGACGCGCTGCTGCTCGCCACCGCTCAATTCGCTGGGCCGCTTGTCGAGGCGTCCGCCGATGCTGAGCAGTTCGGCAAGGTGCTCCAGCAATGCTGTGTCGAAGGGCTTTCCGGTCTGTGTTATCTCGTGCGCCAGTTCCACGTTGCCGCGCGCGGTGAGCGTGGGCAAGAGGTTGAAGCGCTGAAAGACGAATCCGATCTTGGCGCCGCGCTGCTTCGTGCGCTCGGCGTCGCTCAGGGTGGCGAAGTCCAGGCCATCGATCAGCACATGGCCGCCTGTGGCGTTGGTGAGGCCGCCAAGCAGGTAGAAGAGCGTCGATTTGCCGGAGCCGGACGGTCCCACGATCGCGACAAACTCGCCCTGCTCCAGGGAGAAAGTGGCATCCTTCAGGGCCTGCGTTTCCACTTTGCCGCTGCGGTAGGTCTTGCTCAGGTGCTCGGCGACGATGATGGCTGGCATAAACCTGCCTAGTGTACCGGATAGCGGACGACTTTACGGGTCGCTCAATCGATCTGAGAAGATAAGTCGTGGCTCGTCTGCGCGTCCTGTTGACCCTTGCACTTCTGCCTGGCCTGAGCGGCTGCGGCTACCACGTTGCCGGTTCGGCAACGCATGTGCCGGCCGGCGTTCGAACGCTGGCGGTACCCGTGTTCGCGACACGCGCGCAACAATACCGCACCGAGACGATCTTTACCGAAGCCGTCGTGCATGAGTTGAACACGCGCACACGCTACCGCATCGTGAGCAGCGACGATGCCGAGAAGAGCGATGCCATGCTGCGGGGCACCATCCTGTCGGAGAACGTTGCGCCGCTGACCTACGACGCGTCGAGCGGAGCGACCTCGTCTTACCTCATCACGGTGCAGGCAAAGGTCGCGCTGGTGGCCCGCGATGGGCGTCTGCTCTACAGCAACGACCGGTTTCTCTTCCGTGAGCAGTTCCAGTCCACGCAGGACCTGAGCGCGTTCATTCAGGAGGACGGGCCGGCGATGAAGCGGATTGGCCGTGATTTCGCTCAGGCTGTTGTGAGCGATCTGCTGAACTCGTTTTAAGAAAGTCTGCGCGAGAATAGCAGTGTGGCACTGAAATCCTTCCAGGCCGTTGATCGCTTTCTCGCCGGGCTCGACACGCCGTCGATGCAGGCGGGCTACGTGCTGCTGGGTGACGATGCCTTCCTGTATGAGCGTGCACGCAAGGGCGTACTACAAAAGCTCGTGCCACCGGACATGCGCGACTTCAGCCTGCACGACCTGGAACTCGGCAGTGAAATGACGGTCTTCGACGCGCTGAACCTGGCGCAGACGCCGTCGCTCATGGCTCCCTTTCAGGTGCTGTTCGTGCGCGGTCTGAAGACGCTGTACGGCCGTGGCGCAAAGAAGGATGAGTTTGCCGCGCTGGAGGGCTACTTCCGCGCACCAAACCCGCAGGCCTTGCTCGTCTTCGTGGCCGACCAACTCAGCCTGCCCGCCGACCTCCGCCGCATGGAGCGTGAAGACAAAGACCGGTACGACCGCATCCGCGAGACACTGGGCGAGTGGTGCGGCGTGGTGGAGCTGCAAGGCATAGACGACGCTGACGCCGTTCAGTGGGTGGTTCAAACGGCTGCGGAGCGCGGCGTCGCGGTCGAGCAGGAGGCCGCGCGTGAGCTGGTGGACGCGCTGGCCGGCAACATGATGCAGATCAGCAGCGAGGTCGAGAAGCTGGTGCTCTATGTGAGCGCGCCGGGCCGCAGTGAGCACTCGCCCGTGAGCAAGCCCGGCACCGTCACGCTGCAGGATGTGGAGACGATGGTGCTCGCCGCGAAGCAGCGTTCGCTCTATGAACTGACGGATGCCATCAGCCGCCGCGATCCCGTCCGTTCGCTGCTGCTTCTGCGCGGCTTGTTGAATGCCAGCGATGGCGGCGACGACTCCGCCATTGCGCATCTCTTTTCGCTCGCTCGCGCCTTTCGGCAGATGCTGATCCTGCGTGAGAAGAACGTGCGCGACAGCCGGGCTGTGTGGCAGGTGCTCTGGCAGGGCTTCCGCATGCCGTCATATGCGGCGGAGGAGCTTATCCAGCAGGCACGACGCTTCCCCTCGGTCTCCGCCCTCTCGGGTGCGCTACGACTCATCGCCCGTGCCGATCTGGAGATACGCAGCAGCCCGGTCGACAAGTCGCTCGTGCTGGAGCGGCTGGTGCTGGCTCTGGCAAGCGGGAGCGGCGTGCAGGAGTCGGCTGCCGCAGGTCAGTGATGTGTCTATGATCAGGCGGGCGTCTTACGAGCTTGTTGCAAGCCCTACTTCGTCATTTCGACCGGAGCGACGGCTCTATCGTCGC
>CAXTJS010000106.1:5817-9518 GCA_964244605.1 uncultured Terriglobus sp. | reverse complement strand
ATTACCGGCGAGCGCCATGGCCAGGCCGCGCTCCGGCTTGCCGGTGGCCGCGTCGCCCGTGCCCTTGATGCGGATGACGCCTGCCTCTGCCTGCCCCGGGCCGAAGACGGTGTTGGTCTGCACCATGCTGTCGTACTGCTCGTAAATGTGGCGCTTTGAGCAGATGTTTGGGCTGGCGAGCAGCTTCTTGAGGTCGGCGGTGTAGTCACGCGGCTTCTTCAGTTCCTCCAGCACCCATGCGGGCGGGTCCAGTGGCACGGGCTCGCCGTTGATCTTCGGCACCCACTCGCCCACGGGCCGGTGATAGAGCGGCGCGTCGTCGGTGAGGGAGGTGTTGCTGAGGTCGGCCACGAGCTCGCCGTTGTGGCGGATGCGCATGCGGTTTTCCGGAATGACGGTGCCGACGACCGCTGCGTCGAGCCCCCACTTCGCGAAGACATCCAGCACCTCATGCTCGCGGCCCGCGTGCGCCACCAGCAGCATGCGCTCCTGGCTTTCGCTCAGCATGATCTCGTAGCTGGTCATGCCGCTGTCGCGCTGTGGCACGAGGTTCAGCTCTACGTCGAGGCCGACTTCGCCGCGCGCGCCCATCTCGCAGATACTGCAGGTCAGGCCGGCGGCGCCCATGTCCTGAATGCCCGCGACGGCTCCCGTCTTCATCGCCTCAAGGCAGGCCTCTAGCAGCAGCTTTTCGAGGAACGGATCGCCCATCTGCACGTTGGGGCGCTTCTGCTCGCTGCCCTCCTTGAACTCTTCGGAAGCCATGGTCGCGCCGTGGATGCCGTCACGGCCCGTCTTTGCACCCACGTAGATCACCGGATTGCCGATGCCGGTGGCTTTGGCATAGAAGATCTCGTCGTGCCGCACCAGGCCGAGCGCAAAGGCGTTCAGCAACGGGTTGCCGCTGTAGCAGGGCTCGAAGCGAGTTTCGCCGCCGAGGTTCGGCACGCCGAAGCAATTGCCGTAGCCGGCTACGCCGTGCACCACGCCTTCCATAACGGAACGGTTCTTGGCGTAGTCGACCTGAAAGGGAACAGGGAACAGGGCTGAGGAAACAGCGTTCCTATCGAGGACGCCGTCTGCTGTTCCCTGTTCCCTAACCCCTGTTCCCTCGCGAGGCGCCGGTGGTGCGAGCGGGCCGAAGCGTAGCGAATCCATCACGGCCATGGGCCGCGCGCCCATGGTGAAGATGTCGCGCAGAATACCGCCCACGCCCGTGGCCGCGCCCTGATACGGCTCAATGTAGCTAGGGTGGTTGTGCGACTCAATTTTGAAGGCGCAGGCCCAACCGTCGCCCACGTCGATAATGCCGGCGTTCTCGCCGGGGCCCTGCATGACCGAGCCTGGGCCAGTGAGACGTGTGCCCTTGGTTGGCAGACGCTTCAGGTGCACGCGGCTGCTCTTGTAGGAGCAGTGCTCCGACCACATCACCGAGTAAATGCCGAGTTCGGTGAGCGATGGCGTGCGACCCAGCGCGGCAAGGATCTTTGTGTACTCTTCGTCCGTGATGTTGTGCGTCTTCAGCAGCGCGGCAAGCTGTTCCGGCGAGGCGCGAATCGGTTCCGGCACAGCCGCGGCGGGCGCTCCGGATGCGGTCTGAGGCGTACCGTCGAGCGTGGCTGCGACCTCCGCCTCTGCGATGGCTGTGGGCTGGCTCACCCCTGTAGTGTCGCATGGTGCGTTCGCCCGGCTGCCCGTTCTTTTCCGCACGTCGGCTTGAAACTACCTGCGTTACTCTGCGTACTACGGAGCAACGCGCATGGACGGCTTCTTCTTTCTCATCGTGATGTGCCTGGCCACTTTGGCGGGACTCGCGGTGTACTTTCTGCCTTTCTTCATCGCCCTGCTGAAGGGCCATCGCAGTACGGGAGGCATCTTCGTCCTCAATCTTCTGCTCGGCTGGACGCTGCTTGGCTGGGTCGGCGCGCTGGTGTGGGCGCTCTCCAACCCGCAGCCGGTCATCGTGGTGCAGAACGGACCGGCTTACCTGGTGCCGGGCCAGCAGCCGCCGCCTGGGTACGCGCCGCCATCGCCGTATGCGCAAGCGCCAGCCTATCCGCCGCAACCGGCCACGTACCCCCATTATGGGTACGGGCAGGCATACTCTCAGCCCGCTGCCGGCGTAGCACCTCTCCAGACGGGGCCTGTGCCGCAGGGTGAGATGCTGCCGCCCGAGCAGCGCTGATCTTGCAGCACGAGCGTGGCTACTGCTCGTGCCATGCGGTCGCCTGAGCACCGGCGAAGATCATCTTGCGGCCGTCGGCGGAAAAGAAGCGATCCATGCTGGTCGCATCCAGCAGCGCACTCGCTTCGCGTAGCTTTGCCAACTGCTCCGGAGTGAGTTGAAGGTCCAACGCCGCAAGGTTCTTCTGCAACTGCTCCACCGTCTTCACGCCCAGAATGGTCGACGTAACGCCGGGCTGCGCGACGACCCAGGCCAGCGCCATCTGCGCCAGGTCAAGGCCGCTCTCCGATGCGACGGCGCGCACGCGGTCAAGCACCTGCCAGTTTCGCTCGGTGAACTTCTGGAATGAGGGCAGGTTCAGGTCGAGCCGGCCGCCACCCTGCTGCACCTTACCCTCTGCGTCGCGCGTGTACTTGCCGGCGAGAAAGCCGGCTGCAAGCGGGCTCCACGGCGTGATGCCCATGCCGCACACCCGCGCGGCAGGCACGTGCTCCCGTTCAATCTCGCGGCTGGTCAGGGAGTACTCCATCTGCAACGCAACCGGCCCCCGCACGGCGTGCGCCTCGGCCAGCGTCGCCATGCGCGTGCTATACCAGGCCGGCACGTCGCTCAGGGCAAAGTAGCGGATCTTGCCCGCGCGCCGCAGATCGTCCATCGTCTGCAGCACTTCGTCCACGGGCGTGACCTGGTCCCACGCGTGTAGCCAGAACAGGTCCACATAGTCGGTCTGCAACCGGCGCAGTGAACCTTCGAGCGCGCGGTGCAGGTTCTTGCTGCCGTTGCCGCCGAGCAGCGGCCTGCCCGGGTTTGGGTTGAAGGTGGCCTTGGTGGCCAGCACCACGTCGTCGCGCAGAGTGCGCTTCGTGATGAACTCGCCCACGAGCTCTTCGCTGCGGCCTTTGGCATATACGTCCGCGGTATCGATGAAGTTGCCGCCCGCGTCCACATAGCCGTTGAACACGGCCTCTGAAACCTCGTCCGGCGAACCCCAGCGCGGCGTGCCGAAGGTCATGCAGCCAAGCGAAAGTGGACTTACCAGGAGGCCGGAACGGCCAAGCGCACGCAGATCAGAGAGCTTCATGGCGGTTCAGATGCGCTGTGGGCTAGATCGCCTCCGGTCGGCCATCTCGGCTCACGCTTCTTGCTGCGCCACAGAGATCGTCATTTCGACCGGAAGCCGCGCTCTTTGCGGCTGGAGCAGGAGAAAGCTGGTGTTTGCTCGCAGCGCCTTGGCCCTCAAAGGAACAGCAGGTTTCTCCGCTCCGGTCGAAATGACGCTTTCGAGGTGGAGCTTACAACTACGCACCGGTCGACCCAAACCCACCGGCACCGCGGTGCGTGTCGTCCAGGTCGTCCACTTCAGTAAAGTCCGCCTCAATCTTGTGCACGATACGCATCTGCGCGATGCGGTCCCCGGCAGCAAGCGTGACGGGCGCGTCGGTGATGTTGATGAGCACCACCTTGATCTCGCCGCGATATCCGGGATCGATGACCCCGGCGAGCGTCGTGATGCCGC
>CAXTJS010000106.1:0-5807 GCA_964244605.1 uncultured Terriglobus sp. | reverse complement strand
TCTTCAATCAGCGCGCCGTACTCCGCGGGAAAAGCCATGGCGATGCCGGTAGGTACCAGCGCGGTCTGATGCGGCGCAATGTGCGCAGCCGCAACGCTGTAGAGGTCGGCGGCCAGGTCGCCAAAGGGGCCGGTGTGCGCATAACGAGGCAGGCGAGCGTCCGCATGCAGACGTTTCACAGGAATTTTGGGCATGCCATCAGGATATGCTGCCGTCGCGGAAGATCCGGAAGCGTTAGAACTGCTGGCGATCCACTGCCGGGCTCATCTGCACAAAGTGACCTTCGCCGCGGCTGCGCAGCAAAGTGCGTGCCTGGCAATGGCGGCAGCGCCATGGGAAGTAGCCGAACAACGAGAGCACAAACGTCTCCATCACGCCGGTACGGCTGCTACGGCGCAGCGTTCCACTTCCACAGGTTCCACAACGATGCTGGCTCACGGGCAAGACTCCCAAGTGGAATGACACACAAGGTAAGAACAGGAGGTGCAGTGTGAAGCCAGGGGTGCAGAACCAACGTCTTAAGTGTGCCTGAAGGCGATATCGGCTTGGATGCCCGAAAGGTCGTAGCTTTCTTCCCAAACGTGGCAGATTTTTCGAGCGCAGCCGAGTTCTGCACACAAAAAAGGGCAGGGGAGCTATCCCCTGCCAGATCTGCTTGCCGACCTACGAACGTACCGGTGGCGGAATCGGATTGCGGTCTTGAAATTGTCTTTGGTGCCAGTAGGGGTATGCCACCGGGCGCTCGCTCGCGGCGTCAAGCGCAAGCACCTGTTCGCGGGT
Source organism: uncultured Terriglobus sp. (assembly GCA_964244605.1). Classification (GTDB taxonomy): domain Bacteria; phylum Acidobacteriota; class Terriglobia; order Terriglobales; family Acidobacteriaceae; genus Terriglobus. Next base: position 5,027 of record CAXTJS010000106.1, on the reverse strand, counting down.
GAGCTGAAAGCTCGCTGCCGCCAGATTGGCCTGGAGCTGTTGCTTGTTGCGCGCACCGATCACCAGGCTGGCTACGGTCGGCTTCTGCAAGAGCCAGTTGAGCGCAACCTGCGGTACGGATTTGCCGGTCTCCTCGGCTACCTTGTCGAGCGCGTCCACCACGGTGTAGAGGTACTCGTCGTCAACCACCGGACCTGCCGCGTCGCCACCCTGGCCGATGCGGCTGTCCTTTGCCGGCGGCTGCCCGCGGCGGATGCGGCCGGTAAGCCTGCCCCAGCCAAGCGGGCTCCACACCAGCGCGCCCACGCCTTCGTGCACGGCCTGCGGCATCAACTCCCATTCGTAGTCGCGACCGATCAGCGAGTAGTACACCTGATGCGCCGCGTAGCGAGCCCAGCCGTAGCGCTCGCTCACGTCCAGCGACCGCTGCAGGTGCCATCCGCTGAAGTTTGAGCAGGCGATGTAGCGCACCTTACCCTCGCGGACGAGCGTGTCCAGCGTGCTCAACGTCTCCTCGATGGGCGTGAGCGCGTCGAAGGCATGCATGTGGTAGACGTCGATGTAGTCGGTCTGCAGGCGCTTCAGACTGCCCTCAATCTGCTGCCGGATGTGGAAGCGCGAGGAGCCCACGCGATTGGCCGCATTGACGTATGGCTTCGGTTCGGCCTCGCCCGTCGTGTTGCCGCTGTGCCGTCCATCAAAAGCAAACGTCGCCTTGGTTGAGAGCAGCACCTCGTCGCGCGAGAGGTGCTTGATCGCCTCGCCCAGCACCTCCTCCGACAGGCCCTGCGAGTACACATCGGCCGTGTCGAAGAAGTTCACGCCTGCTTCCATGCAGGTGTCGATCAGCTCACGCGCCTCCGCAACGTCGGTGCTGCCCCACGTCTTGAAGAACTCGTTGCCACCGCCAAACGTCCCCGTGCCGAAGCAAAGCACCGGCACCTGCAAACCACTCCTGCCAAGCTGTCGAAATTCCATGGGTGTTGGATGCTTAAGACTGGCGACCGCTCTGACGGCTTAAGGCACCTCACGAACGCTGAAGCTCGCGATCGTGGGCGGACTCGAATCTTGGCGCATCTGCAGGGTGCCGAGCGCCTCGGTACCCGTCGTCTGGTCGCGCAGGCGAAAGACGAGCAGGTCCGGTTGAATCTCCTTCGCGGAAAGCAGGTTGAAGCCGCCGGTCTGCTGCCGCAACTGCATTTGCGCCGCCGCTGTGCTACCCGTTGCGCTGTTCGGCAGCACGTGCTGCATCGCGGGAAAGCTCGCCTGATTAAACGCAGCAAGCCATTGATACAGCAGGTGACCCACGGGGCTGTCCGGCAGCAAGCCGACCTGCGGACCGTACCGCGGCAGCTTGATGAGGATGGTGGCGTGCACGCGGCTGGCCCGAGCCGCCTTGGTGGCGGGCACGGGCGCATCTGCTGCGTCGCCCAGGTAGATGGTGTCTACCTGTTTGGGATCATCGTCCTTGTCGTCGTCTTCGTCGGGCGCTGCAGTGCTGCCGCCCTTCGTGCGTGTGGGATTGATCCTCGACTCCACAAAGTGCCTTGCCCGGCTGTGGCTCATGCCGAAGCCGACCAGAGACAGCCCGGCCGCGACAGTGAGCACCGCAAGCAGCAGCGCCGCAGGTCGAATCGGCTCACGCCCGATCACGGCGAAGCTGGGCGTGGAACCCTGCGGCGTTGCATGGAGAGTGGCCGGCGGCATGCCTGATGCATTAGACGCGAGCGTCTTGACGTGCGTATAAAGCGGCACGGACGTGGGTGCCCCATTCTTTCGCGGCTCTATCGCGAAAGGGTGGGGTCCATTCGTGCGAACGCACGAAGCGCTCTGTCCTCATTAAGCCCCCAACTTCCAGGCCCCATCACCCCACCCTTCGCAAGAAGCGCGAAGAATGGGGCATCTAGGTTTGTGGCGGCGCAGGGCTTGAGTCGGCGTTAGCCGCACGGTTCCGCATCCGCAGTCTTCTGTGCCCACGCAGTAGCATGGTGGCGTGCGTTTCTGGTTTACGCCCTCGACCGAAGTTCCATTGCGCGAGCAGATCGTGCAGCAGGTGCGCCTCGGCATCCTGAGCGGTGAGCTGCAGCCCGGGGAGCGCCTGCCCAGCACGCGCCAGCTCGCCCGCCGCTACGGCATGCACGCGAATACCGTGAGCGCCGCCTTCCAGCAGCTTCGCGATGAGGCATGGGTCGAAGCGCGTCATGGCAGCGGCGCCTATGTGGCCACGCAAGCGAAGCGCGGCGGCCCTGCACCGCGGGCGGCAGCGACGCCTTCGATAGAGACCTTGCTGCTGCAGGCGGCTTCGCTCGCTGGGACGCACGGGATCTCCGCCGAGGCGCTGCACGCCCAGCTCGACGCGGCACTGCAGCGCATCCACGCGCCGCTGCGGCAGGTGCTGGTGGAGCCCGATGCGCAACTGGCGCGCATCGTTCAGCATGAGATCGCACAGGCGACGGGCGTACACCTGCCACATCTGCGTATGCCCGTAGCAGACTTCCCGGCACGGCTCTCCCGCGCGTTGAAAGGCGCAACCGCGATCGTGCTGCCCACCAAGGCCGCTGCGGCGTGTGCGGCACTGCCGCGGGATCAGGTCTTCCCGCTCGCCATCCAGACCGTCTCCGACGCGCTGGCCGGCGAGCTGCCGGCGCAGCGCCATTACCTGGTCGCCATCGCGTCCGCGTGGCCGCCCTTTCTGGAGATCGCACGCGTCATGCTTACCTCCGCAGGCTTCGCGGCAGAAAGCCTAGTTATGCGCGACGCGGGACAGAGCGGCTGGCAGGGTGGACTCGCCATCGCCTCCGCCGTTGTGTGCGACAGCGTCACGGCAGAGCTGCTGCCGGCCGGCATGCACGTGCTCCGCTTCCGAATCGTCGCGGACGCTTCACTGGCGCAGCTTCGCGAGCGCACGGGGCGCGGGCACACTACCCCGTAACAAAGGCTCGAGAGCAGGGCGCATCCTGCTGTGACACTGCAGAAAAGTGTCACAGCGCGCCGACAGCAGAGCAAGCGGTGTGGCTACGCTCCGGCTATGCTCACCCGGCGGAACCTGCTGCTCCTTCTTTTCGTGAAAGCGTTGTCGATCGCCACCTGCACCGCGCAGGCAGCCGCGCCGTCCTCGGACTGGGCGGCTGTCCAGTTCCTGCCGCCAGGCACGCAGCTGATCGTCAACGCGCCCCACCCGCTGCGCTGCGAACTCGGCGACGCGGACAGCGGCGGCATCCTCTGCGAACGCACCTTCCGAACGAGCTTCGGTCCCGTAGACCGTTCGTTCGCCATCGACCGCTCGGTGATCCGTTCCGTAGCGCTGCAGCGCACCGCACGGCAGGCTGCGCTGCGTGACGACGACGTCAAGTTCGGTGCGGAAAGCGGTGCGGCGGTGGGCTTCATGAGTGGACTGCTCATCACCGGGCGCGATGCCGACGAGGGCCGTGGCATCGTCGCGGGCACACTGGCAGGCTTGGTCGCGGGCGTTGTTCTTGCCGAGGTCTCTCACGCAAGGCATGCGCTCAAGCCGGTCATTCTCTACGTGGCACCGGTCCTCACCGGAGCACCGAACAAGGTCAGCACTCCCACGGCTAGAGTTGCTGTGCCGTGACTTGCTCAGCCGGGCGCACACGACCGCCACTATTTCGTAGACGTGCCACTCCTCCGAGTGCGACAACAAGGAGAACGCCCGCGGTTGCGGTTGCGTCACCACCGTGTTCAGGAGCACCGAGCCATGCGCGTCCGCCACCGCTTCTTTTGCTTCGCTATCGTTCTGTTGCTGGCACAGCCGGTCTTTGCCGCAGTCAATCCATGGTTCGGCACCTGGAAGCTGAACCGCGCCAAGAGCACCATGACTGGCGACACGTACACCATCGCCAAAGCCGGTGACGCGTACCGTATCGAAGTTGGTACGGGCACCTTTATCGTGAAAGACAACGGTCAGGACGTACCAACGCTGCCCAACCGCACCATCAGCCTCAAAAAGACCGCCGAGAACCAGTGGCTTGAGGTCCGCAAGAACAACGGCAAAGAGACGAGCCGCAGCGAGATGAAGCTCTCTCCTGACAGCAAGACGCTGACCCGGCACACATCCGGCACACACGCCGACGGCGGCACCTACGTTGAGGACGCGACCGCCGACCGCGTCGGAACCGGTAGCGGCCTCGCAGCCACATGGAGGACAGTCCAGTCCTCCAGCTCCGAGCCCGAAACGCTCCTCTACAGCGACGCGGGCGGCGGCGCCATGCGCATGGAATCTACTGAAAGCAAGAGTGTCATCGTGACCCACTTCGACGGCCAGCCCGCCCCCGATACCGGCCCGCACGCCACACCCGGCCAGGCGCTCGCCATCCAGGCGACCTCACTCACCAGCTACACGTGGACGCTCTTCCTGGAGGGCAAGCCCTTTGTAAAAGGCAACAACAAGATCGCTGCCGACGGCAAGTCGTTCCTCGAGCAGAACTGGCTCATCAGCAAGCCCGATGAGAAGTACACGATGATTTATGAACGGCAGTAAGGCAGTCCATTTACATGGCGAGGCGCTCTCCGATGCCGACGTTTACCGGTGCTGAGGCGAAAAGAGACGATGATGAAAGATCATGCCGTGACATGCCAATGTTTCCGAATAAAGACGCTTACCGGGTCTATCGCGAGACATTTCAGCCGATCCGGAGTGTCAGGCCATGACCGTGCTCGTCCAGCAGACACGATGCTTTACGCATTACGAGCGGCTCTTTCTCCAGCGCGTGCAAGCAGCTTAAGCGGTGTGATTGCAATGCGTGCATCGCCCCAGCTCCCCCTTTTTGTCATACCGTAGCGCAGCGGAGGGATCTGCTTTCCTTCAGCACCGGCGTTATGTGAACGAAAGCAGATTCCTCCGCTGCGCTACGGGATGACAAACATCAACGCCCGCTGCTCACTCAAGCGAATTACGATGGCTGCCTCTCGATGAATTAGCTCTTTGCGTCTACCGGCTTGTCCGGCTGCGACTGATAAATTTCTTCCACGCGAGCGACGGTATCGATCTCGCTTAGCGGCTTGTC
>CAXTJS010000105.1:7693-9595 GCA_964244605.1 uncultured Terriglobus sp. | reverse complement strand
CTTGGAAAGAAGTGAGCCAAACGCTCCGCAGAAAAGTTGGAGACGGTATGAAACAAATCCACCCTGCGCTCAAGCTTCTTGTATAACAACTCCCACTTCAGGCGAGTCTTCCAGTAAGTGCCGTTACGCGTATGTGCGCTTGGCTCAAAGTAACCTGCGTCATGCGCGGTCATAGCCAGGCGTGCTTTTGCTACCGGCACGTACGATTCGCCTGTGCAGAACACGACATCCGTTTCCGGCCAGTAACTCTCGGCCTTTGGGCTGTCGAAGAAAAACCAGCGCGCCTGCTGCTTCGACGTGTCGCTCTGAAACTGATGGTAGGTATATTCCGTCCACGGAGTCCGCACCAAGGGCAGGATGCGATCCGCATCCGCTCGGTCGGCAAGTACACGCAGGTTGATATCGCTCCGCATGGCGAGATGCTCTGTAATTTGCCGTGCGGTGCGTCCCGCTCCGGTCGAGCCATGAATGTTCCGCAGGTGAACGTAGGCCAACAGATTCAATGGCTTTTCTACCTGTGCCAAGGACGTGCCGTTTCCGCCATCTGCCGTTTCGAGCTCTAAAACCACGCGTTCTCCTGGTCGTACTTCAAGATCTCGTAACAGCGAAAAACGAGTTGCACTTGTAACCATAAGTGTGCGCACCGATGTGAAGCATGCGCAAGGCGCTGTCGTCCAAAGGCAGCATTGTGGGTTTTAGGCGATATGTCCGTATCGGCCACACACTTATATCTGAGGAAACGACATGGCTTCTAGACCACTAAGTCGAGTGTTACTTTGTCTCATCTTGACCGTAGCGCAGGTATCTGCGCTACGGTCACAAGTTACGCTGCAGCGCAGAGATGCCGCTGTGGAGTATCGGCTCGGCTCTGGCGATCAGGTCGGACTGCACGTCGCGGATATGGACGAGATTGGCGACAAGACTATTCGCATCGATCCCGACGGCAATCTGGATTTGCCCATGGTGGGCATCGTGCACGCTGCGGGTCTCACGCCGTCTGAACTTAAGGCGGAACTTACGTCGAAGCTTAGCCGTTACATCACGGATCCACAAGTGACGGTAAACGTAATTGAGAATGCAAGCCGTCCCGTCTCCGTACTGGGCTCGGTGAACCATGCGGGCGTGTACCAGTTACAAGGCCCACGCACACTGGCCGAAGTGCTTTCACTTGCGGGCGGCACCAGCGCGGATGCCGGGCCAGTCGTCGTCGTGACGCGGCAGAGTCAGTGGGGACAGGTGAAAGTTCCCGGCGCGAAGACTGACCTGAACGGCGCGACTAGCACGGTCAGGATCCCCCTGGAGCAACTTACTTCGGCTACAAATCCTGCGGCAAACATCGCCCTTGAACCCAACGATTTGGTTTCGGTTCCCAAAGCGGAGATCGTCTATGTGGTCGGCAACGTGAAGAAAGCCGGCGGGTTTACCCTCTCCCATCACGAAAGCCTTTCAGTGCTGCAGGCCATCACGCTAGCGGAAGGGCTTTCGCCAAACGCTTCCGCGGAACATGCACGCATCCTGCGCCGGTCTCCGGAAGGCGACGCCGTTCCGCCGCGTGAGATCAAGGTGGACGCCAGCAAGATTCTCGCCGGGAAAGAGGCAGATCAGCCTCTCTTTGCGAACGACATCCTCTTCATTCCCAACAGCGCCTTCAAGGCCTCTTCCAAACGCGTGATCGAAGCTGCCATTGGCATTTCGACGGGCATTTTGGTGTATCGCTAGTCCGTCTTTCTGGAGTTCTCTGCCTATGCCGATCAGTTCCACATCTCTGCCGGCTCCCCAATCGAATGTGCCGCAACGAGGCGCAACGACTGCCCCTTCCCTTCCCAAACCGCCTGACAGGTCCGCGCCGGATTTTGCGGAGGGCAGCCTGTGCGCGCCGGTTTTCTTGAGGAAGTCCGATCG
>CAXTJS010000105.1:3256-7683 GCA_964244605.1 uncultured Terriglobus sp. | reverse complement strand
GCAGCCTCCTTGGAGAATACTTCCGGCTTCTGAAGCGGCACAGCGGCAGGATCGCGTTGTTCGGGCTGTGCGGGGCACTGCTTGCATTGCTTGTAGCCCTCTTCATAGAGCCAACCTACCAGACGCACGTCACGCTCGACATACAGGGCCTCAATGGGGATTTCCTCGGCATGCACGAGGTGTCACGGACCGGCAACAATTCGCCCGATAGCCGTGAAGTCGACATGCAGACACAGATCAAGCTGTTTCAGAGTGAAGCCCTGCTGCATCGCACAACTGCTTCCCTGCTTGCCCAGCCGCATGACGATGTTGTGCCGCGGCATGACCTTTTCGCCCGCGTGCTTCGCGCATTTAATGGCCCCGCGCTTCAGTCGGCTTCCTACGACTCGGTACTCAAGACCACGGTAGACAACCTAAAGGTGCGCGCACTTGGCATGACACGCCTCGTGGAGATTAGCTGCACCGGCGCGGATGCGCAGATTGCTTCCGACTTCTGCAACCGGCTTACCCGCGAGTTTGAAAGCGAAGACATCGAGACACGGGCCGCAGATGCGCAGAAGACAAGTTCATGGCTGACACGTCAGCTTGCGGATGTAAAACAGAAGGCCGAAGAATCGCAGAAGAAGCTGGAGTCGGCTGTCGACGGCAACGGCTTGATGCTGAGCCAGCAGAGCTCTTCCACCGGCGAGGAGCGTCTGCGCGACCTGCAGACAGAACTCGTCCGCGCACAGGCTGATCGCATGCAGAAGGAGGCGTCTGCCGGACAGGAGCGCGTCTCTTCCCTCGACACGCTGCCGGAAGTGCTGGATAACCCGGCGTACCGGCAGTACCAGGCGCGGCTTGCGGACCTTCGCGGAAAGCTAGCCGAGCTGATGCCACCACTTACGGAAGAGAACCCGAAGATCATCCATCTTCGTTCGCAGATCAAGGATGCCGAGGCAGGGCTCGCGGCATCGCGCAGTTCCAGCACCGGACGGCAAGGCAACGAGCTTGCCGCAGCAAGGCACCGCGAAAACCTTCTGCAGGTGGCTTATAACGCCCAGTTGGCGAATGTCTCCTCTGACCTGCAGCGCGCTTCGCAGGTAAGCCTCCTGCGCAAGGAAGTGGAATCGGAACAGCAGCTTTACCAAACCATGTTGCAGCGTGCGAAAGAGGCTGGCTTCGCGCTTGCCATGCAGGCTTCGTCGATTCGTGTCGTCGACGCAGCCATTCCACCTCGCGTGCCTTCATCGCCACAGCCAGTGCGCTCAGGTCTTGCGGGTGCTGGTATCGGCACTCTTTGCGGCATTGGTTTCTTCTTCTATCGCGAACGTACTGTTCGCGTCTTCCGCATGCCAGGGCAAACGGCAGATCTGCTGCGGCTTGAAGAACTGGGCGTGATTCCTCATACCGCAGCCAAGAAGCGCATCGGGGCTCCAAGTGCAACGCTCACGTTGAACGCTTCGCAATCGCCGACGGCCTACCCTTCGGAAGCTCTCGCAATCACGCACTGGGAAGACCAGTTCTCCGTGATTGCAGAGGCGTACCGCAGTGTCACCTTCTCCATCCTCTTGCTTGCTATGGATCGCGGCCCGCGCACTTACGTCCTCTCCAGTCCGAGTGATGGCGAAGGCAAAACGACCGTGTTATCGAACATCGGCGTTGCATTGAGTAAGTCGCGCATGCGCGTGCTGCTAATAGATGGTGACCTGCGCAAGCCGAACCTGCACAAGGTATTCGGTGTGCGTGCCGACCATGGCTTTCGCAACCTGTTGCGCGGCGACCTGAACCCTCTTACGACTCCCGTAGAAGTCTTCTGCAAACCCACAGGTGTTCCAAACCTCTTCGTTCTGCCCGCCGGCATCAGCGCCGAGAACAGCATGGAACTGCTGCACTCGCCTCACATGGGCGTGTTCCTTGATCGGCTCAAGGCCGAGTTCGACATCATCCTGATTGACACGCCGCCCATGTTGCACATGGCAGACGCACGGGTACTCGCCGGCTTTGCAGATGGTGCCATTCTTCTGCTCCGCGCCAACTCCACCTCCGTACCGCAGGCCGAGGCTGCCCGCGACCTGTTCGAACGCGACGGTGTCTCGCTTATCGGAACCGTCTTGAACGACTTTGACCCGGTCCGGGAGGGTGTCGGCGAATACTACCGCTCTTACGAGCGATATAGCACGACCGATCGCCAGCAGCCCGGGAGCGCTGCATGACTGTGGTTCTCGAGAGGCAGGATGAGCGGACTTTGGCTGGTGTAGAGGCCGAGTTGCCAATGGCGGCTCCTGCGCCCATCCAGCCAGAGCCGGGGCCTCTGCCCGCAGCGGTGAAGCGCGGCCTTGTCGGCAGCGTGTCTGCACTGGGTGCGGGTGTCTTCCTGGAGCGCGGCTGTGGCTTCCTTGCCAACCTCCTGGCGGCTCGCCTTGGCGGTGCACCCGTCTTCGGTGCCTACTCCCTCGCCATCGTCACGGCGAACAACATCTCCACCTACGCTGCCGGCGGCATCGGCGCAACCGCCACCCGGTTCTCCGGCAAGTATCCGCACAATCACCCGGGCTGCGGCACACTTGCCGGCGCGCTCACGATCGTTTCGTGCACGTCGGCAGCCATCGCCATGGCTGCCGTGTGGTTCGGCGCAGGAACCATTGCACACCTGCTTGGCAAGCCGGAGCTTACGTCCTTGTTGCGTTGGGCGGCTGTACCCGCAGCGGGCACCATCCTGCTGGAGTGCGCCCGTGGCTTCTTTGCCGGACAGCGTCGCATTGCCGCTCTCCTGCTGCTCTCGGTGTTTGTTGGCGTAGGTATGCTGTGCGTTCTGCCGGCACTCGCACACACGGGCGTGGTGCACCGTATGGTGCTTGCCCAAGGCAGCATCGCGCTTGTGGCTGTACTGCTATGCGTCCTCTTCCGCCGCCAGCTCGGGCTCGTCTCGGTAGCTGGTGAAGGTGTTGCCTTCGCGCCTGTCCTGCGTGAGGTGTGGAGCTTTGGCTTCGTCCAGCTTGCAGGCCTCGTCGGTTCAAACCTGGCAGGCTGGTGGCTTACCACGCTCATTGCCCGCGCAGATACTTCCCTGGTACAGATCAGCTTCTTCGCCGTTGCAAGCCAGATGCGGAACCTAGCCGGTATCGTTCCCGGTCTACTCACCGAGGGCAGCTACGCCGTCATGGCTGCACCCAACGACACCAGCAGGACACCGCACCGGGTGATGGCCTTGTGCAGCTTTGCCTCACTTTCCGTGGCCGTCCTGCTCGCCTCCATTGGCATTGTGATCGTGCCATGGGGTCTGCACGCCCTTTACGGACACACGTACAGCGCTGCAGCCTCGACTGTCGCCGTTAGTCTCGCCGTGGCCGTTGTGCACATGGGGAACGCTCCCGCAGCGGCGCGCCTGACTGTGATCTCCATCCGTTCCACGGCCGTCATCAACACCGTGTGGGCCGTCTTCGTTGCTGTTGCGGCCACGGCGCTACTGTTGCACGGCGGCAGCGCCTGGCAAGGCATGGTCGTCATCCTGGCGGCTCATCTTCTGTCGTCCGGCCTCGTCCTTGACACGCTTCGCCGGCGTGATTACTTGCCTGCCGGCATGACTCTCTCCTATGTCGCCGGAGCACTCGGCACTACGCTGTTGGCCGGGCTGGCCGTTGCGCGTGAGTATCTCCCGCAACACACCCCCCTCTTGACTGCCGTTATGGCAGCGGTCCTCGTGACGATCACCGCCCTGCTCTTCCGCAGCGGAAGTCGCCATGGCTGGCTTCCGCCAGCTGCGCTCTTCAAGAAGCTCTTCCAGCGCGTTTTGGATCGCCTCCCAATCGCCCTCGCCGTAAAGGGGGCAAAGCATGTTTGAGTTCCTCCTGCTTGCCGTGGTCCTCATCGTCGTGAGCGGCATGCTCATCGCCTTTGACGGCAGCCGCGATCCCTTTCACCCGCTTGTGTTCATTGGGCCCATGCTGCTCTTTCTGTATGCGTGGATGCCGTACAAGCTGCTGAGCGGGAACGGCCTTGATCGCTTTTTCGACAACGACCAGCTCGTTCACGTTCAGCTGCTCAACGTGCTTGGCGTCGTCGCGTTCGTAGCCGGAGCACTGCTCGCCGGAACGCGCTGGCCACGCGCGATAGAGCCGCAAACCCCGCTCTCCGCACGCACTCTCAAGCGCCTTCTGATTGCGGCCGGGATCATCGGCACCACGGGCCTGGCCTGCTGGACGATCACGATCGTCACAGTAGGCGGCTTTACGGCGGCTTTTGGAACCTCATACACCGGCGGCAACAGCGATAGCGGCTACATTCGCGACGGCGTGATGCTTCTGCTCGTCGCCGTTCTGCTTGCGCTCGCGGCACTTGCCCGTGGCGGGCCGCGTACACCGGCCATTGCCATGGCCATCGGCGCTTACCTAAATGTGCAGTATCCGGAGCTTGATCCGAAGATCGCCGCCGTCGGTGCGTATTTC
>CAXTJS010000105.1:0-3246 GCA_964244605.1 uncultured Terriglobus sp. | reverse complement strand
GACATGGCCATCCTGTTTGCCTCGCCGTGGGCTGCGAATGCCCTGCTTATGGGCCGTCGCGGACCCACCTTCGGCCTCGTCGTCGTTCTACTCATGGGCTGGTACATGGGCCGCGGCAAACGTCCGCCTGTTCTGGCCATGGCGCTTGTGGGTTGCTGTCTTGGATGGCTCGTCCTCTTCCTGGTCACGAATCGCCAGAGCCTCTACATTGGTTCCGACTTTGAAGTGAAAACAGACGTCAGCGACATCGTCGACAAGTCCCAAACCGGCAACGAATTCATCTACGGCGCAGGCACTGTACTGAGCGCTGAACAGCGCGACCACTACTTCTGGATGCGCCGGTACCTCGCGCAGTTCATCGTGCGGCCGGTGCCCTCCTCCCTCTGGCCCACCAAGTACGAAGATTTCGGCGTGCCCGAACTCCTCTACAACGCAGGTACGGGTGAGGGGTTCAGCAGCACGCTCGGCTGGGAGGGCGCGGTGGGCTCCGCCCCTGGCATCATCGCGGATCTTTGGCTCGAGTGCTGGTGGGGAGCCGTGCTCGTGATGGGTTGCATCGGTTGGGGCTATGCGTCTGTGTGGAAGCGCGCCGTTCTTCGCGGCCAGCCCTGGGCAAGCGTCTACGTTCTACTTGCCGCCCTGTCCATTTACCTCGTCATGCAAACCGGCGAGGCCATGATCTTCCGCACGCTTGAGCTCTGCGCGCCATGCCTGATCGCGTGGCGCTGGGCGCAACGCCCTGCCCGCGTGCGCACCCAAGTTCGATCACGCTACGTAACGCAAGTATCCGAGGTGACGCAGCATGCCTAGCGCCTCCGCTTATGCGGCTAACTGCCGCGTTGCCGTTCTCTGGATCGACTGGTACCCGTACCACACCGCACGCTTCGTTGGTCTTGCGCATGCACCCACCCTCGCCGGCCGTGTTGCCGGCATTGAGATGGTGGGCGGCGTTGGCGTCCATGCCGGACTGAAGTTCCGCGAGGGCCTACCCGCGGACCTGCCGGTGGACACCCTAATGCCGCACGAAAGCTGGCGATCGGCGAACAAGTTCGCACTCGCTCGACTCGTCTGGAAGCGACTTTCTGCGCTCGATCCGGAGACCGTGCTCGTCCCCGGCTATTACACGTTGCCGGCGATCGCAGCGGCGCTTTGGGCTCGTCTTCATGGGCGAAAGAGCGTGCTCATGACGGAGAGCTGCTCCTATGACCACGCACGTTCGTGGTGGAAGGAGGGCTTAAAGCGCCTTGGTCTTCATCTGCTCTTCAACTGGGCAGTAGCTGGCGGCACCGACCATCTCGCTTACTTGCGGCAGCTCGGCTTCCCTCTTGACCGTACCGTGCGCTTCTACGACGTGGTCGACAACAGCATGTATGCCGACGGCGTGGCGGCACTGCGTAGCAGCGGAGCGGCCGCTGACCACAACCTGCCACCAAACTACTTCCTCTTCGTCGGCCGCCTCGCGCAAGAGAAGAACGTCTTCAAGCTGCTGGCAGCGTGGCTCATCTATCGCTTTCAAGGCGGCACCTGGCCCCTTGTCCTAGCCGGTGATGGACCGGAGAGGAGCATGCTTCAGACGTTTGTGGAGATCTCTCCCTTTGCTCGTGACGTCCACTTCGCCGGCCTGCTCAATTCGAAAGAGATCCTTCCGCTGTACGCCTTTGCCTCCTGCTTTGTACTGCCGAGCACACGGGAACCATGGGGTCTGGTCGTGAACGAAGCCATGGCTGCGGGGCTGCCCGTGCTCGTGTCCACGCGCTGTGGTTGCGCCCAAGATCTGGTCCAGCAGGGCGTCACGGGATGGCTCTTCGACCCGGCGGAAGAGCGTTTGTTGAGTGGAGAGATGCTCCGTATCGAAGGCATGCCGGAGCATGCGCGTCACGGTATCGGCAGAGCCGCAGCGGAACTCATTCAGGCTTATTCTCCGGAGCGCTTCGGCCTGGAGATTGCCTCGATTGCCGATGCGATCCAAAGCCCTAAGGGTGCCACCTCCACATCACGGGAGCGGCCATGAATCCTCCCCGCTCACTCACCATCCACGCTCCGCACACGGCCAGCGACAGCCCATCCACCTGGATGCAGGTCTTGTCCGACTTGCACCCAAAGTACGGCGGTGTCAGTGTCGCTGTTCCTGCACTCGCGAATGCGCTGGCGTATGAGGGCGTTCAAACATCGATCGCTGCCTTTGGGCGGCCGGACGAGCAATATGTTCCGCCAGAGCTTGAAGACGTCGCCGTTTCACACTGGCCGTCCAGCCGCAAGCAGTGGTGGAGCAGTTCCGCTCTCCAGTCCGCCTACGACGATGCATTTCGCTCGGCAGACGGCGCGCATATTCACGGCCTTTGGCAGCAGAGTTCCATCATTGCCAGCCGCAACGCACTCGCTCAGCGTAAGCCGTACATCGTGTCCGCGCACGGCATGCTTGAACCCTGGGCGCTCGGGCAGCATCGCCTTCGCAAGCAGATCTATTCGCTTCTCACGGAGCGCGGCATCCTGCAGAACGCAAACTGCCTGCACGCCCTGACTACCGCCGAGGCCGTAGCCTACCGGCGCTATGCGGGCCCGCGTACGGTCGCGGTCATCCCGAACGGCGTGTCCATGCCAAGCGGTGTGTCATCGGCGCTCTTTCTGAACGCGTATCCAGCGCTGGCGGGCAAGCGCATCCTGCTGTTCCTTGCGCGCCTTCACCCGAAGAAGGGCGTTGACCTGCTCGTCCGCGCGTTTCTCAAAATCGCTTCCCTTCAATCGGATACGACCCTTGTCATCGCCGGTCCGGATGCAGATGGCATGCGTGCCCACCTGGAGACGCTTACCGCGAGCCATGGCGATGCCGTCCTGTTTACGGGCATGCTTGACGCGCAGCAGAAGTGGAGCGCGCTCGCCGCGGCGGAGTGCTTCGTGCTGCCTTCCTACTCGGAAGGCCTGAGTATGGGCGTTCTCGAGGCCATGGCCGCCGGCAAGCCCATCCTTCTCACACCGCAGTGCAACATGCCGGAAGTCGCCGCGATCACAGCCGGCTGGCTTGTCGAGCCTGTTCTCGAAGAACTCACCGAAGCGCTGCGTTTCATCCTGTCCCGCTCCCCCGCTCAAAACGCAGATGTAGGAAGCCGCGGCCGCGACCTCGTGCGACGGAACTACACCTGGCAATCTGTCGCTCAGCGCATGGCGGACGTGTATGGCTGGCTGCAGGGTGGCCCGCTGCCCTCGACGTGCGAGGTACTGCAATGAACAGTACCTGCCCCGTTCGTT